>CAJWXP010000012.1 GCA_913049785.1 uncultured Dehalococcoidia bacterium | reverse complement strand
TCATCGCTGCCCTCAGAGACACGATGATAGGACAGGCCATGTTCGAACTCACCAAATCCGACCTTGAGGTGGGCCTTTGGCTCTCTTGAAGCGCCGTTGGTGAGGTGGTACGACCATCGACCGTGCAGCCACTCGAGATGAACGGGATCAATGCTGTTCTCCTGGCACTGGAACCAGTTGCAAGGAATCTTTGTGAACGAAATCTGCTTATAACCACGATCGCTAAAGACATCCCAATCGGGCACGAGCGGCGCTGGCAATGGGCCCATATACGCCCACAACAGGCCTGCCCTAGCCTCTACTTTGTACGCCTTGATGGTTATCTTTTCCTTGAAGTGGGCCTCCGGATAGGCAACCTCTTCAAAGGGTTGCTCTAGGCACGCGCCTGTCTCATCAAAGAGCCAGCCGTGGTAGTTACAGCGCAGACCACACTCCTCAAGAATGCCGTATGACAGGTCGGCTCGACGATGTGGGCAGTGTTGGTCCACAAGCCCGTACGTCCCGCTCTTGTCTTTGTACATGACCAGGTCCTCGCCCATGAGTCGCACGTTCTTGATCGGGTTATCGTCTAACTCAGCGACGGCAGCGACCGGTTGCCAGTAGCGGCGCATCAAATCGCCCATGAGCGTGCCGGGACCAACTTCCATTAGCTGCTTGTTATCTTCTACCGAAATCATCTTGCCCTCTTCCTCCCCCACGGAGTTGCGCCAACACTGGCGACGACCAAGTTTACACAAACTGCGCCCGTTAGGCCACTATGCCGCACGAACGACCGACGGCCACAAGGTGACACAGGCCGTGGGTGACCCTACACTAGCCGAATCAACATCGATAGTAGGTCCGAGACATGGCAACATTTAAGCTGAACGTCATTGAAGCGTCCCAGATCGGTAGCCGGAAGCTCAACGAACCCACCTTCAGCCCAGCGTACATCGGTTCAGGGGCCGGCGCTGGCGATATCTACTACGAGTGTGGCGAGTGCGGCGTGCGGTTAGCAGAAGACCTGCAGCGGGACATCACCGACGAGGTCATCAAGTGCCCACAGTGCGGTGCCCTCAACGAGACCCCTGCCGGCTGACCAGGGCGTCACCCTGGACCCATATGACCTGGCGGTGACCCTTAGAGTCTTTTATCGACCGGGGGCCGTGTGACCTGGCGATGTTGGGAGGCGTTTAGTCTCCACTACCCACATATGCGTATGCGAAGTTTCTGAGATTCTTCGGTCGCTCCGCTTCCTCAAAATGACCCGCGTCTTCACCCCGTCGCGGGCGTTACGTTATGTTGACACCCCTCCTAGCTTCGCTGTACGCTCGAAGTAGCTCCTTTGCGCCGTAACATCGGAATTGCTGCCTAACACATCGGGTTGCGAGGAGCGGCGAGGGCACTTCCAATGACCGATTTCTTCACTTTTCCTATCTCTACATTCATATTCGCCGTGGTGGGCGCGTACCTCCTGGGCGCGCTGCCTCTGGCTGATCAGCTGAGTCGTCGACACGGTGTGGACATCTTCGCTGTCGGCTCCGGACTGGCGGGCTCGTCAAACGTGCGCAGAAGCGTGGGCAAGCTCCCTGCCATGACCGTGATGATAGGCGACATGGCGAAGGGCGCACTGGCCGTGGTGTTCGCTAGCCTCATGGGGGTTGATGGAGCATGGTTCGTGGTGCCAGCCGCGGCGGCAATCTTGGGACACTGGTACTCCATCTTCTCCGGGTTCCGCGGTGGCGATGGCGTGGCGACGTTGGCGGGAGTCGGTATCGCGCAGTTCACGGGCATCGGCGTAATTGCTGTGGCTATCGCCATAATTGTCATCAGCGGCGGACAGAAGATGCCCTACAGTTCGCTCATCGGATTGGTGTTCGGATATGGGGTGCTGGTGATGGGGACTATCGCCTACGAGGTGCCGGTCTGGCCAGTGGTGGGCATCGCGGGTCTGACAGCGATGGTACTCATGCGCGCCAGTATTGGGCACCTGCATAGACGCCACGCGCACGCATGGGACGATGATGACGAAGTTCTGGGGCCTGAATTTCCTGGAGCCTAACGCCCCAACTTGGCATCGGCCTCCGCCTGGGTGAGCTTGCCCGCTGCGACTAGCTTGGTCAGGTAACCCTCCAGGTCAACGATCTCTTTCTTGGGCGCAAACGCCTTGTCCGTGGTGAGCCAGTCCAGCTTGGCGTCGGCCCGCTCTTGGGTCAGCTTACCGGACTCCACCGTGGCGTCCAGCTTGGTCTGCGCAGCATCGTCGGAGTCGGCCAGCACGGCTGTCGCTGACACGGCGACAATGGCAAGCACAAGCGCTATGCCCAGGGCCGCTGTTATTCGCTTCTTCATCCAAGACCCTCCACATGTTCGATGCCACTTCGTACATTATACGCCCTGAAAAATACGTCCCTAAATCCCCTACGCCGACTCGTACACCTTAAGTGCGCCCTTGAGCCTGGCGGTCAGACGTCGCTGTGACTCCAACGTACGGATGGCCTGCAGCACTTCCGGCTGGCCGCTCCGACGAAACTTGCCGATGATCTTGCTCTGGGGTTTGGCTGTATCGCAGTAGGCCAGGATGTCCTCACACAGCATGTCCACGGTGTCCGGCAGCGCAGTCTTAGCTACGACGAAGGTGTGGCCGGGGTTGCTGTCCGTGTACACTTCAAGCGACTCCGCATGGCTCTCAAGGAAGGCTCGGGTGCGTTTGAGCAGCACGCCGCCTTCGCCGCTGGAGCCGTAGCCGTGCACGACTTCAAGCTTGGCTTTGTCGCCGCGAGCCACCGCGCTGTTGTAGAACTGGATGAAGGCAGGCAACGCCTCAAGCCACGTCATGCCGTGCAGGTCCAGGGTATGGTTGTCGTTCATGATTGGGTTGGGTCTTTCTTTAATATACCGAGGTGCAACCTGATTCTGATCACGAGCGGCCTATGATTGGAATCAGGTTCACTCAACTATTTTTCTGACAGTGGATCGGTAGTGTTAGGTAGCAACTCCTTTGTTTTCTCTTCGCTCCGTTCCTCCCAGTCCTCTGGTCGAGAACCCCATCCACGAGATTCCCAGAAAGCATCATTATTCGGGTTAAGTTGGTTGGCGTGATTGTCGTGGGCTGGTCCCAAATTACTCATTTCAACCTCCTTTAGAATATGTTTTCTAGCTTGCGCGTATACATCCGCGGTCTCCGACATTCTCCAGTCAAACAAATTCGGCGTGGGAATGACAAATCGTTGTTCATGAAATACAAAATACGGAACATTGAGCCTTCGCTACAGCCCAAGGCTCAAGTTTAAACTCGCGTCAGCAGATTTTTGATCGCTGGCTGTCAACGACCCTAAAAGTCTCGCAACTGAATCACTAGAGATCGTAATAACAACTCCAGTGACCACGGAAGGTGCAAGCAAGCCCGCTTCACGCCATCCAGCTATCACGGTGTCTCCAGGTCGTAAGGGCTTAGGGTTCGCAGTTATCGCTGCAACGACCAACTGGTTTCTAGCCATACCATATGTTTCAGAGCTAACCACAAGAGCTGGGCGCAACACAGGCTCCTCAGACCCTGGAAGAAGGGCATTCACTAATACACAATCTCCCCGTTTACATTCGGTCATAAACCCCATCCTGGGCGTTGTCCCAAACGCCAGCCGTTGCTACGTCCATAACGACCGGTCCGGCCGCGCCGGGAGATTCCACAGTAGCTTGCCGGTTGCCACGCAGCCACTCGTCAACTGTGTCCGTTGCAAAACGAATACGCCTATGGGAGGTGATGCCATGACCGACACGCTGTCCTATGAGTTTTCCCTGCTGAGCCCACGCCTGAACAGTTCGTTTAGATACCCCTAGACGTCGGGCTGCCTCACTGGTGGAAAGCCAGGTCTTCCGGTGGACGTAGTAGGTGCCTCCTTCGATATCCTTGGTTTCCAGCTCAGCCCGTAGCTCTCTTAGGACGTCGTCAAATGCTGGTTTATCTGGATCGACAACACTGTCATAGGCGGTACGGAGTTCGGCCTCGTCAACCGCTTCATCCTCTCCTATCATCCTCCAGATAGCCTGATACACATTCCCTTTATGGCCTTTGTCAAAATCCTTCCGGCCTATTCTCATATCGATTCTCTTTTCTGCGCTTTATGCCGTTATTCTGCGCTTTATGCGCATATAATACATATCAATTTGTGGTATTGTCAAATATTTTCGCGAATCAAGGTTTGGAATCTGCGCTTTATGCGTTCTTTATGGATGCCTTCCCCCAATGAGGGAAGGAACCGACCCCTCGAATATCTCGCCCTCGCACTGCCATTTCCTTCTTGTGGGTACAGAACATATATTCGTATTCTGTTGCCAGCACATCGACAACACATCGTCGTCGTGACGGGAAACAACACTGCCAGGAGGTTAAGGCAATGGCGCTGACACTTGCGGAGGCTGCAAAGCTCTCCAACGACGTGCTCCTCACCGGAGTCATTGAGACCATCATCCAGGAAAGCCCCGTGCTCCAGACCCTGCCGTTCATTGAAGTGAGGGCAACGGCCTCACCTACAACCAGGAGAACACCGCCCCCACAGCCACTTTCTTTGACGTTGGCGATACGTGGACGGAATCCACCTCCACCTTTACCCAGGTCACCGCCACCCTGAAGATCCTGGGCGGGGATGCTGACGTGGACAACTTCCTCAAGGCAACTCGCTCCAACCTCCAAGACCTGGAAGCCGCTGTGGTGCAGCTGAAGGCCAAGGCCGTGCGCACCAAGTTTGAGGACACCTTCATCAATGGGGACATCGCCGTGGATGCGAAGTCGTTCGATCGCGTGGACAAGCTGACAACGGCGGGTCAGACGGTATCGATGGGCACCAACGGCGCGGCGCTGACGCTCGACAAGCTCGACGAGGCTATCGACAAGGTGGTGGAGGGCAAGCCCCACATGCTGCTGATGTCGAGGCGATCCCGACGCAAGCTCACAGCGCTATCGAGGGCGACGGGCAGCGGGATGCTGGTCACGGACAGCAACGAGTTCGGCCAGATGATGGAGTACTACGATGGGGTGCCCATCGGGGTCAATGACCACATCGCCGACGACCAGACCGTCGGAACATCGGACGACTGCTCAAGCATCTTCGCACTGCAATACGGCGAGGGCGCGGTCTCGGGGTTGACTGCCCCCGGTGGTTTGACGGCAGAGCGCGTGGGAAGCCTGGAGGCCAAGGACGCCACACGGGTGCGGGTGAAGTGGTACACGGCTGTAGCCAACTTCAACGCCCTCAAGCTGTCTAAGCTCGTCGGCATAAGAGACTAGCAGGGCGCGCTACACAAATTCCCGGTTGTTCATGATCAGGCTCACCAGTGTGGCCATAGCCAGGATGAACCCACCTGCAGCGGACAGGAGCACCGAAGTGTATATCAGCTTCTCGGAGGACAGCAGGGAGATACCGGTGCTCTTGAGGGATGGGATGAACAGCGGGAGCACCGCTGCCCCCCAGAGGTACGGCACCAAGCGAGTAGTGTCATCCGCGGCAATGGTCCTGCCGGACACCAGACCCAGGGTCAACATGGCGATGCTTACGGCGATGAGGGCCACGAATCGCACGAGGAGCTGGTCGCCGAGGGACGCGTCGCCTGGGGCCAACCGGGATTTGGTCATCAGAAGGGTGACCCCCATAGATCCACCCCAGATGAACGCGATAAAAACGATAAACAGAGCCACAGATAAGTCTCCAGTAAAACCATCATACGGCAGAACGGCCTGCATCGGTACACGATGCCCCCGTCGCCAGCAGGAGGTAACGCAGAATGACCAACGTCCGCATCGATGAGAACGGGATGTCAAAAGCGCCCGTTTACGACCCTACAGTGCCGCTACTCCATCGGAGCTCTGTGACCGCCGTGGAGGGTTCTGACCCGGCGGAGTCGGCAGGCATAGACACACCCGGCTACGAAGAAGCTCGCTTTGACGTCGATATCGGCGGCACGGGCTTCACCAGCCTGGAAGTGCAGGTGCTCTTCTGGAGCAGTCGACTTTCCGAATGGTTTGGCGGGGGCAAACGTCTCTTCACAGGGACGGGCCGCCACGCCACCACGGCCATGTGCCGGGGCCAGAAGGTCTACCTGAAAGTGACGGCCTTCACCGGCACGTCATTCACCCTCAGCGCAGACTACGTGCTCTCTTAGACGAGGCACAAGAAGGAGGTCTTTATGGCTTTGCGATTGGCCGGCGAGGAATACAGCATCGTCCAAGGCTTAGACAGCCAGGGCTGGCTGCGGACCATCACCACAAACGATGCCCTACCCGGGGTGATAGTGGATCAACAAGGAGCAGGGCGTCTGGCAGAGTTCCAACAGAATGGAACGGTCAAGGCGTACATAGACAACGCCGGAGTGTTGATCTTCACGTCAGGGAACGTCATTAGGCGTGATGTTGACAACGATGGCATCAATCTCAGAGGTGGCTCTGCTACGGCGGGAGCATGGATCGCCTTATCGGGCAAGGACAGTGCCATTGCTGCTGAAGGTATACGTCTGAACTCTACCAACGCGGCACGCACTGGGAATGTGGAGCGTGTGCGTATTCCGGGCGACGCCGACTCAGGCAACGGCTCGGTCATTGTGTACGAGCAACTGGACGCGCGGGAGGCCATCAAAAACACCGGCGCATCCAACAGCAGCGCGGTGGCGGTGAACGATGTGCTGGCGAGCTCGCCGTCAGGTGTCCTGGGTTGCGGGCAATTCCAGCCTGCTGACCATCCTCACGTTCATCCTGGCGCAGGTAGGTCTTTCGGTGACCGCCCCAAGTCCCAGCTCCACGATGACCACACAAAAGCCTAACTTCACCATCCATCCTGGCGAGACGGGTTCTACAGCTGTTCGATGACTTCTGGCAATGGCTCCCGACTTGCTCTACTTCCGTGGTCGAGAGGCCCGGCTTCGAGACCCTCTGATTAGCGATGCTACCGACTACACGTTTGGCATCGACCACCCGTTCCATCAGGCGCGCTATACCCAATCGAGCTTGGAGACCACCAGGGTTCAAGTGTTCGGAGCCGCCGGGATGGGAGAAGCCTTTGCTTGGGATGAAGTCCCACTGCTGGGGGAGCGCCTACGCCAGGTGCATGACCTCAACCAGGACACGCTGGCGAAGGCCCAGGGCCACGCGGCCGACCTGGTCCGTACGCTGGATATCCAGAGCACGTCAGGGGAGTTGCAAGCGCCACCCAACTGCGGCCAAGAACTCTACGACGTTGTAGAGATCACAGACAGTCGTGCAGGGCTGACGTCGGCCAAGCGACGTGTCGCGTCGCTTGAGTTGGAACTGAACCGCGGCACCGGGCAGAAGTACATCCAGCGTATTTCCCTATCCGATCTATAAGGAGAAACCATGGAACTGCTGAAGGCAACAGTGAAGAGCTTCAACGGCACCACCTACAAAGCAACAGTTCAGGTGTCCGGCAGCCTGGCGACGTGGCTGGAGGACGTGCCGGTGGCGCGCAATATCGCGGCGGGGGAGATGGTGGCTGGTCGCTACTGCGCGGTGGTGTTCTTTGACGCCGCCAACCCGAACGACGCCGTGGTCACAGCGGTGCATACGTAGCCCCCAGAACCACTGCGGTTGGTCGGGCGTATTACCACCAGAAGCCAACATGCCTTGTGCCGCTTGGCACACGCTACGACAATGGAGCTATGAGACACCGCATCGCCGCAGCCCTCATCGTGTGCACCTTGGCCATCGTCCTGGCCTGCACCAGCAGCACGGACGATGCGGCATCTCCCAACACTTCAACAAACCAAAGCAGAACACCTACGCCTGTCACCGCCGTCGCTCTAGACCTGGACGAGCCCCTGACCGGCGTGACGGGCATCGAGGACCGCAGCGCCCTCTCGCCAAAGTACGGCGACGTGCTGGTACTGGCCAACCGCAGCGACCCTCCATCCGGATTCGATACCATGCGAACCAGCAGCATCGCACTGCACCACGTGGCGGGAGCGCTGTTCGGCCCCGGCAACCTGGTCATGCGCTGTAGGGGGAACCTCTATCTCGCCTGCCCGTACTTGGCCACCAGTTGGGTCGCCGATCCAGGCTTCACGGAATGGACGTTCACCCTGCGCGACGATGCCATCTGGCACGATGGGACACCCTTCACACCGAAGGACGTGGTGTTCTGGTTTGACCTAGCCCTGAACGGCTACCATCTGGACGGGAAGGTGCGCGCGCCCGCCTATTTCAAGGGCGATCTGGGTGACATCCGGTCGGTCGAGGCCCTATCCGACAACCGCGTACGAATAACCCTTGGAGCGCGCAACAAGTTCTTCCTGGACGTCTTGGCCAACCCCCGTCTCAAATTCGCGCACCCCAAGCACCTGATGGAGCCACGATTGCTGGCAGGCGACATGAGCGTCAGCCCCCTGGACATCGGTCTGGTGGGACTTGGCCCGTTCGTGTTCGAGGACTACCAGCGCGGCACCCAGGTGCAGGTGCGTCGATTCGATGACTACTTCGAGGTGGACGATGTCGGCAACCCGCTGCCGTACCTCGATGGCATCGACTACATCATCGTGAAGGAGCCAGCCGCCATGGACGCTGCATTCCGGTCGGGTCGACTCGACGGCGGTGCTCGTGGCTTCGGGCACTATTTGACCACGGAGCGCAAGCAGGGCTACATCGACGATCTGGGCGATGACGTCTACTACGCGGAGATTGAGGGCGGTATGTTCCGCCTGGCCTTCAACATGCTCAAAGAGGGACCGTGGCAGGACCCGCGTGTTCGCCGAGCCATCGCGCTGTGGGTAGACCGTGACGCCTCCATCCCTGTGGCGCTGGGAGGGTTCGGTTGGACTACTCCTAGCCTGGGGCCACCCAACCCGTTCAAGGACAAGGCCTTCGTGGTCTGGCCCACATTCGATACGGAGCCCCTGGCCGAGCGACGTGTTGAAGCGAAGCGGTTGATGGCAGAGGCTGGCTATGCAGACGGCTTCAGCATGGGTCATTTGTGTCGCGCTCGCCAGACGCCCGGCTGCGAGTTGCTCCAGGCGCAGCTCAAAGAGCTAGGCGTCGATCTGCGTATCCAGGTCATCGATGAAGGTGAGTGGAACCGGGCTCGTGTGAGCCTCGACTTCGATAGCCAGCAGGGTCGACTCTCTGTGCTGCCTATTCCGGAGGGCACCGAAGGCGTCTACGGCGTCTACAGCAGGAGCCCGGACTCCTATGCCAAGCATGAAGACCCGCAGGTGTCGGAGTTCTACAGGCTGCTGCGTGAAGCCACGCTGCCGGAGCGTCGCCTCGATATATGGCGTCGTTTGCAGGAGTACATCTTCGTTGAACAGACCTACGTCGTCACGATCGCGGAGGCTATCTACGTCGCGCCGTATCGCAGCTACGTGAAGGGGCTCGTCATCCCCCCAGAGGACGGTCACTCAAACACTGATTTCGCTACCGTGTGGATAGACCAGAACGAGAAATAGCCGCATTCCAAAGCGTTGGCAGGCCCGGCCTATCCTGCAATGGTGTAGCCTGTCATTGTCTCGCTTATCCGGCAAGGAACAGTAGCGCGGAGTGTCCTCAACAATGACCATCAGCTACCTGCTAGGTCGACTGGCCCTCATCGTCCCCACGGCGTTGCTGGCGTCAATGATCGTATTCGGCATCATGCGCGTCCTGCCCGGCGATGTGGCCGCTACCATATTGAGCGGTGGTGGAGAGACGACACACAGCCCGGAGGTGCGAGAGGCTCTTAGAGCGGAACTTGGCCTCAACGACCACTTGCTACGACAGTACGGTGGCTGGCTCTGGGATATGGTCAACGGCAACTTCGGTGGCGATTCGCTCATCGATAACCAGTCCATCCGCTCCCAGTTGGCGAGACAGCTTCCCGTCACCGGCCTTCTGGCCCTCTACACCCTGGCTGCATCAACCCTGATATGGGTGCCGCTGGGCATCATCGCAAGCTGGCAGCGCGACCGATGGCCTGACTACCTCATCCGACTCATCGCTCTACCTGGGCAGGCCGTTCCCAGCTTCCTCCTAGCGTTGCTAGCGATTCTGGGATTGCTGCTGCTCTTCGGTTGGTCGCCGCCCATCGTCTACACCGGCCCGTTCGACGATCCGTGGAACCACGCCCTCATGGTCTTTTGGCCCGTGCTGCTGCTGACGTGGGAGTTCGGTTCGCACATCGTGCGGGTCACGCGGGCCAGCATGCTGGAAACGCTGAGCCAGCCCTATATCGTGGTCGCTCAAGCAAAGGGGTTACCAGAGCGAGCGGTGTTGCTGAGCCACGCCCTA
Organism: uncultured Dehalococcoidia bacterium; assembly: GCA_913049785.1. GTDB lineage: Bacteria > Chloroflexota > Dehalococcoidia > Lucifugimonadales > UBA1127 > UBA1127. The sequence continues at coordinate 48,856 of CAJWXP010000012.1, read as the reverse complement.
CGTAACGCCCTGCTGCCCATCATCACGGTGTTGGGAGTGCAGTTCGGCGCGCTGCTTGGTGGCACGCTCATCCTGGAGTCGATCTTTGGGCTGCCGGGCATCGGGCGAGGGTTGGTCGACTCTGCTTTGGCGCGCGACTTCCCTGTAGTCCAGAGCCTGGTTACGCTGTTAGTCGTAGCGATGCTGCTGGTCAACTTGCTGCTTGACTTGGCCTACGCCCGCGCCGACCCCCGTGTCTCATACACGCCAGCACGTAGCCAGGCTGGTACGTCGTGAACACGGCGTTCATCAAACGCGTCCTAGCCCTCGGCCGCGTCAGGCCTGTGGTGCTAGTCGCGGCGATCGTGTTGCTACTCATCGTTTTCGCAGCCGTGTTTGCTGGCGTCATCGCGCCTGACGACCCGCTAGCGCAGGACACGCCACATCGACTGCAATCACCCGGTGATGGCTACCTGCTGGGTTCCGACAACTTCGGCCGGGACGTGTTCAGTCGAACGCTCCACGGAGGGCGCTTTGCCCTGTACATCGGCCTGGCAAGCGTCGCGCTGGGCACGGCAATCGGCACCGTGATCGGTCTGGCATCCGCGTATCGAGGCGGCTGGTTGGACCTGCTGGTGCAGCGTGTTGTAGACGCCTTCTTCGGCTTCCCGCTGATGGTGCTTGCTGTAGTGATCGTCGCGACGTTCGGGGGCTCGGCCAACACCGTCATTGCAGCAATCGCCGTCGCCCTTACGCCGCAGGTGGCGCGACTTGCCCGTTCGAGCGCGTTGAGCGTCCGAGCCTCTGCGCACATCCTGGCGGCGCACTCCATCGGAGCAAGCTCCACGCGGATACTGGTTTGGCACTTCCTGCCCCACAGCCTGGGGCCCGTGCTGGCCTACGCCACGGGGTTCGTTGCCACGGCGCTGGTGGCCGAGGCTGCACTGAGCTTCCTGGGCTTGGGCGTCCCGCCGCCGAATCCGTCCTGGGGCGGTATGTTGAGTGATGGTCGAGAGTTCCTGGAGGTTGCACCGTGGCTGACTCTGGTGCCCGCGATCGCGTTGAGCGTCACTGCACTGTGTTTCGTGGTGTTGGGCGATTTCCTTCGCGATGTCCTCGACCTACGGTCACCGTTCAAACGCATGAATCAGGCTCGGCTCAGGAACTTGTAGAATAAGTTACACGAAGGGGCAGGGAGGGTAGCGACATGGCCAAGAAGAGTACAAAGTTCTCAGCAAAAGTGGGCGAGGTCGCCGAGGACATGGTGGATCGTCTGTCGCCACTGGGGCCGGTGACGTGGAAGAAGATGTTCGGCGGCGCGGGCATTTTTCTGGACGCAAAGATGTTCGCTCTGGTCAACCATGACGGCTACGCACACTTCAAGGTTGCTGACGCCAACCGTGATCGGTACACGTCAGCAGGCTCCACGAAATTCGGCAACATGCCCTACTACTCCATCCCGGAAGACGTGCTTGCTGACGATGGCCGATTACTGGAGTGGGCAGAGGCATCAGCCCGATTGTTGAAGACCGGCTAAAGCCTTCAAAAATTGACCCCGCTTGAGCCCCCGCGTACACTGGTTTGTAGAGGATCGTTCTCAAAATCCCTTGCCTTCGGTCTGGTCGCACTATGGCTTTCACCAGACCCACACTAGTGAATTACAGGTGAATAAACGTATGTTCCAGCAGACAACATTGGACAACGGCCTGCGCATCATCACCAGCTCCATGCCCCATACCCGATCGGTCACTTTGGGGTTTATGGTCGGTGGAGGCTCCCGCTACGAATCGGACGAAGAGGCGGGAGCTTTTCATTTCATTGAACACCTCTGCTTCAAAGGCACCCCCACCAGGCCTACACCGCGCGAGATAAGCGAGACCATCGAAGGTGTCGGCGGCATCATGAACGCCAGCACAGACCGCGAGATAACCACCTACTGGTGCAAGGTCGCCAGGCCCCATTTCGACATCGCCCTCGACCTGCTGGTCGACATGGTCTGCAACCCCCTCTTCGATGCCAACGAGCTCGAGAAAGAGCGCAGCGTCATCCTGGAAGAGCTAGCCATGAGCAACGACCACCCGGACGCCCGTGCAGGGCTGCTCATAGACGAGACGATGTGGCCGAATCAGGCGCTTGGTCGCGACGTCGGAGGATCGCACGAGTCTGTCAGCAAGCTGAGTCGTGACGCCATGATGCGGTTCGTCACCCACCAGTACGTCCCCTCCAATGCCGTGGTATCCGTAGCTGGAAACGTCACCCACGAAGAGGTGGTTGAGAGCTTTAACCGCTACCTGGGCGACTGGAAGACGGGAACGCCCCTTGACTGGTACCCCGCCATCAACGACCAAACCGCGCCGCGAGTCCGCACAGAGTACCGAAAGTCGGAGCAGGCCCACATCTGCCTTAGCCTCCAGGGACTCAGCGTCGATCACCCCAGACGCTACATCTCAGACATGCTCAGCGCCGTCTTGGGCGAAGGTATGAGCAGTCGGTTGTTTCTGGAGCTGCGTGAAGAACGTGGCCTTGCCTACGAGGCCAACAGCGGCAACACCCACTATCGAGACACCGGAGCCCTGGAAATCTATGCCGCGGTTGATCCCAAGAATGCCATAGTGGCCATTGAGACCATCCTGGTGGAGCTTGAGAAGCTGAAGTCAGGCATCCCGGAGAGTGAGCTCACCAAGTCCAAGGAGTTCGCCAAAGGTAGGCTGATGCTGCGCATGGAAGACACTCGCAGCGTGGCGTTGTGGCTGGGCAGCCAGGCGCTCATGCGCAAGGAGATGCTCACGGTGGACGAGGTTGTCGAGCGGATCGACTGCATCACCACGGACGACCTTCACAAGATGGCCAATGAGCTCATTGTCCCGGAGGGCATGAACATGGCTGTGGTAGGCCCGTTCCGAAGCTCGACCAAGTTCGAGAAACTCCTGGGAGCCCCCGCAGCCGCCTAGTCTCTAATAAGACCTTGGCAGGCCCAGCACCCGCTGACCAAGGTATGCCAGCACCAGGTTATTGTTCACCGGCGCCACAGTGTACAAGCGCGTCTCCCGGAACTTCCGTTCCACGTCGTAATCTGCAAGGAACCCGTAGCCACCGTGGGTATCCAGGCAGACATTCGCCGCCTCCCATGACGCCTCCGAAGCCAGCAGCTTCGCCATGTTCGCTTCCGGCCCACACGCTTCCCCCGCATCGAACTTGATGGCAGCCTTGTACCTGATGAGGTCGGCGGCCTCGATGCGCGCATAGGCGTTGGCGATGGGAAACTGCACACCCTGGTTCGCCCCGATGGGCTTATCGAACACAACACGTTCATTCGCGCGACTGACCGCCCTATCGATGAACCACCGCCCGTCGCCGATACACTCGCCTGCAATGAGGATGCGCTCCGCGTTCCATGAGTCGATGACACACCGAAAGCCATTGCCTTCTGTGCCGATCATGTGGTCGGCGGGCACCTCAAGGTCATGGAACTCAATGGCGTTGGTCTGGTTGTTCATCATCACCCGCAGCGGCTCTACCTCAAGCTGCCCTCGAGACTCTCGCAGGTCGACCAGAAACAGCGATAGCCCCCGCGTCTTATCCTCAAGCTCGTAGTAGGGAGTTGTCCGGGCCAGCACCAGCATCATGTCAGATTGCAACACGCGGGAAATGAAAATCTTGGAGCCGTTGATGACGTACTTGTCGCCTTTGCGGACTGCTGTCGTTTCGATGCGAGTGGTCTCAGAACCCGCGTCGGGCTCCGTGACCGCAAAGGCCTGTAGCCGCAAGCCGCCAGATGCTATCTGAGGAAGGTATGTGCGCTTCAACGCCTCGCTGGCATGACGCAACAGGACGCCCATCATGTACACCTGAGCGTGGACGGCGTTGGCATTGCCGCCGGAGCGGTTGACCTCTTCCAGCACGATGCTTGCCTCCACAAGGCCAAGCCCCCCGCCGCCGTACTCCTTGGGTATCAGCGTGGAGAGCCAGCCACCCTGGCCCAACGCTTGTACGAACTCCTCCGGGTACGCCCGCTCAACGTCCAGTTCACGCCAATAAGAGTCCCCGAACGTGTCGCAGACCTCCCGTACCCCGGCGCGAAGCGTATCCCACGATTCAGGCGTTTGAAAGTCCATAGTTGTCCTCCCAATCAAGAGGCTTGGGGCTACTCGAACTTGAAGGTCTTCACCGCTATGATCGCCGTGACTACCACCCAACCAACCAACAATCCGAGCTGCGTTGGGAACTCCCAGAGCGGTTGAGCGTCCAAGAGCACACCTCGCAGCGCTTCCAGCAACGGCGTCAGCGGCAGGTACTTCACGGCATTCGACATGATCAACGACAGGCTGTCGGCGGGAAAGAACACGCCGGAGAAGAACATCATTGGCATGGTCAGGAGGTTGCCCAGCCCGCTTGCTGCCTGCACCGACTTCGATAGCGACCCTACGATGAACCCCAGGTTCAGGAACGTCAGGTTCGCCAGGATGACAAGAGGCAGCACCCAGAAGTAGTTCCCGTAGATGACTGCGTCAAAGATGATGGTGCCCGCCGCCATGATGATGGCCGTCTGCACCAGCGATAGCACCAGCCACGCCAGCACCTGCGCGATGAAGAACGTTCGCACCTTGAGCGGCGTCGCCTGGATACGCCTGAGTATCCTCTGCTGCCGATACTGGGCCATCGTCGTCCCCATACCGATGATGGAGAAGGTCATAACGCCCATGCCAATGAGGCCAGGCAGCAAGAAATCGAAGTACTCCACGGGCCGACCCTGGATCCCCTGGCTCTGCAGCCCCAACAGGGGCTCTACGCCCTGCAACCTCAGGTTTGCGCCGTCCAGAAACCGTGTAATGAGCCCCTCGACAAGCTGGTTCGTCTGGAACTCGCTCTCGTCGTAGATGAGGGTCAGGTCGCCGGGGTTGGTTGTCGGGTCAAGCCCTTCGGGGATGATGAGCAGGTACTTTAAGTCGCCGTCTACTATCTCTTGTCGAGCAGCGGCTTCGTCCGTCCCCGCTTCCAGCTCCAAAAGCTCAAGCGAGTCCAGGTCTGCTATCAATCCCTCGGAAAGCTCATTGCCCGCATGGTCGATGACTACGACCTCGACGGGGTTCAGGTCGTTAAAGTTGAACAAGCCGAAGATGAGCAGGAAGATCAGCGGGAACGCGATGGCCCAGAACGCCGCCTGCCTATCGCGGTAGATGAGTTTGAGGTTGGCCAGAACCAGAGACATCAGCATGTCAGTCCCGCAGCTCCTTCCCGGTAAGCTCCAGGAAGACGTCCTCAAGGGTGGCGGAGATCACCTCCAGGTGCAGCGGCGATGCCCCCTTTTCGTTCAGCCACTGAAGCAGTGCAGGTAAGGTCGCTTCCGCGCTAATCGACGGCAATACATAGTGGTCACCGTCCTGCGTAACCGGCTGCTCGACGCCCGGTAGACCCGCAAGTTCTTCCATAGGCACCGGCACTGACGTGGAGAGTCGGATGTGGAAGGGGATAGGAAGTTTTTTGATCAACTCCGATGGCGAGTCCAGCGCCACGATTGCACCGGCGTCCATAACGGCAACGCGACCGCACAGTTTCTGCGCTTCTTCCATGTAGTGCGTCGTCAGGACAATGGTGCGCCCCTCGTCGTGCATCCGCTCGATGAGTTCCCACACGTTGCGACGCGCCTGGGGGTCGAGGCCGGTGGTCGGCTCATCCAGGAACACCACTTCGGGGTCGTTCACCAGACTGGCAGCAAGGGTGAACCGCTGCTTTTGCCCTCCAGAGAGCACCTTGACCACGTCATGGGCCTTTTCCGTCAGCTCTACCATCTCCAGGAGCTTCTCCGGCTCCACGCGACGTGAGTACATCTTCCCGAAGAGCTTGAGTATCTCCGTCAGCGTCAGCCGCTCAAAGTAGGCGGACGCCTGTAGCTGCACGCCCACACGGTCCTTCACCTTCTCCGGTTGCTGCAACGCGTTCATTCCCAGCACCAAGGCGTCGCCAGCATCGGCCTTCTGCAAGCCTTCAATGCACTCAAGCATGGTGGTCTTGCCAGCACCGTTCGGCCCCAAGATGCCGAATATCTCCCCACGCTCCACGGTAAACGACACGCCGTCCACGGCCGTCAATGCGCCGAAGCGTTTGACCAGCCCCTGGACTTGTATGACAGCATCAGACACAGGTTTTCCTCAAAGGCTCAGTTACGTAGAAATGAATCGTATCCATCCACACTAGCATCCGTATCTATAGACAGCAAGCAGGCCAGGGTGCAACCCTGGACCCATATGTCGCTGAGGCGAGGGGGCTAAAGACCTGACGGTTACTCAACCTGTCATTCTGAGCGCTGTCCTAAGCCGGTCGAAGGGCAAAGCGAAGAATCTGAGAGCATGGACGATACCCCACTCCAGACCCTTCACACCAAGGACTTGGTGTGAAGGGTGACAAATGGGCCTAAGGCCCGGTGGGCAGCAGCCTCGACAGCCCAGCAAGGAAGGTTGAGCTGCGGACCTCGCGCTCCAGCAGGTAGTGGATATAGCCACCAAGCACACGCTGCAACTCACCCGCAAGATCACCGTCCACGTTCAAACTCTGCACAGCCTCGTAGGGGTTGTCGCGGAAGTAACGCATCACCTTGAGGGCGTTCAACGATAGCGGCAACAGCGGTGCACCTGCGCGTTCGTGGGGCCCGGCAGGGTCGCCGTCTTTGGCGCAGTTCAGACAAACCACTCCGCCCAGGCCAGGGCTAAACAGGTGCTCATCTGGCTGCACAGCGTTGCTGCACACCACACACTGCTGGAGCTCTGGCATATAGCCAGTGACGCGGAGGACGTGGAAAGCGAAATGCCACAACAGCCTGTCACCCTCACCTTCGTTTAACTGTGCCAGGGTATCCAGCAGAAGTTTGTAGAGCTCCGGGTTGGGGTGTTCCTCGGGCGCGAAGGCCTCCACCATCTCACAGCACACCAGACCTCGTGCTATCCCCTCAAGGCTGTTGCGGAGCGATGCGTGGCCGTGGAGCGTGTCGGCCCCTGTAACGATGTCGATCCCCTTGCCGCGCATGAGTTGGAGGGCGACGTGCGATAGCGGTTCCAGGTGTCCGGTGAGGCGACTCTTTGCACGACGCAGCCCGCGGCCCACAACGTGGATGGTGCCGTAATCGATGGTGTAGATAGCCAGAACGCGGTCAGCCTCGCCGGAGGAGGAATGGCGCAGCACCACCCCTTCAGTCTTATACGTGCGTGGTCTGTCAGGGTGTTGCTGCATCTATATCTCGTTTGGGCCTTATTCGGTAGCAGACGTTGCCGTTATCGATACCAATCAATCAGCAAATGGGCCTAAGGCCCCCTAAGGCTTAGGCGAACTTTGCCAGCAGCATGTCCTCGATGGTGTATTCGTACTCCGCGCCAGCCGCATCGGCCGGAGGGTTTTCACGCTCCCAGGCGATAGAACGCGTCAGCGCCTCTTGTTGCGATACAACATCCTTGTAGCCTAACTCGCTGCGTATTCGTCTCGTGTCCACCACCAGGTGTTGCTCCGACTCGATGTGTGTGCGCATCTCCTCCGGGAGCTGATCCCTGGGCACCGGTACCACCTTGCCGCGCCACCCGGCGGCTTTGCCGATGGCTTTGATCCAATCCACCGTAGAAAGTGCCGTATTGTCAGCCACGTTGTAGATACGTCCAGCAGCTTTATCCTTGTCCACAGCCAACGCAACGGCCTCCGCCATGTTCTCCACGTACCCCCGCGACCACCGCCAGTCAGCCATGTCCTCCTGCACGATGATGGCCGGACGCCCATCATCCATGCGTCGCAGGTCGCCATGAACCCTGTGGAGGAAATCGCTTTCGCCGTAGATCAAAGGCAGACGCAGCAACGTACCCGCCAGGCTACCCATCCCCATGATCGCCCCCTCAGCTGCCATCATGTCCCGCTGAGCGCCTAGCCACGGATGCATCCTAGAACCTGACGTGACTAGGGGCATGTCCACAGAAAGAAGGGGATTGTCCTCGGTAATCGAGCCCGCTTCGATCGGGACAGACCCGGCGTTGTGCAGTCGACCGTACGCCTGGTACACGTCTATGCCGCTGACTGCGACGATGCGTTTGGCGATGCCCTGAGCTGCCACCTGAAGTCCCTGTGCCTGCTGTGCGGTGAAGAGCACCATGTCCAGAATAACGTCAGGGGCGCACGATTCGACGGCGTCTTTGAGGGCGTTGAAGTCGTTACGGTCCCCAAGGAGTTCTTCGGCGCCCAAGGAAGGCTCCAATTCTGTCTGTCCTCGATGGAAGGCGGTAACTTCGTGACCCATGTTTATGAGTCTCTTGATGACGAACGGCCCCATGAACTTGGTGCCGCCGATGATCATTACGCGCATTGAAATTTCCTACACAAAATCCTGCCGACCCTCGAATGCACGACTAATCGTGACCTCGTCGGCGTATTCGAGCTCGCTGCCTGTAGACAGCCCTCTGGCGAGTCGTGTCACACGGATCTCCAGAGGTGCCAGCAGTCGATGCAGGTACATAGCCGTGGCCTCGCCCTCCAGGTTGGAGTTGGTGGCCAGGATGATCTCTCTGATCTGGTCCTGATCTGCTGCGTCCGCTTTCAGCCGGTTCAGCAGATCGCCTACCTTCAACTCTTCCGGGCCGATACCGCTCATGGGAGATATTGCTCCATGAAGCACCTGGTACAACCCCTTGTATGCCCCGGACCGCTCAACCGCCAGCACGTCCAGCGGCTCCTCGACGACACAGATCGTTCCCTGATCACGGTTGGGGTTGGCACAGATGGCGCAGGGGTTCTGATCAGTGATGTTCTGACATTGGCTACAGAAACCTACCTGCTCCTTGACCGCCAATATCGCCTCCGCCAGAGAGCGAGCCTCGCGCTCCGGCATGCGGATGAGGTGGTAGGTGAGACGTTGTGCGTTCTTGGAGCCGATGCCCGGCAGCTTGTGGAGTTCATCTACCAACCGCGCAACCGGAGGGGCTGTGGGGAGTCCGTCTGTTCCAAAGTTAGAAGTCATGGCGCATCACTGCTGCTAGGATAATCCAAAGATGAGCGCATTCCCTACCCCAGCCCTGGGATGTTCAGCCCGCCGGTGATTGCGCTCATCTTCTGTGAAGCAAGGTCCTGAGCCTTCTGAAGCCCCTCGTTGACTGCGGCCATGACCATCTCTTCAAGGAGTTCAACGTCCTCAGGGGCAACGGCCTGGGGGTCTATTGTGATCGAGGCGATGGTCTGTTTGCCTGTCACAACGGCCTTCACCATGCCGCCGCCGGAACTGGACTCAACCGTGGCAGACTCAAGCTCCTCCTGGACCTTGGCCATTTTCTGCTGGAGTTGTTGGGCCTGTCGAATCATGTTCTTGTTCATTGGAGACCCTCCTTATCAGGTATCACCTTGGCGCCCAGAGCCACTGCAGCCCTGACCAGGTGACCATACGTGTTGCCAGAAGCCACGTCGGAATCAACAGCTTCCAACTTCAGATTGTAGCTGCCTCCAAGCGCTTCCGATACTGCCGATTCAAAGGTCAACCTGCTGGCCGGATGCTCTAACTCTTCCTGAAGTCGGTCACGGTTGGCTACGTTCTTGAACACCAACACCAGCTTGTCCTCTTTCGTGTACCGAGCACGACAGTCCAACAGCAGTGAGCCAAGAACGAATTTCTTACCGCGAGCACGTTTGAGCGGCTGCATCAACGTGGTCCACTGGGCGTCGTCCAGGGCAGTCGCTCCCTCCGGGATGGGGATGTTGACCTGTGGAGGCGGCGCAGGCTGAGTTTGCGATGGTTCGTCCATAGAGTCCGTTTGCGATGGCTGCAGGTTACGAGCAGGCTGCGGCGCGTCTTCCCACGGCGGCCTCCGTGACGGCGATGGCCCGTTGTTCGGCCTGGCTTGCGGGGCTGGTCGTGGTAGTGGTGCCGGGGCTCGAGCTGGAGGCGGCGCAGGTGCAGCCGCTACCGGTGGCGCAACCTCTTCCGGTGCCGAAGCGCATTCTATGAGCGCAAGCTCCAACGGCAACCAGGAGGGTCCTTCGCCAGAACGAAGATTCACTTTTCCAACAAGGCGCATCGCACGGAGCAACACATTCCAATCGGTTGCATCGGCGATGGTCTTAACCGCGTCCTGGATTTCCATCGAGTCATCCGTAACGCCAACGCCGGACTTGTGCAGCAGCACTGCGCGCATCCGCTCCACTACCTCTCGGTGGAAGGGGCCGGGCTCCAGACCGCTGGAAGAGACATCGTTCAACACGCCCAGCGATTCACCAAGGCTCCCTAACAAGACAGTCCGTACCAGTTCCAGAGCGCGGGGATCCTCGCTGAGGCCCAGCAGGTCCTGAACGCCAGCCAACGTCACGGCGTTGCCGTAGGAGAGGGCTGTCTGTTCCAGGATGTTCAGCGCGTCCCGCAAGCTTCCACCTGTGGCCCTGGCGATGGTGGAGAGCGCCTGTTCCTCAAAGGTGAACCCTTCACCTTCGCAGATGGTCTGCAGCCGTGCCTGCATGTCCTTTGGTGCGATGCGTCGGAAATCGAACCGCTGACAGCGCGACACGATGGTAGCAAGCAGCTTGTGGGGTTCTGTTGTGCAGAGGACGAAGTAGGCCCATGGCGCTGGCTCTTCCAACGTCTTCAAAAGCGCATTGAAAGCGAAGTCCGTGAGCATGTGTGCTTCGTCGATGATGTACACCTTGGCGCGACCCTGGGCTGGGCCCGCTCCGAACACACGCTCCTGAAGGCTTCGCACGTCGTCGATGCCGCGATGGCTTGCGGCGTCCATCTCAACAAGGTCCAGCGCACGTCCCTCCCTCACATCGATGCAGAAGGGACAGGTGTTGTCGGGGTCGCCATCGTTGGGGGCCGTAGCGTTGGGCCCTAGGCTCTCACAGTTCAGGGCCTTCGCCAGGATTCGAGCAGCGGTCGTCTTGCCTGTACCGCGCGGACCGCAGAAGAGATAAGCGTGTGCGACCCTGTCCTGGCTTACGGCCTGACGCAGGGTCTGAACCACAGTGTCCTGCCCCACAAGGTCGGCAAAACGCTGTGGCCGCCACTTTCTGTATAGGACCTGCTCCGCCATTGCTCGTCTACCTATCGGTCTCTGTATTTACCAGTGCCAGGGCCTTGTCCTGCAACCCGAACATCTCCCGTTCCTCTTCCGGCTCCGCATGGTCATAACCAAGCAAATGTAGGACTCCGTGGACCACCAACGTCTCCACTTCCAACGCTACCAGGTGCTTCGCCTGAAGTGCCTGGCGTTTGGCTTGAGGGTAGGAGACCACCACCTCGCCAAGTTCGCTGGCGTCGTCGGAAGCGTCGGGGAAGTCCGGGAAATCCATGTCGTCGCTCGTGGCAGGTGCTTCTTCGCCCTCATAGGGCCCTGCATGGTGGGGTGAGAAGGAGAGGACATCGGTCACCTCGTCAAGGCCGCGATAGGTCCGGTTCAACTCCAGAAGTGCCTCGTCATCGGCAATCACCAGGCTGACCTCCTGCTCCTCTGAACCCATCACCTTAGGTGGAAGCTTCCCTGCGCCAACGGTTAACGCCGCCTCTACAACCCTGCGTAGCCTGCGCGCCGTCACACGCCTTTTGAAGGGGGGGAACACCAGGACGCTGATATGGGCTTGAACGGTTTGCACCCTTGGTAGCTCGCTCCCTTTAATAGTAACGCCCGCACGAGTCCCCGCACATCCGGGGGTATCGGAATAGTAGCATAGCAAATCGCCTCGCGATAGGGCGAATTAGTGGGTTTGCCCTACGTTATGCGACCACAAATCACCACCGGTCGCCACACGGAATTTTTGGTTGACAGGACTCCATACGGATGTGAGACTGACTTCACCCCACCGCCACCAAAGCGGTACCCTGTTACCACACGCTCCAGGAGGGTTCAATGGCTGATCCGCAAAAGGCCACCACCATCGGCGAACTGAGGAAATCCGGCTACAGGGTCTTGCCTGTGCGGGAAGAGATCCGCAAGAATCTGATGGCACGGATGCGCGAGGGGACACCGCTCTTTCCCGGCGTCATAGGGTACGAGGACACAGTGATACCACAGGTGGAGAACGCGGTCCTGGCTGGTCAGGACATCATCTTTCTTGGCGAGCGTGGCCAGGCCAAATCCCGACTCATCAGAAGCCTGGTGGACTTCCTAGACGATGAAACGCCAGTCATCCGCGATTGCGAGATCAATGACGACCCCTTCGCGCCTATCTGCCTAGTCTGTCGCAACAAAGTAGCGGAGCACGGCGACGAAGTAGGGATCGATTGGCTACCCAAGGATCAACGCTACTCAGAGAAGCTCGCCACACCGGACATCTCTGTTGCTGACCTCATCGGCGAGATCGATCCGATCAAGGTGGCGGAAGGCCGCTACCTCTCCGACGAACTTACCATCCACTACGGTCTCATCCCTCGCGCCAACCGCGGCATCTTCTGCATCAATGAGCTTCCTGACCTGGCAGAACGCATCCAGGTAGGCCTGTTCAACCTGATGGAGGAGCGGGACATCCAGATCAGAGGCCATAGGGTCAGGCTGCCGTTGGACATCTACGTAGTGGCCAGCGCCAACCCGGAGGACTACACCAACCGTGGCCGCATCATCACACCGTTGAAAGACCGCTACGGTGCCCTCATCCGCACCCACTACCCAAGGACCATTGAGGAAGAGATCAGCATCGTAGAGCAGGAGCACGCCCGATTCACAGATACAGATGAAGCAGTGATCATCCCCGATTACATGGCAGAGATCGTTGCAGAGTTCACCACGCTCGCCCGCAAGAGCCCGGACATCAACCAGCGCTCCGGCGTCTCCGTCCGCGTATCCATAGCCAACTACGAGACCCTGGCAGCCTGCGCCCTACGACGCGCTGTCCGGTACCACGAGACCCAGGCAGTGCCCCGGGTGTCAGACCTGCCGTACCTGATAGCGTCCACCATGGGCAAGGTGGAGTTGGAGACGGTGGAGGACGGTCGAGAGGGTAAGGTCATTGAAGACTTGACGAAGAAAGCTGTGCTCAACGTGTTCAATCGCCTCTTCGACCCTGCGGACTTCGATGCCCTCATGCTTCGATTCGAAGAAGGCTTGGAGATGGACGCCGGCAGCGATGTCCCATCGTTCGCCTATACAGAAAAGATGGGTGATGAGACGGCCTTCGCACCCATGATCAAACAGTTCAATATTGACCCCAAGAAGCAGGAAGCCCTTTTTGCTGCGGGCGTCGAGTTGGTGCTAGATGGTCTGCACCTCAATCGCAAGCTGAACCGGGACAAGGTTGAAGGCAAGTTCCGCTACAAAGGCTAGGCCCAGCAGCCGTACGTTAGGAAGAGACCCCCTGGCGATTACCAAGGGGTCTTCTTTGTTGCCTCGAGTTAGGCCTGTGGCTCTCTCCGGTTTGGAAACCACAGGTGGGTCAAATGTTTCTTTCTCTGTCGCTCGCTGGCCCGTGCCACGTCTGGGCCCTACTGATACCCCAGCGCTCACCGATTGTCGCAGTCGCCCTGTCCCAGCACCCAGGAGATGGTCGGTCGAACACCCGATGACGGTGTGATGCCACTTCTAACAAAATAGGCAACAGAAAAGCCCCCCGAATGACGGGGGGCTTTTCTTACTATCTCGTTTTGAGAGGTTTAGCTGTTGCGGCCTCGGGCAACCATGAACCCGCCGCCCAGGACGAAGAACGCACCCACCAGACCCATTGCCAGCATCATGCCGATGGTGACGCCCATGTCACCTGAGTCAGGAGGAGTCGTGGTGTCCACAGGGGCAGTGGTGGGAGGAGGAGCAACCGTGACACCAGCAAGAACCAAGGCGTATGTGCCCAAGGTCTGCTGGCTTGCAGTCAGCGTCAGATCAATGACGTTTGGAAGCGCGCTCTGGTTCTCAAGCCAGGTGCCACTTGAAGTGTCATAGATGTACAGAGCAACATTGTCATCCCTGCCACCTGCCGCAGCCTTGTCGGCAGCGGTGTACTTGACGGTAACCGTCAGGAACTGGCTGAACGATGCACCTGCAGTATCCAGAGTGAATATCTTGGAACCAAAGGCCTTGCCGTCGGGAGCGGAAGCCGGTGCAGTAGCTGCCGTCAAGGCAGTGTAGGTCACTGTGACGTCAGATTTGGTAGCACCGTCCGGAGCCTTGACCACTACGTCGCCCCCACCAAAGGAGATTGTACCTCCACCAGCACCGATCGTACCCACGTGATCCGCTGCAAAAACACTGCTCGCGGTGGCGAACAGGAGCGAGAATACCAGAGTCAGGGTCATCAATGACCGGATGGCAATACTTTGCCGAGAAGTAGTTGCTTTGCGCACCGCAAGCCTCCTATACCTTGTTTTGGGAAAGACTTTACCAAAATTTACGTGAGATAGACATTGAGCCTACCCAGTATTTCAGAAATTACCGTTGGAACTATATCTCAATTCCCATACAGCGTCAACCCTGATTTAGCTTTGCGCAGGAACGCCCGTGGACATCCTAGTCTATCTCTCTAGAGTCTCAGGATATTAAACGCCTGAATCCTGCATATGGTTCCGTCTTGACTGCCCCCGTTCAGGCTGATACCTTTTTCTAGCTGCCCCCACCCCGCATCCATCGGTTCCAGTATTGCGTGACGAGTATTACGCCAGTATTGGAACCTCCACTGCAGCCGGCGCGCAAACGCACTTGAAACGGAGGGTACCCCTTGGCGGTAACCCCGGAAGACCTCAAAGAGATCGCCCTCAGTCAGCAGGAGTATCAGGACATCCAGGACCGCTTGGATAGAGAGCCGAACTCCCTGGAACTGGGCCTCTTCGGCGCGCTGTGGAGTGAGCATTGTGCCTACAAGCACTCTCGACCACTGCTGCGCATGTTCCCAAGCGATTCCCCTCGAGTGCTCGTTGCACCCGGTACTGAGAACGCTGGCGTCGTCGATGTCGGCGACGGCCTATCGATAGTCTTCAAGATCGAATCGCACAACCACCCTTCGGCGGTGGAGCCGTTCCAGGGCGCTGCAACCGGCGTCGGCGGCATCGTCCGCGACATCCTGGCGATGGGCGCTCGACCCATGGCTCTGCTGAACTCCCTTCGATTCGGGATGCCGGACTCCCCCAGAGGCAAGCATCTCTTCCATGGCGTGGTGGAGGGCATCTCCTGGTACGGGAACTGCCTTGGCGTGCCTGACATCGGCGGAGAGATCGGCTTCTCCTCAAGCTATGAAGGCAACCCACTGGTCAATGCCATGTGCGTCGGCACCGTCCGTACTGCAGACCTGGTGCGGGCCAAACCGTCTGGACCCGGCGACCTGCTGTTGCTGGTAGGCGCGGACACAGGGCGTGATGGCATCCACGGCGCTTCCGGCCTGGCTTCGCAGACGTTCACCGACGACCGTGAGTTGCGGACCACGGTGCAGGTTGGGAACCCATTCATGGAAAAGGTGTTGATCGAGGCGTGTCTGGAGGCTTTGCAGACCTGTCGAGAGGGTATAGCGGGCATGCAGGATCTGGGCGCAGCCGGGCTCACCAGCGCCACTGTGGAGTGCGTGAGCACCGGCGGCAGGGGTCTACTTCTCGATGTTGCAAAGGTCCCCCGTCGAGAGTCCGGCATGACGCCCTACGAGGTCATGCTCTCAGAGTCCCAGGAACGCATGATGTTGCTAGTCCGTCCTGGCCACCTGGACGAGGTCAAGGCAGTGTTCGACAAGTGGGACCTGATGTCATCAGTCATCGGCGAGGTCACCGACGATGCGACCGTCCGTATCGTCGATGGCGATACTTTGGCTGCCAACGTACCCGTAGTCCATCTGATGGAACCGCCCCAGTACCGGTTGACCGGGGTACCATCAAAGGCGATAGAAGCCATCCGGGATCAAGACCTGAGTAAGCTTCCTCTGCCTTCCATCACCCCCGCTCAGGCGTTACTACAGCTTATGGGCTCCGCCAACCTGGCCAGTCGTGCCGCGGTGTACCGGCAGTACGACCAGCAGGTTCAGGCCAACACCGTAGTGCCCCCCGGCACAGGCGACGCCGCTGTGCTCCTGTTGCGCGATGGTTACGGCGGCTCAGGCACCGGCAAGGGCATCGCAGTCTCCACCGACGGCAACAGTCGAATGGTCTATCTGGACCCGTACGTAGGTGGCCAACTCGTGGTAGCGGAGGCATGTCGCAATGTCTCTTGCGTGGGTGCGGAACCCATCGCTCTGACAGACTGCCTGAACTTCGGCAACCCGGAGCGCCCAGAGGTCTACTTCCAGCTTGAAGAGTGCATCAAAGGCATGGCTGCTGCATGTCGCGCCTTCGGGGTCCCTGTGGTCAGCGGCAACGTGAGCCTCTACAACGAGAGTGGCGATCAGGCCATCCAACCCACACCGGTAATCGGTGCCCTTGGTCTGCTGGAAGACGTAACCCTCCACTGCGACTCCGCGTTCCGGAACGAAGGCGATGTGGTGGTGCTTCTTGGAGCAGCCGAGTTGACTGGCGATGCTAGTTCGCTGGCGGGTAGCGAGGCGCTGGAGGTGCTACACAGCACCATCGCTGGTCAGCCACACCTGGATATAGGCCTGGAAGCGCGCGTGCAGAAGCTCTGTCGCACAGCCATCGGTCAAGGCCTCCTGACCTCCGCGCACGATTGCAGCGAGGGTGGTCTGGCAGTCGCTCTAGCGGAGTCGTGCATCCTTGCCGGTCAGGGGATCTCGGTCACGGTGACACCTTCAGGTCGATGGGACGCGGCGCTCTTTGGAGAGGAAGCCTCACGCATCCTGGTCTCGGTACACCCCGATAAGCTTGCTGCGCTGAAGAAGATGGCGACTGCCGACGATGTTCCCCTGCTGCGACTGGGTAAAGTCGGCGGCGAGGTGTTCAAGATCGGCAAGCTGCTCAACCTGCCCCTCAGCGATATCGACCACGCATGGCGCACCGGCCTGGAAAAACTTCTTTGGGACTAGGCCCTATGCTTCTTTGAGACTAAAGCCCCATCGCGTTCGCCCTGAGCCTGTCGAAGGGCAAGCAGATTCTTCCCTCTAGCTACTCGCCTCTTTCAAGAACCACAGCACCATAGTGTTGTACGTGTCGGGCATCTCCAACTGCGGCCAGTGACCACAATACGGCAGCACCGTGCAGCGACAGTTAGGGATGGCGTGCATCACCTGCATTGCAGCATCCAAGAGCACCGGCGCGTCCGCATCGCTGTAGAACCCCGGCTCGTCACGACCATGCAACAGGTACGTTGGCGCCGTGATTGCTGCGAATGTCTCGATGGGCGTATTGCTCCTGCCTCGGCCTATCTGCGCCGTGGCGTCAGCTCGCACACGTTCAAGTAACGCAAGGTCGCTGAGAGTATCCATGCGAAACTTGGCAACCACATCAACGGCAGGGTGATCGCGGTTGTAGAAGAAATCGGCAGTGGACCGACGCACATCCTCCAGCGATAACTCTGGCTTGGTCAGCATCGCCCGTGCAAACTCCATCCTCAGCGTCACACCGAGTTTCGGCATGATGTCCCGAGTCCCCTCGGTGTCCACACGGGGTTCGCCACCGCTGAGGGTCAGGCTTCTGACCCTGTCCGGGTATCGCGATGCGAAGTTGGTGCAGGTCATACCCCCACCGGAGTTGCCAACCAGGTGAGCAGTCTGAATCCCGTGGGCGTCCATAAAGGCTCGCAGTACATCGACGCCATTGCCGGGTGATGACCTTCCAAAGCCCGGGGAGTCCGGCGCGAGCACGTGGTAGCCCGCTTCTGCAAAGGCATCCAACGTCTGGTACCAGCACATGAATGCAGAAACACCCGCGCCTCCGGTGTGCACGAGGATCACAGCTTCGCGGTCAGGGTTTCCGACCTCGTAGAAATATATCGAGACTTTCGCCTCACCCACAACAAGGTCTATGAACTCACCGTCATTGATGTCCATATTCCACTCCCAATCCTCTTCGTCCGCTGGATAACCCAAGCATATCCACGATGTGCACCCTGTCAATTTCGTTCGATCTCCGGCGCACAATCGATGTGATAGGATGCACCCGCTGTTTCCCATCCCGATAACAGGAGAACAACATGCCGAAGATGACCGGAGGCCAGTACATCGCGGAGTCGTTCAAAGGGTACGGCGTCACTCACGCCTTCCTGGTTCCTGCCATCTTGCGTAAGACGTTGGTGGAGATGGACAAGCGGGGCATCAGGCCCATTGTGACCCACGGGGAGAAGGCTGCAGCCTACATGGCAGACGGCTATGCCCGTGCCAGTCATCGCATAGGCGTGTGCATGGCGCAGTCTGTGGGCGCGGCAAACCTGGCCGCTGGGTTGCAGGACGCAAAACTCGCCCTCTCGCCGGTCATGGCCATTACTGGACATCGACCAGCCAGCCACAAAGGTAAGCACTCCTACCAGGAGATAGAGCACCCGCCCCTCTACGCACCCGTCACAAAGTTCAGCACCAACGTGGAGACGGTGGAGCAGCTTCCCTTCCTCATGCGACGGGCGTTCCGTGAAGCCACTTCAGGTGCTCCGGGACCGGTGCACCTCGACCTTGCTGGCATTGCCGGTGAGGTCGTCGGGGAAGCGGAGGCCGACCTGGAGTTGATCATCGAAGAGCAGTACGCTAGCTACCCGCCGTCACGACCCGAGCCCGAACTTGCTCGTGTCCGTGAAGCGGCACTGGCCATCAACCGAGCCAAGCGTCCCATCATCGTCGCGGGCGGGGGTGTCACAGCTTCCGGCGCAAAGGACGAAGTGCGAGCCTTGGCGGAGGCATTATCCATCCCGGTGGCCTATTCGTTGAATGCCAAGAACACCCTACCGGACGACCATCCCCTGTCCGTCGGCGTCGTCGGTTCCTACTCGCGATGGTGCGCGAACATGGCGGTTTCAGAGGCCGACCTCGTGGTGTACATCGGCAGCCAAACCAGCAGCCAGGTCACCCACGACTGGCGCATCCCTAGGCCCGGCACAGCGGTGGTACAGATAGATATCGACCCTACAGAGATCGGTCGACACTACCCTGCCCAGGTGGGAATCGTCGGCGATGCCAAGGTCACGCTGCAACGGTTGTTGGAATTGGTGGACTCGGAACCTGACAGGAGCGAGTGGGTAGAGCAGGTGCAGGGCCATGTTCGCGATTGGCACGCTGAGGTGCAGCCCTTCAAGGACTCCGACGACGAGCCCATCCGCCCCGAGCGACTCTGCAAGGAGCTATCAGCCATTCTTCCATCGGACGCGCTAGTGGCATCGGACACCGGTCACTCCGGCATCTGGACCGGCACCATGCTGGACATGACCCACCCGGACCAGTCCTACATCCGGTGCGCCGGAACCTTGGGATGGAGCTTGCCCGCGACAATGGGAGCCAAGTGCGCCCTTCCTGACCGACCAGCCATTTGCTTCACGGGCGATGGCGGTTTCTGGTACCACATCGCAGAGCTCGAGACCGCGGCCCGCTACGGCATCAATGCTGTTTTCGTGGTCAACAACAACTCCGCTCTCAGTCAGGACCGGGCCGGGGACTACCGTGTGTACGAGGGCGAGCCCGGTGACCCCACACGCCTCTTCAAGTTCCAGGAGATCGACTTCGCGCATCTCGCGGAGACCGTCGGCTGCAAAGGTATACGCGTGCAGCACCCACGCGACATACCCAGCGCTATCGAAGAGGCCATCGCGTCGAACAGGCCAACGGTCGTCGACGTTGTCGGCGAGATGAACGTAGCAGCCGCGGGCCCCTGGGGCTAGACCTAGTTGTACGTGTCCGCAGGGGCGCTCATGTTCGAGCGCCCCTTTTCTTTTCCCTAAACAGTTCTCCCCAGCCTTAAGAACTAGACACAATTGAATCGGTGCTAACGAGTTCGCCCCTATAACCCCCGTAAGCAAAAGCGCTCCGCGCTCATCCTAAAGTCACCCCTCCATCACCCGAATGCACGATGCCGGTTGGCCCTCTTACGGGCTTAAATGGGTAATCCTCTTTCTTCTTCCGCAACTACAACTATTGGGAGACGCGATGATGATCCAACTCACCAAAGTCATGAACGCTGTACCCCGGCGAATGAAAACACTGAACTCAGGCGTCGTCCTGGGCGGCTTGATGCTCCTGGCACTTGGCTGCGAGTTCGCCAACGCCGAAGAGGCCCGGGGCGCCCTTCAGGACGTGAGGGAAGTGCGTCAGGTCCAGGACTTCGAGATCACTCCCAGGCAGGATAGATTGGAAGCGCTGCGACAGGACGAGATCCTGCCTCGTGAGCAGCAGATCCAACGACTCTCCCGCGAGGTCCAGGCCATCTATCGTGACCAGATCATTCCGTTGCAGTCGGGCGCAGGCAGTGTGACCGACGTTACGCCGTTGTCCGACGTGATGACAGCGCTGGACGACAAGACCAGGGAGCTTCGAGACCGCTCGATACAGTTGGACAGAGAGACCCAGCTCCGTTTCGACCGCCTGGCTGATGAGGATTCCATCGTCCGGTTTGAGCAGGAGCGCGTCTTCCGCGACAAACAAGACACAATCCGTGACTACTTTCAGCTGATAGACGACACCTTCAAGACCGCTGACCGTCATCTCAACCTCCTCTACAACGAGCAGCAGGACATTGAGAGCAAGCTGAACCGGATGCCAACCGGCTCCATGAGCCCTGACATGCTGCGCGAGAAGCTTGACGCTATCAACACTGAGGTTTTTCGCCTTGAAGGCCAGGTCCGCTCCGGGGTCAAAGAGATCGAAAGCATGGTTGCCGACTCGGAGCTTGAGATTCGCAAATTGCAGCAGTTGGTTGACCAGCAGTGGGGCGACATCAGGTTCAAGCAACAGGAGCTTGATAGGCTCTATGGAGAGAAGGACAGCCTCTACCAGAACAACTTTGAACTTGAGAACCTCTACCGGGAGCTCAACGAGGTTCAGAACGCCCTTTCATCCACAGAGTTCACGGGCATAGACGCCCTGCGTGAAGAGCTTGGTTTCATCAAGCAGGAGATCGTGGACCGTGAGGCTCAGTTCCACGCAGAAGTGGCTGAGCTGCAGGGGTACCTCGCAGACACGGAACGGACAGCGTTCCAGCTACAGGCTGAGCTTGAAGACATGGAAGTCGCGCTGCGGCAGAAACAAGCCGACCTGAAAACGTTCACCATCAATCTAGAGCAGATGCGGGCGGCAGGCTCCGATCTGGATGCCCTCTATCAGCGTCAACGTGAGATTCAAGCGGAGATGAACATCGTCACAACGAACAGGGATGGTACCGTGACTACCTCGATCTCCGACGACACCACCCTACAAGAGGAATTGCGCCTCATCGGGCAGCAGATCGCCGAGGCCGAGGCCAACTACATCACACGCATAGCGAACATCGAAGAGGACATCACCTGGCTTCATGCCGAGATCGACCGCCTCCAAAACGCCCTCGTAAACGGCGAAGGCGAGTTGCAGGAAAAGCACCGCATCATCAGCGATATCCAGGGCAAGCTGGACCATCTCAATGCCAACGGCCCTCAGATGGATGACCTCTACCAGTGGCGTGAAGAGATCGAGCGTAAGCTGGCAGATGTCGAGCCTGTGGACACAACTACCCTCAAGGAAAAGCTGGCGTCCATCCAGGATCAGATCGCCAGGATCAAGGGTTCCTTTGATAAAAAAACCGCTTCAATCAGACAGGACATCGCTTCCCTGGAAAGTGATCTTGATCGGCTCCACCGTTCCGTGGAGGAGCACGAGCGGGACCTCTTCGCCAAGCAGGACATGGTCAATGACCTGTGGAACAAGATGAACACCACTGATAACCGAGGAGAGCACGCCCTAAGCAACCTCTACGCCGACCGTGAAGACCTGGAGCGCCAGTTGGCCGATATCCCGTTCGACTACGTTGACCCGGCGCTGCTTCGACAGGAGTGGGAGTCCGTGAACGACCAGATCAGGAGCGCCAACCACCGGTTGCAGGTAGAGATCGACAGGCTGGAGCAGCTCATCCGTGGCCTGGAAGACGAGATGTAAACAATGGACAGGGACATCCAGGACCAGGACCAGGTAAGGCAACGCCAGTTCAGCGAAGTCGATTCAGAGCTACGAGACCGCCAGTTCCTCCTGGACGGTGAGCGCAACGATCTGGAAGACCAGATGCGGCGTGAGTTCATTGACCGGCAGGCAGACGCCGAGAACGCTCGCGTAGCCGTGATGGAGAAGATCGCCTTCATCATGGAAACGGAAATCGCGCCGCTAGAAGCCCAGATCGCAGCGTTGGAGCTTGAGCTTGAAAAGCTGTACGGCAGTGAGCGCTCGCTTCAGCTGGAACTCCGGAAGTTGAAGGCAGAACTCGGCGACGCTGAGCGCGACGTGGAGACACGCATCCTTGACCTGCTGGACGAAGCCCTGAGCAGCTTCACCGACGCGGACATCGACCCCGCTAGCATCGCACCCACGAGCGTTGTACCTGCAACCGACGCTCTTGGCACGACGCTGGCACCTCTAACGCCAGCCCAATAGCTAACAAGTTACACAAAAAGAAAGAGGGCCCCGAGATTCGGGGCCCTCTTTGGTTTCTCTTGGAGATTGCCACGCTCGACATTGTCGAGGCTCGCAACGACGTGGAGAAAAAGCCCAATAATTCGTCATTGCGAACGAAGCGAAGCAATCCAGGATAGGCTCGCCTATTAGCTCTTGGGCTCCACGATTCTCAGGTGCAGATCATCAAGCTGGCTCTGCCCCACAGGCGACGGGGCCTCGAAGAGCAGGTCAGTGGCCCCCTGGGTCTTCGGGAAGGCGATGACCTCCCGCAGGTTGTCCTCGCCCGCCAGCAGCATGGCAATCCGGTCTATCCCCATCGCGATGCCGCCGTGTGGAGGCGCGCCTGACTCCAACGCTGATAGCAGGTGCCCGAACTGCTCCTCCATCGCCTCTTTGGAATGGCCCAGCAACCTGAATATCTGCTCCTGCAGTTCGCGGTTGTGGATACGGATGCTGCCGCCGCCCATCTCGTAGCTGTTGCACACCATGTCGTAAGCCCGCGCCGTCACCTTGCTGGGGTCTGTTGCCAGCAGCGGGATATCCTCCGGGAACGGTGATGTGAACGGATGATGGGTGGAGTCCCAGCGTCCGTCCTTCTGCTCCGCGGCAAACAGCGGGAAATCCACTACGAAGGCATATGCCAGCACGTCCTGGTTTATTAGCCCCTGTCGACGGGCCACTTCCTGACGTAGCTCGCCCAGAGCGGCATAGACGATGGCCGACGGGCCACCTTCCAGCAGCAGCATATCGCCACCTTTGGCGCCCAGGGTGGTGGCAAGCTCTCGCATCAACTCAATGGAGATGAATCGTGACACAGGCGACCGTACCTGGTCCTCCTGCAACTCCTTGGGGTCCGTCCAGTCGCCGTCAAACGCGATGGTTACCAGACCCTTCGCGCCACGACTCTTCGCCGAGTCCGTCAGCTCATCGATCTGCCTGCGTGGCAGGTCTGCCATGCCAGGCGCGGCAAAACCCTTCACGAGGCCACCATCAGACAGTGCTGTCTGGAACACCTGGAACTCGCTCTTCAGCACGATATCCGCCACATCAATGAGCTCCAGCCCGTAGCGCAGGTCCGGCTTGTCGCTGCCGTAGCGAGACATCGCCTCGGCGTAGGTCAACCGTGGGAACGGCCGGTTCACCGTCTTATCAGGAACCAGCGCCGCAGCCATGCCCGCATACAGCTCTTCCATCATGTCCAGGATGTCGTCCCGCTCCACAAAACTCATCTCAACATCAAGCTGTGTGAACTCCGGCTGACGATCGGCCCGCAGGTCCTCATCACGGAAGCAGCGGGCTATCTGGAAGTACCGCTCAAATCCTCCCACCATCAGCAACTGCTTCATTTGCTGCGGCGATTGCGGCAGTGCATAGAACTGGCCCGGGTGCACCCGGCTAGGCACCAGGTAATCGCGGGCCCCTTCCGGCGTGCTCTTGATGAGGATGGGCGTCTCTATCTCCAGGAAGTCCCGCTCGCACAGGAAGTCCCGGATGTACTTCACGATGTCGTGTCGCAGGGTGAGGTTGCGCTGCATCCGCTCCCGTCGCAGATACAGATGACGGTGCTTCATGCGCAACGCCTCGTCCACATCGCTGTCCTCGTTGATGTAGAACGGCGGCTGGTTGGCGGCGTTCAGCACTTCCAACTCCTGCACAGCGATGTCCACTTCGCCTGTGTCGATGCCGGTGTTCACAGTGCCTTCAGGTCGAGCAGTCACCTCGCCCGTTACCTTCAGCACCCACTCGCTCCGCACAGACTCTGCGATGGCGTAGTCCGAATCCAACGACTCCGGGTTGATGACCACCTGAACGGTGCCGCTGCGGTCCCGAAGGTCTATGAATATCAAGCCACCGTGGTCCCGCCGACGGTTCACCCAACCTGCCAGAACCACTTTTTTGCCGATGTCAGCGGCCCGCAACGAGCCGCAGTTGGTGTCTTTGAGCATGTTTTGAACTACCTCCGGTACGTACAACGAATGATGAACAGCGAAGTTCAATGCGAGAAAGGGGTGCACAGTAAAAACCAGGAGCATCCATTATAGGGTCAGCTAGGAACGGTAGGCAACGATGTTATTAGTCTGAAAGGACGGGCAACACCCACCCGAAGGTGATGGCGAAGAGCACCGGTGATGGCATCATCCACCCACGGATGCGGCCTCCGGCGGCGGCTGTGGCCGCCAGGTAGAAGGTCGCAAGCACGAGCACACCGATGGTGAAGCCGACGAAGGGGCTGCCAAGAGCCGATGTCGGGTCATCGCCGTCCAGCACCATGTAAAGTACTCCTGCCGCCAGCCCGGCGAACGTCCAGCTTGAGTGGGTGAAGAGCGCCATCGGCCCCACAAACCGGAAGAACGTTACCTGCTTAAGCGCATTCTCGAGCCACCGTGGGGGATCTTTTCTGAGGCTGAGCAGGGCCTGGATGGTCAGAAAGTCGAAGAAGAGCCCCATTAGGGCTCCGGTCAAGACGCCAGCAATTATGGGTGACACTAGTACTACTCCTCCGCAGTAACAGTCTGAACTACTACCCCATGGTATCCCAACCCGCCCAGCCGCAGTCGCAGCGCATCACCCGCCGACTTGCTCCTCACAAGCGCGAACAGGCTTGGGCCGCTGCCGGAAAGGTGTACCCTCTCTGCCCCTGCCTCCAGCATCGCATTCCGATGTCGGTCGAGACCTGGGAACGCATCGTCGGCCACGCGCTCAAAAGCATTCGCCATACACTCCTCAGGCAACACACCGCCACCGCGCAGTGCATCGGCCAGCTTTGCTGTTTCCGATCCGTCTGTGAAGTCGTCAGGCCCCAGTCGACCGTACAACGCAGGCGTCTTGCCAGGCAACCGGATGTCAGGGGAGACCAGCACAAGCCACTGCCCTTCTGGCGTCGGCAGAGATTCCAGGAGTTCACCTCGACCCGTCGCCAGCGCGGTGCCACCTCGCAGGAAGAACGGCACGTCTGACCCCAACTGGCTAGCCAGTTCTGCTAACCGAGTCGTTGATAGTTCCAATGCCCAGAGGTCGTTGAGGCTTCGCAGCGCTGCAGCCGCGTCACTGCTCCCACCGCCAAGTCCCGCCGCGATGGGGATGGTCTTCATAAGGTCGATGACAGCGCCCTGCTCGGTACCCGACTCCTTTTGCAGGAGGTCAGCCGCTCTCCACACCAGGTTGCGCTCGCCTGACATACCCTTACGGTCGCACCGCAACGTCAGGGCTGGGCCCGGGGCTACAGCGATCTCGTCGTACAGGCTCACCGTCTGCAACACCGCGACCAGCTCATGGAAGCCATCGTCTCTGCGACCAATGACCTCAAGGCCCAAGTTGATTTTGGCGTATGCCCGCATGTTTAGAATTTCCATCATTAATTCTCAAACCAAAGAGAAGAGTCTCCGGCAGCAGAACAGCTTATAGCTGCCATCCCGCAGCCTCTCCCGCACGATGCAGCGCCGCCCACTCCTCTAGCGTCAACGTCTCAGCGCGTCGCTTCGGGTCCACGCCAACGGCGTCCAGCACACCCTCCACCTCGCCAGACGCAACAATCAGCGCATGGCTCAGTACGCCTTTGAGTTGCTTGCGAGGCGCACTGAAGCCAGCTCGAACCAGCGTGAAGAATCCCTCTTCGCTGGACACCTGAACTGGCGGGGACGGATGCACATCGATGCGTAGCACGGCAGAGGTCACTTTTGGGGGGGGGTAGAACGACCCCGGCTTCACGAGGCTCATGATCTGTGGTTTTCCGTAGAATTGTGTCGCCACACCCAGCAGACCCATCTGTCCCTCAGGTGCTGCCATGCTCTTGGCCACTTCCCGTTGAACCGTCACCACGATGACGTTCGGCTTGTGCTTGGCTTCCAAGAAGCGACGGACGATGGCTGTAGCTATATAGTACGGCAGGTTCGCAACAAGTTTGTACGGTTTGGTATCGGGCGCAAGCTTATCGATCTCCGTTTTCATGGCATCGCCATGGAGGATGCTCACGTGGGGTTGGTTGGCATAGACCCGCTTGAGCGCTTCAGCAAGCTCGTCGTCCAGCTCAAGCGCCACCACGTTGCCTGCGCGTCTGACCAGCACCTCAGTCAGCGCTCCAAGGCCGGGGCCGATCTCCACCACGGTGTCGTCAGGGCCGACGTCCGCTGCTTCGGCGATGCGTTCCAGCACCCCCGGTGAGACCAGGAAATGCTGCCCCAACCGCTTGCGAGGTTTCAGTCCCAGACGATGGAGCAATCGACCGGCAGCGCTCCGCTCCCCTTCCGGGGCGTCGTCGATGTCGGTAGCGTCTTGCGGCGTTTTCACAGCGCGTGAACGAGGGCTCATCGTAGCTCCAACAGCCACCATCGGGCGGTGGAGATAAAAGATATCAAGGGAGGACCGTGCACCTCCCGTCGATCGTAACTCCTCGGTGTACCCTTCAAAATAGCTCAGGCCAGGTAGTCCCGCGGCGCCTGGCGTTTCCGCTTACCGTTGCTCCCTTCCGGGCCTGGCGGGGTTCACAGTCGTCCGTCGCGCGGGTCCCAGCCCTCAACACCACTCAGAGAGGGCAGAGGCCGAAAGGCTAGACCTTAGGGAGGAATTCAACCCCGCTATGGCGGATTGCGGGTACAAGGCACCGCCAGTTCCCCATCTAGCACGGCCACATCCATCGTATGGCCGCATAGGTGGAGTGTCAATTGGAACGTGGTACAATCCTTCACGGTTTGCCTAGGCTGCTTCCGGCGAGGGGAACGGGCTTGGGTATCCAGAAACAGCACATAGGATAACGTCATGGACGTCCACAAAGCAGTCATCCCAGCGGCAGGCTTGGGCACGCGTCTGTTGCCTGTGTCCAAAGCGGTGCCAAAGGAGTTACTGCCCCTGGTGGACCGCCCCATGCTCCACTACATTGTCGAAGAGGCTCTGGACGCTGGAATCACCCAGATCGTCATCGTGACGTCACAGGGGAAGGACGCCCTTGCCGACTACTTCGATCCTGCGCCTTACCTGGAAAAAGTCCTTGAAGAGCGCGGTGAGGGTGCGACGGCAGCGGCCATGCGCCGCGTTCGCACAGAGGCCGAGTTCATCTTTGTTCGACAGCACGAGCAGTTAGGGCTTGGCCACGCAGTTTACACAGCCCGGCACGCCGTTGGCGACGAGCCCTTCGCCGTCATGCTCCCCGATGACATCATCGATGCACCCACCCCGGCGCTCGGCCAGTTGTTGGCTACGGCACAGCAGTACAATGCCAGCGTCGTCGCCGTGGAGGAAGTGCCGCCGGAGCGCATCAGCGGCTATGGCGTCATCGAACCCGAAGACGTCGCCGATGGTGTCTATCGCGTGCTCAGCATGGTTGAGAAACCGACTCAATATAACGCACCATCAAACCTCGGCATCGTCGGTCGATACATACTCACGCCAGAGGTGTTCTCCGCGTTGAATCACGTCACTCCCGGTGCGAAAGGTGAGCTTCAACTGACCGACGGCATCGCGCTGCTCATGGAAACACAAGCAGTCTACGCGCGCCGGTTTGAAGGCATCCGGCACGATGCGGGCAACCCGTTGGGACTGATAAAGGCCTCCGTGTCGCTGGCCCTCAAACGGCCTGACCTTGGGCCCGCGCTACGGAAGTGGCTACAGGAGACCTTGGCTCAGGAACAGGGGTAAGGGGTGATGAAGGCGGCTGTAGTTGAGACTTGGGGTAGTCCCGATGTCCTCTCCATCAAAGAGGTTCCTACCCCATCGCCGAAGCCGGGCTGGGTTCTGATCAAAGTCATGGCGTTCGGATTAAATCGCGCAGATCTATATACGCGTCAGGGCCACTCTCCGGGCGCGCACAACCCGCTGATTCTTGGGATAGAGTGTGTAGGCATCGTGGCGGAGGCGCCAGGGTCTTCGTTGAAGCCTGGCCAGAAGGTAGCGGCCATCATGGGCGGCATGGGACGAACCTTCAACGGTTCATACGCAGAGTACGCGTGCGTTCCAGGTAGCTCCGTCTTTCCAATTGAGGCGGATCTTGAATAGTCCACGCTAGGAGCTATCCCGGAGATGTTCCAGACGGTCTGGGGTTCCCTCCATACCGGCCTTGACGTGCAGGCGGGGCAAATCTTGCTGATCCGCGGAGGAACGTCGTCTCTAGGCATGGCGGCCACACAGATGGCGAAGCGGTTGGGGTTGACTGTCGTCGCTACAACGCGGAACCCCGACAAGAGAGCGGCGCTGGTGGAAAACGGCGTGGACCACGTGGTCGTTGACTAGGGGAAGATAGCCGACGCGGTTCACAACCTATACCCAGAAGGAGTAGACCGGGTCCTGGAGTTGGTTGGGGCCACCACCCTGCTGGACTCCTTACGCTGTGCCAAACCCATGGGAATCGTCTGCATGACAGGCATCCTTGGCAATGAATGGGCCATGAAGGAGTTTGAGCCATTCACTGCGATCCCCGTTGGCGTCAGGCTCACCATTTACGGCGGTGACGCCGAGGACATGGATCCCGATGAATTGCAGAGGTATGTCGACGATGTCGCAGAAGGCCATATCAACTTGAATATTGACCGTGTGTTCCGGTTCAGCGAGATTGTTGAGGCCCACCGGTACATGAAGGAGAACCGAGCCACCGGAAAGCTGGTAGTCCTGACTGAGAATACGATCGGATGACAACACTAGAGGAGTAATCGCAATGAAAGTAGGGTTCATCGGCCTGGGGGCCATGGGTCGCCACATGGCACGGCACCTGCAGGAAGCGGGCCACGATATGACCGTGCATGACATTCGGCGGGAGGCCGCAACGCCGTTCCTGGAAGCCGGCGCTGACTGGGCTGACACACCAAAGGGCGTTGCTCTAGCTTCTGAAGTCATCCTGACATCGCTACCCGGACCGGTGGACGTTGAAGGCGTGGTGCTCGGCCCAGACGGCATTGCGGACGGCATCACATCGGGGCAGGTCTACCTAGATCTCTCCACCAACTCGCCTGTCGTCACACGTCGACTCCACAGGGAGATGGCGGACCGTGGCGTTGAGATGCTGGACGTGCCCGTCAGTGGCGGTACCGTTGGCGCCGAAGCCGGGACTCTATCGATGCTTGTCGGCGGTGATGAGGAGCTCTTCAACCGGATGCTTCCGCTCTTAGAACAGTTTGGCGACAAGCCCTTTTACTGCGGCCCCTCCGGAGCGGGTCAGGTTTGCAAGCTGGTCAACAACTACATCTCGCTCTCCATCCAACCTCTGCTGGCGGAGGCATTCACCATCGGTGTGAAGGCAGGCGTAGACCCTGTAACCATCTTCGAGGCCGTCAGCCGCAGCACGGGCAACACACCCTCCATGCAGCGTAGGTATCCCACAGGGCTGTTCAAGGGCAACTTCGCGCCGGGGTTTACGGTGAACCTGGGTCGCAAAGACCTGGGCCTCGCCATCGATTTGGCCAAAGACTTCGATGTCCCTGTGCAGTACGGCCCCCTCTCCTGGAAAGAGTACGATGAGACCTCCAAGCGAGACCGCGGACTGCTGGACACTGGCGCAGTAGCTCTGATACAAGAAGAGCGGGCAGGCGTGGAGATCCGCGCCGATATCGACGCAAAGTAACTGGGAAAAACACCTGAAGGAGAACACCATGCCCTCTGATTTCATAAGCAACGAAGAGATTATCCAGATGGCGCGACGTCGTCTGGAACAGGGCGTCTGGGACTACCTGGTGGGCGGCGCCGAGTCAGAGACCACCATGCGACGGAACCGGCTGGCCTTTGACCGGTTAGCCTTCCGTCCCCGAGTGCTCAGGAACATCTCCAGCATCGACCCATCGACGACGTTCCTGGGGCAGAAGCTCCGTATCCCCGTTGTGCTGGCCCCCGTTGGGTCGCTGCAAGTGTTCGACCCAGAGGGCGGCATCGCTGCAACCAAGGCCGCCGCGGAGTTCGGCATCTCGCACGTGCTCAGCTCCGTGACCGAACCGAGCCTGGAAGGCGTGATGGGGTCAGTCGATCACCCAAAGATGTTCCAGCTCTACGTCCACGGGGACTGGGGTTGGATCGAGGACATCGTCGGTCGAGTGGTGGAAGCAGGCTACAAGTCACTGTGCGTCACTGTGGACGTCCAGTATTACAGCCGCCGGGAGCGGGTCATGGTGGAGCGCTACGTTCAGCCCACCCGCCGTGTACCCAGAGACCCCAAGTACGCCGCATCCCTGACCTGGGAGTTGATGGACAAGATCAGAGAGCTGGCGGGCCTACCCTTCATGATAAAGGGCATCGCCACTGTAGAGGACGCTCTGCTGGCTGTTGAGCACAAGGTCGATGTGATCTGGGTATCCAACCACGGTGGTCGACAGCTTGACCACGGCCTGGGCTCCATGGACGTGCTGCCGGAGATCGTTGAGGCTGTGGGCGACAAAGCTGACATCATCGTCGACGGCGGCGTCCAGCGCGGCAGCGATGTGCTCAAGGCCATAGCTCTTGGTGCCAAAGCGGTGGCCATAGGGAAACTCCAGGCCTGGGGTTTGTCCGCTAACGGTACGGCAGGTGTAGTCAGCATGCTGGAGATATTGGAAGACGAGATCGTCTCTGCGATGGGACTGCTGGGCATCACCAGCATGGATCAGATGACCCACGACTACGTCTGCAGGACAGACGCCGTTGTCACCGATCCCCACGAGATGAGCTCCTGGGTGAACATGCCGGAGAGCAGAATCCCGTAGGGCTGGACTACTGTGCTTAAAAACATGCTGCTTGGTGGAATCGCGCTGTTCCTATTGGTCGGAGTGCTGATAGGTGTCGCATTCGCCATTGGCATCTTCAAAGCCCCTGAACTGGTGGATGTCACAAATAAGTGGGGTGACGTTTCTCAGGAATCTACCCAGATCGTCACCTCAATAACCTTAGATAACCCCAACCCCATTGGTATCAGTCTCGGGGGCGTTGGGTTAGAAGTAGACATAGACCTTAATGGAGTGGACTTCGGAAAGGGAGTCGTTGACAGCATAGATCTCCCAAAGGGGCTGTTTACAACTGAATTAATAACTACCATCGACAATTCAGTCATCCCCCAATGGTGGTCAACTCATGTGTCTGCTGGGGAGACCACTACAGTCCGGATTGTGCCAAAGGGAGCAGTGAGTCTGTTTGGAAAGCGGTTAGTAATCGGTGCACCATCCATCACCCGAACGATCAACACAGACCTCCTCAGCACAATAAACAGCGTAGAGCCACAGGAACTAAGCCTGGGACCAATCAGCATAACGATAAAATCACAGTTGTTCGGTTGGGCAGGTGCTTCAGATGATCAAACGACTATCAAGGGGGTGTTGATTATCCACAACCCAAACGTTATCCCAATCCCTGTGACAAAACTCGGTTTCACCCTGACAATGAACGGGGTTGAGGTTCCTGAAGGTGCCACCGATGGCCTCACAATCCTGTCACCTAGAGGAGATACCACGATTTCGCTACAGGCCTTGATAGAAAGCGGAAAACTGGTGGAGTAGTGGCCCACACACATCAACAGTGGCGAACGCACTGACTACGAAATCCAGATCGATGCAATATTCGAGGTTGATATTCCGCTCTTGGGAACACGCGGCGTGTCTATCGGGCTAGTAAATCACACGGACTCTTTCCAGACCAACATCCTTGAGTAAGCCCTTGCCCTAAAACCCCTCACGGCAGTGGGTACAGTACCAGCGCTCGTTCTCGTCCGGTGACTGACCAGCGTTGACCACCACGTGTCGGTTGCTTTCACACTTCTGGCAGTAAGGCATGTCCAGAACTTCCTGCCGGCTCTGTTTCATGGAGCGCATGATTGAACGGATAAACATGAAAAAAACCGTCGCGATCACTGGCACTACCAATACCCGTATCAGTCCAAACATACCGGTCCTCCACTGCCTTCCATGATTGACGCCCTATCGTATTTGTCCACTTGGATGCTTTTGCTCTTTGGGAGATGTTGTTGTTCATCCTTCGACAGGCTCTCCGGCGTAAGCTGAAGCGCCGGAGTCCGATCTTTCCTATTGGGTCGGACAGGGTGAACGGTTTTGTACTACCCATCGGACTCCGCCAGGTCTTTAGTCCCCTCGCCCCAGCGACATATGAGTGTGAGGCTAAGCACTACCGTTTGTCGAGCTTGAGGAGGGCCAGGAACGCCTCCTGCGGCACCTCAACCTGACCAACCATCTTCATCCGCTTTTTACCCTCAGCCTGTTTCGACAGCAACTTTCGTTTCCGCGTGATGTCGCCACCGTAGCACTTGGCCAAAACGTTCTTACGCATAGCCTTTACCGTCTCGCGAGCGATAACCTTGCTGCCAATCGCGGCCTGCACCGCCACCTCGAACATCTGCCGGGGTATGAGCTTCCGAAGCTGCTCCACCAGGTCCTTGCCGGCGTCGTAGGCGTTGTCGCGATGCACCACGAAGCACAGCGCATCCACCGGCTTACCGTTCAACATGATGTCCAGCTTCACCAGCGGCCCGGCGCGGTACCCCGTCAACGAGTAGTCCAACGATGCATACCCCTGGGTACGCGACTTTATCTTGTCATAAAAGTCTGCCAGCAGCTCCGCCAACGGCAACTCGTACTGCAACAGGACGCGGGCGTCGTACATCGCATTCGCTGTGTCCTCGGTAGGCATAGCTGCTGAGATGTACTCCATGCGGGTGTAGATGCCCCGGTGTTGCGTGAACAGCTCCATCATCGCTCCCACAAACCGCGACGGCGCAATGACTGTCATCTCCAACCACGGCTCGCGTGCCTCACGATACTCGCCGGGCGACGGCATCAGCGATGGGTTGGCTACGGTGACCACGTCCTCGTTCGGCATGACCACCTGGTACGCCACGCCGGGGGATGTAGCGATGAGGTCCAGGTCATACTCCCGCTCAAGCCGTTCCTGCACGATCTCCATGTGCAGCGGCCCCAGGAACCCGCAACGGAACCCGAACCCCAGCGCAGGGCTGCTCTCTGGCTCATAGCTCAGAGCTGCATCGTTCAACGATAGCTTCTGCAGCGCCTCCCGCAGGTTCTCGTACGATTCTCCATCGGAGGGGTACAGGCCCGCGAACACCATCAGCTTCTGTGGCGCGTAGCCGGGTAGGGGCTCTGCGTCCCGCCGCGATTCCATTGCCACGGTATCGCCCACTCTACTCTCGTCTACTTCCTTGAACCCGGTGGCTATGTATCCCACCTGTCCGGCACTCAACTCAGGCGTCGCCGTCAATTCGGGCCGGAATACGCCTACCTCGACTGCCTCAGTGACGGACGATGCGCTCAACATGCGGATGCGGTCGCCACGCTTCACCGTGCCATCGAATACTCGGACGTAGGCGATGACGCCCTTGAAAGAGTCGTACTCGGAGTCGAAGATCAACGCTCGAAGTGGCTCTTCAGTACTTGGCCTGGGCGGAGGCACCTTCTCTACGATCGCCTCGAGCAGTTCGCCGATGCCCTCGCCAGTCTTGGCGGAGGTGAAGATGATCTCTTTCTCATCAAAACCGAAGACCTGCACCAGCTCATTCGCCACACGGTCCGGGTCAGCCATGGGCAGGTCTATCTTGTTGATGACCGGGATGATGTGCAGGTCGTTCCCCAGGGCCAGGTAGGCATTGGCCAGCGTCTGGGCTTGCGCACCCTGAGCGGCGTCTACAACAAGCAACGCGCCCTCGCAGGCCGCCAGCGCTCGCGATACCTCATAGCCGAAGTCCACGTGGCCTGGTGTATCGATGAGGTTGAGCTGGTACGTCGTGCCGTTCGCATGGGCATACTTCATCTGCACGGCCTTACCCTTGATGGTGATGCCGCGCTCTCGCTCAAGGTCCATGGTGTCCAGGTACTGGGCTGTCATCTGGCGGGAGTCAACCGTGCCTGTCTCTTCCAGAAGCCGGTCAGCCAGCGTGGACTTGCCGTGGTCAATGTGCGCGATAATGCAGAAATTACGGATGAGAGACGTGTCCATAGGAATCCATCGTAGCATACGGAGCCGCTTCTGTACTGCGTGTAATTGACCATGCTCCACCCTGGTGCTAGCCTACCCTCGCCGATTTTGCTCCTTGCGGGCGCTGCGGCACCGGGACATCCTGAAGGCGTAGGGAGAAAAGTTGTGACAGTTGCTTCGTTGGACCTGGAGTCGCCTGATGTTCTCACCCTGTTGAAAGCCCAGTGGCGTTTCGGCCCGGGATGGGTTCCCGGCAATCCCAATCAAGGCCTGGTAGCTCAGTCCCTGGAATCAGCTCCCCGCCTGGCGGACTTCGATGATTCCAGCTGGGAGATCCTGACGGACGTGGAGCCACGAACGCCGGACACCGGCGAAGGGAGAGAGAACGACCCTGGTTTGAGGAAGAGGCGATCGGTCGGGCTGACGTTCGCGTGGTATCGGATACGGGTGACCCTCCCCGAGCGTGTTGGCGACATGAACGTGGCGGGCAACCCGGTATGGTTTGAGACCAACATCGATGACTACGGCGAGGTTTGGATAGATGGCGAGTTGAGCAAGGCAGGAGCGATCAACGGCATGAACGTACCCAACCGCGTCCTGGTAACAAACAACGCCAAACCCGGAACCACCCATGTCATCGCCTGCCTCGCAATCAACGGGCCTTTAGCTGCGCCCTTTGGGGGAATCTTTATGCGCTATGCGAAGCTCGAGTTCGAGGCGTAAGTAGGAAAGGCAGTCACATGACTCAGGGCATTATCACCGGCTACAGCCACATAAACCTTCCGGTCAACGATATGGAAAAGTCCGTCACGTTCTATACGGAGACATTGGGGTTCAGCCTACTCAGGAAGTGGAGCGTGAACGGCAGGGTCTCGGCGTACCTTTGCTTCCACGACATCCTCCTGGAGCTGACCACACCAAGCAGGCCCACTCCCGCCGAAGAGGATCGCACGGAGACCCGCATGGGCTTCACTGTCGATGATCTGGACGCCGCTCTTGATGCATTTCGCAAGACAGGTGTTACCATCGCCCGTGAACCCTGGGACGCCCAGACCTTTTGGGGTCGTCAGGCATACATCGTCGACCCATCGGGCTATATCCTGGCGTTGCGAGAGTGGCGAGCGCCGGACGGGCCTCGCTTTGCGGATTGGAAGCCCGCCCACGAGGGAGTGGTGCGACTCGATACAAAGGCATAATGCCGCCCAGGGTACATCCTAGGGCGCGCAATGTAGAAGAAGACCAAAAACAAAGGAGACCACCATGGCAGACTTACCCAAGCTCAACGGGATCACCAAGGCTCTGGACGCAGGGCAGGTAGTATTCATCGGTTCGGGCCCTGTAGATGCCCAGGGAGCCAACCCTGCACCCTATGATGGTGTGCTGTTCGAGATGGAACACGGCATGTATGACATCACGGAACTCAATAACGGGTTGCGCTCCATGCTGGACAGAAAGCAGATCGCAACCAGCGGCAGCATCGCCCCGGCGGTGACGCCCATCGTGCGCATCCCACCGAACGCTGGCGAGACCAACTGGATAGCCAAACAGGTGCTGGACTCCGGCGTGTACGGCATCATCTGGCCCCACATCGATACCGTGGAAGAGGCCTACAACGCCGTGGCTGCAATGCGATACCCACGACGTCCGGAAGACCCGATCTTCGAGCCCTTCGGTCGACGTGGCGATGCACCCGGTCGCGCAGCCAACTACTGGGGCGTAACAAACCAGGAGTACTACGAGCGTGCAGACCTCTGGGGACTGGATCCCAAGGGCGAAGTGCTCTGCGCCATGATGATCGAGAGCCCTCTTGGTATCAAGAACCTCCCGGACATCCTTGAGAAGGTTCCCGGCATCGGTGTCATCTTCATCGGAGAGGGTGACCTGTCCCAGGAGCTGGGCGTGCCTCGCCAGTATGAGAATCCGGAAGTGCTGGCCATGGTGAAAGAAGTCAACGACATCTGCAAGGCCCACAACGTAGCCAGGGGTTGGTTCCACACGACCATGGACAACGTGGCTGAGCGGATCGAGATGGGCTACAACGTGTTTATCGCCAACTCCAGCCGTACCCACGCGCTGCTGCACAAGGGTCGCGAGGCAGCAGGCCGAAAGTAGTCTAACGAGGGCATGAAGCCACCCCCTTCCCGAGCTTGGGAAGGGGGTGGCGGAGCCTGAAGGCCGAAGCAACAGGAGGGAAACTATGTCTGTTGATGGAAAAGTCGTCCTTGTCACCGGCGGAGCCCGGGGTATGGGTAGGGAGATCGTGAAAGGCTTCCTCAAAGAGGGCGCCAAGGTCATCGCCACGGACGTAACGTGGGCACCCTCAGGTGTGTCTAATGACACCGAGGACTTCTTCGCAGAGATCAAGGACAACCCCAACGTGCTGGCCGCCACCATGGACATCACCATCCAGGCACACGTCGACTACGTCTACAAGCAGGCGATGGAGAAGTTCGGCACCATAGATGTCATCATCTGCAACGGCGGCACCCGCCAGCGTGACCTCTTCCATGAGACCCACGGCAGCGTGACCATCTTGGAGACAGAAGTGAACGACTGGCAGCGGATGTTCGATACCCACGTCTTCGGCAACCTGCGCGTCATCAAACGCTTCGTCCAGCCGATGATCGAGAAGGGCCGAGGCAGCATCATCACCTCAGCGTCCGGCCAGATCATCAACGCTCACCCGAGGGCGACAGATACCGAGAAAGACAGTGTTGGTCTACGCTTCGGGATGAGTAGAGAGGGCCCGTACCAGCCGGCCAAGATGGCCCTTGGCGCGATGAGCATCTACCTTGCCGAGGAGCTGAAGCCGTACAACATCGCCGTCAACACCATGCTCCCAGGCCACACGGCCACCACCGGCTCCGACGAACAGGAGAAGGTGCGGAACGAGATCAGGCAGCGCAACAGCCCGTCGGCAACCACCTTCATCCCCCGACGGGTCCGCGCCGACAACGTGGTGCCGCTGTCCCTCCACCTGGCGGAGCAGACTGCAGAGGGCATCAGCGGTCGGTGGATCGCCTGCATGGACTACAACGAGCAGAACGGTTTCGGTGGGTTTGAGACCTGGGGTGTGGCAGAGGACATCGCAGCCCTTCAGGCTGCAGGCCGCATGTAGGGGGCTTAGCCCGTCATTCTGAGCGCCGTCCCGCGCTTATCGGAGGAGCGTCCAGGGAAACGGTGATCCATCAGTCCCCCTGGCCCTCACCCCAGTCCCGGTTTATCGGGAGCCAGTCCCCTGCATATACTATTAGGTATGTGGGTCTAGGGCTAAGCAGTAGCCTTTACCCTGAGTTTGGGCGGCTTTGATGTGGCCATTAAGAACGCCGACAGTAACAGAACTCCGATCATGGGCCACCAGATGGCATTGAAGCTCCCCGTGGCATCGTTGACATACCCGGCAAGTGGCGCAGCAGCGGCGGCGAACAGCATGTTCGTCGTCAGCGAAACGGAGCGGATAGCCCCAGCATGTCGCCGCCCGAAGTAGGATGCAAACAGCGTTCCCTGAAGCGCCCCATTCATGTTGTTAGACCATGACCAGGTGTACATAGCCACAATCATCATTAGCGGCGTAGCCATCGACACCGTCAGCACAAAGCACGCCACCATCACTAGAATATTAAGCGCAGAGAGTCGTTCCAGTCCTGCGAAAGCCACCTGCCTCCCCATGGTCACGGCTCCAAGGATCGCACCGAGTTGGGCAGACCCTGCACCCCACGCTATCAGGCTGGGGTCCACACCATTACTGACAAAGTGGACGACCCTGAAGATGAGCATGGAGTTGGTGGCCAACACAAACAGGCTGAATACCGTGGATAGCTGCCAGAATTCCCTGGTCCTGATAGCCTCAGCCCTTGTCCACTGATGCTCTGTACTAGCTCCGGAAACCAATGCGTCGCCTGTCGATTCTTCTTCGCTCGGGACATCGCCGTCCGGCAGCAGACCGATGTCCTCAGGCTGCCGACGCAGGAAGATCAACGACACCGGGATGATGACCACGATGCTGGCGACGCCCATGACCACCCAGCCGGTCTCCCAGCCATGTTTGTCGATGATCCACTCTGTAGCAGGGAATCCGAATATCAGTCCGGCCGGGGCAGCTATTGAGAGGATACCAAGCGCCTTCGCCCTATCACGGACGAACCACTTGGCCACGGAAGGGCTGGTGTAGAACGAAGCGGGCCCCTGCATCGCTACCAAGCCCATCGCCATGAATCCTCCGATAAGCCACCAGGCGGGGTGGAAGAACCCCATGCTTATGGCCACCAGAGCCGTGACGCTGCCAGCAATGGCCAGCAGGATGCGAGGGCCATGGCGATCCAGCAGTTTGCCGATGTACAGGCCACTGACGGCGGCGGTGAGGATGCGTGCGGTGTTTGCCCACCCGAAGAGCTGTGTGCTGAACCCCAGATCTTCCTGCATCGGGTCGATGAACAGCGAAAACGTAGGGCCGGTGATGATCATGGTCATCCCGCCGATGGCGATCATGGCGGCTACGATGATCCAGCCGTAGTAGACCCTGGTGACAGGCACAGTACGCTTCGCCAAGTTGTCTCCCTGGGATTCAAGAGTGGAGTGAGCCCGCCCGCATAGTACCATCGATGCCCGTAGAACGTGTGCCACCCAGGTGTTAAGGCGAGCTGGACGCTTCCTCGGATAACGAATTAGGTAACCGTCAGGTAGCCTGGGTGCAGGGCGTTGCCCTGCCGTCAAGGGACCGGGTCAAGGCTGAGCCTTGTGGGTGCAGGGCTAGCTCTGGGGTTAGATGGCACCCTGGCCTGGTGGGGTCATGGTCGCCTGTTCCAGATCCTCGCCACTGTCCGCGCTACGCGGATGCTCCAAGCGTGCTAAGGGGATGGCCGGCATCGTCACCACATGCACTCCTGCATAGACGCCCAACTCAAGGGAGAAGCGAGCAGCCGAATCGTTGTCCGGCGCCTCGACGATGTATACGAAGTCGTAGTCGCCAAGCACACCATACTGGCCCAACACGTACGCGCCAGGGACTTTGATGGCGTCCTGCGCCTCATGAACGCTTCCGGGGTTCTTCATCATTTTCTCGCGACCCTCAGGTGCCAGGGTTAGGAGAAGAATGTAGCTGGCCATTGTGCTTGTTCCTCCGGTCACTCAGACTATCGATTCTTCGTGTTGCTGGGCAGTCAGGATACCAGAATGCGAAGCCTCTTACTTATTCTGCCAACAGGTAAGAGTGGGTGCAAGGCTCGCCCTGCTAGACTCGGATGCAGGCGACAAAGTGACCGGGCGAAATCTCTCGCAACTCTGGGATTGCCGCTTTGCAGTCTTCGATAGCAATGGGGCACCTGGGGTTGAACACACACCCGGGGGGCGGCTTTGCAGGGCTTGGCGGCTCGCCCTGAAGGACGATGCGTTCCCGGTTGATCTCCTCAATGGGGTCAGGCAGGGGGATCGCGGACATCAACGCCTTGGTGTACGGGTGCTGAGGGTTGGAGAACAACTCGTCGCTCTCCGCCACTTCCACCAGTCGACCCAGGTACATCACGGCGACGCGATGACTGATGTGCCGCACCAGCGACAGGTCATGGGCGATGAAGAGATACGTCAGCCCGAACTTCTCCTGAAGCTCCTCCAGCAAGTTGATGATCTGAGCCTGCACGGAGACGTCCAAGGCCGATACCGGTTCATCGCAGATCAGGAGCTCTGGCTCAACCGCCAGAGCACGTGCGATGCCGATACGCTGTCGTTGACCGCCGCTGAACTCGTGGGGAAACCGGTTGGCCATGTAGGGATTCAGGCCCACCAGGGTAAGCAGCTCGGCAATACGAGCACGGTATGCGTCCTTGCCATTGGTCAGCTTGTGTACCTTGAGGGGTTCGCCAATGATGTCGCCGCAGGTCATGCGAGGGTCCAGAGAGCCGTACGGATCCTGAAAGATGAACTGCACTCGACGGTACATTGCGCGCATCTTGCCACCCTTGAGCTTCACTAGGTCCTCGCCGTCGAACAGGACTTCGCCCGATGTGGGTTTGTAGAGTTGAACGATGCTGCGAGCCATGCTGGTCTTGCCGCACCCACTCTCGCCTACAAGCCCCAGGGTCTCGCCTCGAGCGATGGTGAAGCTCACATCGTCCACTGCCTTCACAGCGCCGGTATTGCGTGCGAAAAGGCCAGCCGTGATGGGGTAGTGCATCTGAAGGTTCTTGACCTCCAGCAGGGTATTAGCATCCGTCGGTTGCGTCATTGTCGCTCTATTCTCCCACACACGCCCCATCAGCGCGAGGGGGCCAGCGTGATGGATAGCAGTGTCGCTTAATAGCTGCTTACTCCCATTACGATGCAGAGAGCCGGTTCAGTTTGCTCAACATCGGAACAGCCATGGAACCCAGGACATCAAGGATGGCGAAGACGGTTAGAGGGCGAGCCAACTCCTTCGGCATATCCTCTGCCCACACAGACGTGATCAGCGCAGCAGCTATGACGACCAGTATGGTGATCGTGGCAATCAGCGTGACTTTGATCACCTTCGGCGCTGCAGAGGCAAGAAGCAGCAACGCGGCGTGGTTGCTGGCGAAGGCCATGACACCAAAGGTCACCATGAGTTTGGTGAGGAGGGCGTCCTCAAAGGCGCCGTCGCTCCAGATCGCGGAGACTGCCAGGATAAACGAGATTACGGAAACGCTGATACCAAATCCGGCTAACGCGTAGAACCTACCGCGACCCAGCTGGACGGTGCTGGGTATGGCCAGGACGGTGAACAAAGCCAGTGCGAACGTAGTGCCCAGCAGCTTGCCTTCTGTGTCACCAAAGTCCCCCTTCAGGACGATGATGATGCCTATGAGAGCGTTCATAGCCAGCGCTGCCAACAGAGCGATCAACGCCACCCTGGTGGTGGCTTTCCATTTCATGTCGTTCCCATCCGGTTGAGCTTCCAATCCTCACACCTTGGGTCTCATTCCTGAATCTATAGTAAACAACGCGACAGCGTGGGAAAGGGTTCATGTCCACTAAAAACAGGCAGTACGGTCGTACCGCCTGTTGATGCTTCCAATAACGTAGTTGCTGGTCAGGACACTTCCACCATCATCTCGATCTCCACCGGGAAGGAGAGGGGCAACTGGGCCACGCCGATGACTGCCCTGGCATGCTTGCCCTTATCGCCGAAGACCTCCACCAAGAAGTCTGAGCAGCCGTTCAACACCTGAGGCAGGTCAGCAAAGTCCGGGACGCAGTTCACCATGCCAGCAACCTTCACGATGCGCACCACGCGATCGAGGTCGCCGATGACTGCCTTGAGGTTCGCCAGAAGGTTGATACCGCATATGCGAGCAGCCTCTGCGCCCTGTTCCGTGGTCACCTCCCGGCCAAGTTTGCCCGGATGCACGAAACCAGCCTCGCCCCGTGGCCCTGCGCCCGATAGGTACACGTGGTTGCCGGACAGCACCGCTCCTACGTAGTTGGCCAGGGGTGCCGGCGCTTCAGGGAGTATGATGCCCAGTTCTTCAAGCCTTGCCTCGATCTGCATGCGATATCTCCGTCCGGTTGGTGTCTCGAGCGCTGGATAGGATGCCGCAATTGTAGACCTGAGGTCGAGGGTGTCAACGGAGAAGGTGGGCCCTGCGGGAACACATCGCCTGAAGTACAATGGCTAGCAAGTTGGAAACAGTCCGTTTCCACAAAGCATAGATAGGAACTACACATGGCTGAATATGTACCAAGTCCCAGCAGTTGGGTAGCGGACCAAGTGGAGCTCTATGAGCGGACCAACGGCGCCGATGGCACAACGCTACGGGAAACCGGGCTGCCCGTCATCATCGTCACCAACAAGGGAAACAAGACCGGCGCAGTAAGGAAAACCCCGCTCATGCGTGTCGCCGATGGGAGCAATTACGTTCTCGTCGCGTCCAAGGGTGGAGCGCCTCAGCATCCGGTCTGGTATCACAATCTGAAAGCTGACCCCAACGTGGGGATCAGGGACATCGATGTCGTTCGCAGCATGAAAGTCCGTGAAGTCGACGATGCCGCTGAGAGAAGTAGGTTGTGGGCCATCGCCGTGGAGGCGTACCCACCGTATCAGGAGTATCAGGACAAGACGGACCGGCAGATCCCGGTGTTTGTGGCTGAACCCGTCTAATCCAAGACGTAGATAAGGAGAGTTATTAATGGCGGGTGAAAAACAGACCATCGAGATAGACCTGAACCCTGACCAGATTTCCTTCATAGGCGTCATGAAGGATGAGTTTGGCATAGCAAGCGAGAGCAAGGTCATGCGCATCATCATCGACTACTTACAGTCGACCAAAGATGTCCACGATACCGTATTCAAACAGTGGCGTTGCCTACGGTGTGATTAGGCTGGTGGGGATGCCGGGACTCGAACCCGGACGCTGTTAAGCACATGATCCTAAGTCTAGCGTATAGGCTCCGTAAGCCTCCGCTCGTAGTCGCTTCTCCGTACAAAACCCCCGTTTCCTATCGCATCCCACCGTTAATGTTCGTTGGCGTAGGTGGTACGGTAGGTGGTAAGCGCCCGGCATGGGGGGTACATTGGTTCGCGTCTCCCCGCATATAGATATGGTAGAGATGCCTCCTCCACGGATGAGCTATTTGGAATATTCCGGGTACTTCCTCCTACGCCCTAGAGCCCCTATAGGTGTATAAAAGAACCATGACAGACGTAACAACCATCAAGGTGCAAGGACAGACGGTCTGGTTTGAAGAGCTAACCTCTATGGGTTACCGACACTGTTATACCTGTGAAGTTAATTAGATTAAAGGGTACATACGCCGGTTATGCAAATATTATTTCTCTTGATGGCAACATTATTTATAGCTGTAACCTCATGTACTGGAAGCTCCGGACCACAGGGGTTATCAGGTTCTAAAGGTCCATCAGGCGTTACCGGTCCACAAGGGGTGCAGGGTGTTGACGGCCAACAGGGCTCCCGCGGGCCGCAGGGAATTCAAGGGGAGGCTGGCCCTGTTGGCCAATCTCCTTCAGAAGCTGAACTGTCGATGCTCATCAACAAATTAATTGGGGGAGGACCCCAAACGCCTAGTAGCAACGCAACTTCTGAGTCGGTAGAATCCAATACCGTTTCACCAGGCGGCGAATCCCAATTCGCAATTACGTCGGCACTTTGCGGTAATAACCAAGGGCCAGATTGCACTAAATTAAGATTAGGCGATAACTACCATACGACATCTGCGCCTCAAAAAGGGTACCTGTATTCTTGTGACGAGAAGAACCCCAATGCTCCTGGCTCGACAATAGCGAAGCTTACCTGGATTTCGTTTGTGGATAATGTCTGGGATTTTCTTAAAAAACCATGGTTACCCGAAGGAACTTTTAGCCCCGAAAGTGGAATTTACACCGAAACGCTCTCCATTAAAGATCGCCAAATCAATGTGAATAATCTCCCGGTGGATGGTAAGATTGGCGACTGGCCTATGACCAACTATCCTGCGCTTACTGAGATAGATCGAAACCCTGGAATCCCCAGTGCGAGCAATTCTTCATTCACCTATACCCTCAGACCTTCTGAGGCTCCATCACCGACCTGTGTTTCGTTGGGAACGATCGGCGTAACGAAGAATGGAGTAGTAATTTTTAATGCAGCAGATGGGCGCGGAAATGATGCTATCGCGCACGAAATTGTTGATATATTCGGTGGGCATCCAGCCAGAACTAATTATCACTACCATTTCATTCCAGAGCGATTAGACAATGAAACTCTGGAGGGCGGTCATTCAGGGTTAGTCGGATACATCAATGATGGATTCCCCATATACGGCTACAAGGGTGAAGGTGGAGTTGAAATGTCTAATGATGATTTAGACTTATGCCATGGTCATCACCACGGTGGATTGGGATATCACTACCATGCAACCTTGGAATATCCCTACACAGTTGGTTGTTATAAAGCAACCCCTATCGCGACACGCAATGTTGGTCCTCAAAACCAGCAGGGTCCTCCTGATAGAGGCAGTTCAGGTAGGAGGTGATATTTCAGTAGGTAGTCCAATCAATGGCACCTGATGGTCATAGGAACTCATTTAAGCATCGGACAGTATGCGAATCATGGACAAAGTCGTGAAGCAATTCAATTAATGGTCGGTGGCGAACAAGAACACAAGATCCCTGTGCCAACCGTTTACATGTTGTAAGTTTCCAAGATTCGAAACGTGGAGTAGGAAACAATTAAAACCATGTACACCATGTTATGAAGATATTATTCCTCCTTTGTATGACGACATTATTTATGTGTGGAGCCGCGTGCGCTGGGGCGCCCGGTGCACAAGGACCATCTGGTCCACAAGGACAACAGGGCCCTCAAGGCGACCAAGGTGCTTCAGGACAACAGGGCTCTCCTGGGCAGCAGGGCGTTCAAGGAATCCAAGGCATGGCTGGACAACCAGGAGTTCTTCCTTCAGAGGTTGAAATTTTAAGGCTTATTGAAGAGGTAAAAACCGAGAGGCCGTTGGGTACTAATACCGACAGAACTG
This sequence comes from uncultured Dehalococcoidia bacterium, assembly GCA_913049785.1. Classification (GTDB taxonomy): domain Bacteria; phylum Chloroflexota; class Dehalococcoidia; order Lucifugimonadales; family UBA1127; genus UBA1127. The sequence continues at coordinate 4,105 of CAJWXP010000012.1, read as the reverse complement.
TACAGGTAGCTGAAGCCATTAACGTATTATTCTTCGTCGTTGATGATTTAGGGTGGGGAGATGTTGGTTACCACGGGAGCAAAATTTCGACACCTACGATTGATAACATTGTAGCTGGCGGAATCGAACTCAATCGCGTCTACACGTTCCCGGTATGCGAACTTACTCGCGCCGGATTGCTTACTGGTCGATCCCCATTAACAATCGGTGTTAAAAACGAACATTTCTATGGCACTACCGGTGGATTACCACTGGATGAAAATCTCATTAGCCAAGATTTCAAAGCCGCGAATTATTCGACGTTTATGTTAGGGAAATGGCATCTAGGTGGATCCGTAGACACTGAATTCCTTCCACAACACCGAGGATTTGATCATTTTTATGGTTTAGTTGGCGGCGCAATAGACTCTGATTCGCATAAAGTTCCAAATCCTAAAGGTAATAAAGCTACGGACTGGCAAAGAAATGGTGTTCAGGTTGACGAGACTGGCCATGCAACCGACTTAATCGCTCAAGAAGCAGTGACCCTTATTGAATCACTCAAGCGAGACGAACCCTTCTTCATGTACGTTGCTTTCAATGCTGTTCATACTCCCTTACGGGCACCTTCAGATCTTGTAGAGAAATACCAGTTTTTTGAAAACCCTGACCGACAAATCTATGCTGCAATGGTAGAGCAAGTCGATCGCGCAATGGGAACCATACTTGACACGTTAAAAGAACAATCTCTACATGAAAATACCTTGGTTGTATTTTTGAGTGATAACGGGGGGAATGAAGATAATGGTGGAGCGCTTAATAACCCATTACGTGGAGGGAAAGCCGAGGTATTTGAGGGGGGAATACGCACTACGGGGGCTTTATATTGGCCTAATACGATCGACCCAGGAATGAAAAGTGATCAATTCCTGTCAGTGATGGATTTATACTCAACAGTCCTCAGTGCTACCGGTATCACTCCAATAGGCCTTAATCCACTTGACGGGATCGACTATTGGAACGAACTCACTCACTCAACAACCACTCCGCCAAGCAACCTAGTGATTGGATTTGGGAGATCGTTTGCCGTATTCGATCAGCAATGGAAACTGATCTGGAATAGGAAATCTAACCAAGAATTCTTGTTTGACATTATCAAGGACCCTAATGAGACGCAAAACCTTGCAGATCGTTACCCGACCATCGTAAATGAGCTAAAAACACTAGTGCCCTCGATGGGGCGATGAGGGCAAATGTCCACAGCCTCATCGGCATCAGATCCCCAAATCCAATCACATGATAGCCTCGGCTGCCTTCATCCTGTTCCCTTGGAACTAGCGTAGCTAATATAGTTATTGTGGTAGTTCTATTGGCCCGTCATTGCCCCTGCAGCTTCAGGGTATTCATCCGTCTTTGCATAGAACCACGGTCCGAGAGCTTCCAACCATTCTTCACCCCCGGCCAATACGACTGAACATGATCGCACTTTATATAACTCCGGGTTTTGTGACCCGGGTGGAGGAGTACCGTCCTCAGCCAGTGCGCGAGCGGCGGCAATCAGGAGACGACGCGTCCTGATAACCGTCGCATCGGCGGTACCTAGGTGTTCCTTGGTACGATCCATGATTGGCCCCATACTCCACTCAAGAGCCGCATCTTGTTGGCGAACATTAGGGATGCCAGTGTAGCTGAAGTTTTTCTTGGTTTCTAAATCCATGTGAAAATCCGTCTCTGGGCTCATTTCAGGCCACCACTTGGAGTAGAACATCCCTTTTTTCTCTGGTTTCCACGGGCCTGAACCAAGCGATAGATTCACCGCTTCATGCATAGTCTCAACTGGCCACCGGTTGCCCTTGAGTTCCTTGGTCGGATGCCACTCCAAGCCGAAGTGCATTGTGTAGTGGTCATCGATGGGGACGTAGATGGATAGTGGCACTTTGATAGGCGTTGCAGGGAACATGCCATAGAAGGGGAAAAGGAAGTGTGTGGCACGCCAGTAAGAGTTCCCGTCTGCCTGTTTTCGTTCTGCGCCGTATACCAGTCCATAGTCCGTGTTTTGTATATAGAAGTCAGCGATTTTTTCTGCCGTGTATCCTCCATACTTGGGGTCGTCTTCCATACGGAGTCGACCATGTAAGAACGGGGCGTGCGTGGAGTCCAACTCTCCTTCGACAGCTTGCATCCAGTTGCACTCATAGATGAATCGCGCGTAGTGGCGTCGCTGGACCTCTGGTACCAAGCCCCACTCGAACTGTGGCACACCAGGAGGATTCTCCTGATCTGGGCCCATATAGACCCAGGTGATGCCACCAAAATCCGCACCCTTGTACGACGTGATCTTCAGTTTGTTCTTAAAGTTACTGGTCGAAGGTTCATTCGGCATGTCCACGCAGTTACCATCCACGTCAAACTTCCACCCGTGGTAGGCACAACGCAAACCTTCCTCCTCATTACGTCCGAAATAGAGGCTAGCACCGCGATGGGGGCACAGATTCTGAGTGAAGGCAGCGTTGCCGCTGCTATCGCGCCACGCCAGCAAATCCTCGCCAAGCAGCTTTACCCTTTGGGGTTGTCCATCCGGCTCCAGTTCCCAGTCGTAGGTCGCGGGTAACCAGTATCGCCGCATCAATTCGCCCATTGGAGTGCCCGCACCCACCTGGCATAGCAAATCGTTCTCTTCTTGCGTAAGCATAATTTACTCCTAACGTGTCTTTGATTTTCGAACTTCGAGACGACGAACCGAATGTGAATGACCTACGATGGATCCCACTTATAGAATCGGTCCCGCGGCCTTCAAATTTGCTTTCATAATTCTATTATATCAATCTCCAAATTAGCATTAACACTTTTGGGACGGTGCTGTTGTGTGGGGTGTTTGCTCTCATGGTAATTGGCATTTTAGTCCTGATTATTGGCATGAGAGAAACTAATGCCGAGCAACAAGCCCGCAAAGAGTTCTGCGAGAGTATTGGTGGCTGCACCTCCCCCTATATGGACGGAGCCCCAGATGGCCTCGACTATGCAGACCCAAGTAAAGAGTTTTACATACCCGATGATTATGACAGGGGAGAGATGGATAGGGACGAGTTCTATAAGGGTCTCTATCCATAGAACGATAGAGTTTCCGTATTGTTTTCCGCATAGAAATAGGGGTTATATAAGTAGCAGCGTTAGTAGCAACATCCCAAATAAAGTGTATGAACTATATAGGGTTCTATGTACGAGAGCTAACAAAACAGCACCCATCCTAGGGAACGAGGTCTATCATCCGTACACTAGAACGTATGCTAGGCCATACCCTCTAGAGGGAAGACATCACGCATCACGTTCCTTAGGACGTTCCTTTAGGCGTTCCCTATGCCAGTTCTGTATTGTTTATGGGCGTTTCTACACCCGGTACGACGATAAGTTTCCCTACATGTTTCCCTATAGTAAAGTCCGATATTTCTCCTACGTACATTCCTATGTTGGACTACTTCCTGATTAGACTATCCGCTACATCCCCCCGACTAAGCCAGAAATAATCCTCTCCGTTGACCGCAGGTATATCATTTTGCGATGAACTTACTGCCAGTACTCTTGAGCGGTGTATTTGGAGCGCAAGATTGTCCATTTCACGAGACACCTTTGAATTCGTAAAAGCAAACTATGGGTTACGTGCCAGTTGGGCAATATGGACGCCCGCTGGGGTCAAACCCAAAAGCAATATGGATGATTTGAGTGCCTTTGATTCCGAAGATGTCCTATTGAAACTACAACCCAACATCATACTGGTTGGATTGAATGGTTCTAAAGCTGGGGTGGTCAACCACCCCTTCCAGAATTTTCACTCGAGCGGCGGAGGTGATTACAAAATCAGATACGCACTCGAAGGAACTCCTGTATGGGGAGCTTACATGACGGATATCATTAAGGATTTCCCGGAAAAGGAATCCAAGAACGTTGTGAGCTATCTACGTGCCAACCCCTCGGTGGTTACTAAGAATGTAATGAGCTTCCAGCAGGAGCTGCAGGACGTAGGAGCTGACAAGCCCACGATTATCACCTTCGGTGGAGATGCTTTCAATATCTTGGAGGAAGTCTTTGGTTCTGATCATGGTGTTCTAAAGGTTATCCACTACTCTCA
>CAJWXP010000011.1 GCA_913049785.1 uncultured Dehalococcoidia bacterium | reverse complement strand
CGGGATCGAGAGGAAGCTGCAGCCCCCGATGATGGTCATCGCAGACCCCGGCGGCGTCATCGGCCTGGCAGGTGTCATGGGCGGCGGCAACACGGAGGTCACGGAGGCCACCACCACCATCCTGCTGGAATCGGCAAGCTGGCACCCGTTCAACACCCGTCGCACCGGCGATGCGCTCAAGTTGCGGTCGGAGGCGTCTCAGCGGTTCGAGAAGGGCTGGCGTCCTGAGCTTCCCCCGCTGGCTCTGCGGCGCGCCACCAGGCTCATGTTTGAAGTGGCCGGCGGCACGGTAGCCAAGGGCATCATCGATATCTATCCCGGTAAGCAAGACGCGGCGGTGGTCACGTTGACCCTTGCTCGACTCGAAAAGGTGCTTGGCATCACTGTCCCGTTGGATGAAGTGACCAAGACGCTCACGACGCTTGGCTTCGAATGCAAAGGGGTCGGGAAAGACGCCGTCGAAGCCACCGTTCCGGCATGGCGGGCAGACATCACCATCGAAGAAGACCTGGTGGAGGAGATTGCGCGCGTCATCGGCTACGACCGTATCCCAACGACGATGCTCTCCACACCCATCCCTCTCAGCCAACCTGACCCATCGCGCGAGCTCAAGGAAGATGTCCGTGACCTGCTGGCCGCCGCAGGGCTGCAAGAGGTCATCAACTACTCCATGGTCAGCGGGCAGTCCATCGAAGTGACGAAGGGCTCGGGCAACGGTGACAAGGAGCCTGAGCTGCTGCGCGCTGCCAACCCCATGAGCCCTGAACACGAGTATCTTCGTACAACGCTGAAGCCCGGCCTGCTGAAGTCGCTAGCAACCAACCAACGCCACGACAACGTCCCGCAGTGGTACTTTGAGGTAGGCAGGGAGTACCTGTTCTACGGCGAGGGCCTCCCTGAAGAACCGGAAGTGGCCGCTGGCATCATGGCTGGCCCCGGCGCGCTTTCCACCTGGGCTGGTGAAGAAACGGCCACAGGCTTCTACGATGCAAAGGGCGTGTTAGAAACGTTGTTCGAGCGATTGGGAGTCGTGGCAGCCTACGAATCAACGGACGATTCTTTCTACTACCCCGGTCGCAGCGCTGTGGTAACGGCGAACGGCCAGCAGATAGCCCAGCTCGGCGAGATCCACCCAACGGTGCTGGAGCACTTCGATGTACGTGCAGACCGCGCTGTCTACTTCGAGATCGATCTGGCTGCGCTGCTGACGGCCCTCCCCGACGTGGGTCTTAGATTCCGCGGGCCGTCCATCTACCCCGGCGCGCTGCGAGACCTGGCCCTCACGGTTCCGGTGGACATACCTGCCGCCAGGGTACAGACCATCATCGAGCAGCACCCGCTCGTCGCACGCGCAACCCTGTTCGATGTGTACGTGGGCTCCCAGGTGGAGGATGGCGTACGGTCGCTGGCATACCGTGTGTTCCTCCAGGCCCAGGACCGTACTCTGACAGCGGAAGAGGTCACCAAAGCGATGGAGCGGACGCTGGCTCGATTACAAAAAGAGCTTGGTGCCACCCAACGGTAGCAAGGTTGAACCTTGCATACAAGTGCCTGCGGTCACCTAAAATATCGCCGCGGCGAGGGGGCTAAAACACGGCCCCTCTGGCCCGCAGGCCAGTCCCAGGCACACATGCCCCCACTCTAAAAGGAGAGCGGTACACTAGCGTCATGGCAGAACATCATCACCACAGCAGCCATCGTGAGGACATGCTCAGCGTCGAGGATGCGTTGGAGCGCATCCTGGGCTACGTGTCGCCGTTGGAGGCCGAAGAACGCTCGCTGTTGGAAGCCCTGGGCCAGACCCTGGCAGAGGACGTCACCTCACCACTGGACCTCCCGCCGATGGACAACTCGGCAATGGACGGCTTCGCGGTGCGTTTCGCCGATACCGTCGGCGCATCTGCAACCAACCCAGTAGAGCTCCCGGTCATCGGCTACATCGCCGCCGGATCGCTGCCTGACCGTGACCTGCAGCCCGGCACCGCCATCCGCATCATGACCGGCGCGCCCATCCCTCCCGGCACTGACGCCGTGGTTCCCTTTGAGGACACGGACGAGGTGCAGCGCAAAGCCTCCGGGGCGGTCCTAGATCGCATCGCCATCATGCAGGAAGTCACCAATGGCACAAACCTGCGTCCGGCGGGCGAGGATCTTCGCAAGGGCGATACAGTACTCCACAGCGGCGCCACCCTGCGCTCCGCCGAGATCGGTGTGCTGGCGTCGGTGGGCCGTGACCGCGCTCGAGTGCTACGTCGACCTGTCGTAGCGGTGCTGTCGACAGGTGATGAGCTCATGCTGCCTGGCGAGGCCCCCGGCGGTGGCAAGATCTATGACTCCAACAGCTTTGGCGTAGCAGCGGCGATACAGCGCTATGGCGGAATACCTAAGATGTTGGGCATAGCCCGCGACAACCTTGAAGACACCAACCGCAAGCTGGAAGAGGGGCTTTCCGCAGACCTGCTGATCACCTCTGCTGGCGTGTCTAAAGGCGACTACGATTTCGTTAAAGATGTCTTGATGCAGCGCGGGGAGATCGCGTTCTGGTCTGTGCGTATGCGTCCTGCCCGGCCCCTGGCCTTCGGTGCGCTCCACGCTCCTGACGGTAGCCGCGTACCGCACATCGGACTGCCGGGCAATCCCGTGAGCGCGTTGGTGGCCTTTGAGCAGTTCTGCCGGCCGGCGATCCTCAAGATGCTTGGCCAGACGAACTTCGCCAAGCCTACCGTCCAAGCTACGTTGCGAGAAGCCATCCACAACTTCGATGGTCGAAGGGTTTACGCTCGAGCGATCGTCACCAAAGAGGATGGCCGCTACTACGCAACGCTGACGGGACCACAGGGAAGTAACATCCTTACATCAATGGCCAGGGCCAACGGGCTTGCCATCTGCCCGGAGAACCTGACTGAGATGCCCGCCGGTGCAACTGCCGAAGTCCAGATGTTGGATTGGCCTGAAGACACGATCCTCTAGCCCGCCATCACCGCATCCTTTGCCAACTGCCTACCCGCCATTCCTACTATTTTGGCTGAGTATTCCCCACTTGGCCCTAAACCTACTAAAATTAGTGGGAAACAACAATAATTAGTAGTGGTGTGCAGCCGATGTGAGTTCGTTACGCTGCTAACCCACCTACCTCCCCCAACCAACTTTTATCGCATCACGGAGGCACGGAATGTCCACAAAAGACTCTCGCAACAGAGCCAGCATTGCCGGTAAATCAGCCCACATCGCTGAGATGGAAGCAGGAGAACTTCCCCTTCTCTATCAGCGATTGGTGGAGATGTCACCCAACGGCATCATCGTCAATGCTGGAGATCACACCGTCTTTGCCAATCAAATTGCTGCTGACATCTTGGATGCCCTGCCCGTGGAGTTGGGTATGTGCAGAATCCTGCTGGTAGATGACCATGAGCTGGCCCGTCATGGCACCAAAGCCTGGTTGGAGACGGTAGATGACATGGAGGTTGTTGGTGAGGCTGACACTGGTGATTGGGCTATTGTGAAAGCTCAAGAGCTGGAACCAGACGTCATTCTCATGGACATCCACATGCCCTCCGTGAACGGTATTGAAGCCACAAAGCGCATCATGGAAGCCCTTCCAGGTTGCAAGGTGATCCTACTCACCGTCTATGACGATGACGACCACGTCCGTGAAGGGATCAGGGCTGGAGCAAAGGGCTACCTGGTGAAGGGTGCAGGTCGTGAGGAAATCCTCAGCGGCATCCGGACGGTATTTGCAGGAGGTTCATTGGTGTCTGCTTCCGTTCTTGGATCCCTGGCGGAAGATCGCAGCCAGAATCAGGGGCCGGGGGTTACCACCAGGGAGCGTGAGGTCCTGATGCGGTTAGCCAGTGCCGCACCAACCAAACAGATTGCAGCAGAGTTGGTAGTGAGCGAGAACACGGTGAATTATCACCTCCGGAACCTGTATCAGAAACTGGGAGTGAAGAACCGGACACAGGCTATCCGGGCAAGCGAGGCAGCGGGCCTACTGAAATCGAGCACCGATTAGTCCGCTTCTCCCTTCTTCTGCCTTGTGTAGAATAGAGTCATCATAGACCATAGAAGCATTGACATGATGTCGCTGCTTCTATGGATGAATGGGTTTTTTCGGGTATTTGAAGCGAGGTCTTATACCATGACCACAATACAGACATTGCGAGAACGCTCGGCATGAGCCAGCCGTTGGATGAGACTCCTGTGCCTGATAGTCCAGCTTCCATAGGCTGGGGGGCGATTGGCGATGCTCAGCAAAAGCTGATCCTTGACCACTCTCGCAACCCCCGCAACAGCAAATCCCTGGACAACCCTGACCTCAACGCAACAGAGGTCAATCCCTTCTGTGGTGATGAAACGACTATCCAGGCTCATATCAAAGATGGTGTGCTAGCGGAGGTAGGCATCCACGGAGAGGGCTGTTCCATCTGCCAGGCCTCGCTCTCCATGCTGTCAGAGGCTATCCAACACATGTCCCCGGCGGAGGCAAGCACGTTATCTGCAACCTTCCAGCGTATGATGCAGGGCCAGCCTATAGATGCAGAGGATACCGCCCGACTTGGCGACCTGGCGGGTCTGATCAGCGTGAGAAACTACCCCATACGCGTGAAGTGCGCCCTGCTGGCATGGGTAGCGTTAGACCAGGGTCTTCAGCCCTTCCTGGCTAGCTCCTGACCTACTCCTCTATCCACACCTGCGACCAGAAGTAGTACTCATAGTTCGCGAAGTTGACGTGCAGGTTCTGGACGTGTGGCCACCAACTCCAGCCTTGTACCTGCGCCGCTGGCATGAACCGCACCCCCTCTGCCAACAAGCGCTGTGATATCCCCTTCACGATGCCCTGTCGCTTGACCACATCCAGCTCTGACGACTGCGAGTCGATCGCGTCGTTGATGGTCACTTCGCTGAAGCGGGTTTTGCTCCATTTCCCATCGGTGCGAACCAGCCCGAACAGGTAGCCATTGGGGCCGTTCACCGGCGGCGTTGGACCTAGATACGCCTGGAACAGCCCGTCCCGCCACACCTGGGTGTTGTAGAGCGTGGGGTTCAGCGGTGTCATCTCCACCTGAAACCCTACGGCCTGCAACTGGTCGCGCACACCTTCACCGTATCGGAGGTAGTTGTCTCCGAAGTCGGCGACCAGTAGCTCCACCGCCGGCGTGGCGCCGTTCAGCAACTGCCGCGCCTGGGCCGGGTCAGCCAGGTGCTGGCGCAGCTCGGTCTCGCTGAGCAACCAATTCGGCTCGATAGCAGGCAGTCCACCCGCCACAGTAGCCAGTCCGCTCCACACCTCCTGGTTCAGCAACCACGGGTCCAGGGCCATGAACAGCGCACGTCGCACGTCGACGTCCTGAAACGTAGGCGAATCCACGTTCAAGGCCAGCTCAATGCCCGCCCCAGGTGGTGAATACAGAGCAAATTCAGCCTCAGGATGCCTTTCCTTGTACGCTACCCACTCATCGGGCTTCACCTCATCCACATCCAGGGTCTTGGTCAGGAATGCAGCTCGGCGGGTAGCCTCGTCAGTCAGGACAAAGATGTTTAACCGCTCTAGGTAGGGGAAGCCACGCTCAAAGTAGTTCTGGTTGGCGGAGAAGGCGTACCTCGTATTCGATTCCGCTGAATCGAGGATCCACGGCCCACTCCCGATGAACGGCCCATCGCCAAGATCATCCCGGCTCGTCAGCTCCACGGGAAGCACTTTGGAATGGCCGTCCGCAAGGGCCAGCAGGAAGTCGGCGTCAGGCGACCTGAGGTCGAACACGATAGCGTCGCCATCAGCCGCCATCGACTCCACGTTCCGGAGAAGGGCTGCGTTCGGCCAGCCGGGAGTGCGCTGGCGTTCAAAGCTGGCAACAACGTCGCCGGCAGTCAGCAGTCGTCCGTTGACCGGGGCGATGACCTGCCATCTAATGTCCTCTCGCAGCGTGACCCGCAGGGTTGTGGGGCTTTCCCATGTCCAGTTAGAGCAAAGGTCGCATTCGACAGCCAGGCTTGGCGTTTGGACGTCCGGCACGGTGCTAAACCGCAGCAATCGACTGTACACGATGCCCGGTCCGAACGCCGCGAGGGTCGGTGAGAACTCCCGGTGCACATCCAGGTCATCTACCACGGTGCGGGCAGCGATGTTCAGTACACCGCCTCGTCGTGCAGCAGGGTCGGGCGTGGGTATCGTGGACGGTGACGTCGTAGTAGGGAGCGCTATTGTTGCGGATGAAACCAGCGGCACAGGCGTGGGCGTCGGGGGAAGGCCCTGCTCAGGTTCCGGGGAGCCGCAAGCAACTGCAAGAATGCTCAATCCAGCGAAAAACAGGGTCTTTGCTATCAAAGAAATCGGTCTCCTGAAGGGGCATTGGAACGCTGCCCCTAAGCGTACCTCAAGCTCAAGATATAGAATAGACTGGACAGGCAAGAGCAGGCCGGAGACAACCATGCTGGTAGATTCCCACACACACCTGGATGACTTTCCAGACGGAGAACTGGAGGGGGTACTGAGCCGTGCCCAGGCAGCGGGCGTTGGGGCTATCGTCCTGGCGGGCACCACGTTGGAATCGTCGGCAGCTTGCGTCGAGCTTGCACAGACCCACCCCATGCTGCTTGCGGGCGTGGGCATCCACCCTATGGACATCACTGGTCCCATCGACGATGTCGTCTTCGGTCAGCTCCGAGATGCCGCCAACTCTACTCCGCGAGTGGTGGCGGTCAGCGAGACGGGCCTCGACTTCGACAGAGGCGCTCCGGACCTTGCGATGCAGTATCAGGCGTTCCGAGAGCAGGTTCGTCTTGCGGTGGAACTCCATCTTCCTGTCATCTTCCACTCCCGCGAGATCCCTGGCCAACCTGAACTCCACAACGAGGTGCTCAAGGTGTTGCGACAGGAGCAGGGGTGGCAGGTAGGTGGCGCCATGCACTACTTCCAGGGTGATGCCCGCGATGCCGGGGTGTGTATGGAGCTTGGGATGTACATCTCCCTGGCCAAGCCGCTGCTCAGGCAACCAGCACTGCAGGAGATAGCTGCGTCACTGCCGCTGGGAAGCATCGTGCTGGAGACGGACACCTACCCCCAACCATTCAAAGGCAAGCGAGAGAACTGGACAGAACCCAAGGACGTGCGACAGGTTGCGGAGAAGCTTGCTGAACTGAAGGGAATCACGGTAGAGGAAGTGGAGGAGGTCACCACGGCCAACTTCATCACCATGTGTACCCGACCAGGCGCGCCGGGCCGCTCACAGGTTCTGGACGGTGTGCTACTTCACGATTTTCAGAAGCCCTAACAGAACAGCACTTCCATGTGCCCGTTACCCATCGATGTCTCACCTACCTTTGGCAGTTCGATGCACTGGTTTTCCTTTTCATTTCTGCGGACGTTGATCGGTTCACCACCGTCTCCTACCAACGCCATCTGGTCCTGCAAAAGTTGCCGGTAGAGGACGATGCCAGCGTCGGACCTACCAAGATGCTCCTTGTTGCGAGGGGTGATCTCACCAGGAGTGACAGCGACCATATAATCCTGACCGTGGGCTGTGCCCGTCTTGAGCGTGCCGTCATCGTTGGCGCCGGGCACATCGAAGTAGGAGCATCGTTCCTGCTTTGGCAACTGGACATCCACCCGGTTCGCCATGTGTAACAGGAACCACGTATGCGTGTCGTCTATCGGGACGATGAAAATGGCGGAGCCTGAGACCTTGGACGGACCCAACAACATGGTTGTGGGGAAGAACAGGGCATCTCCGGTCTTCCAGTTAGGCTCCTCCTCGGACTTAGACAGAGAACGCTGGATGACGCCGTGCTCAAACCTATCAAACGCGATCTTTTTCATGTGAGTCGGCGCATGACGGGCCAAGAACGTTTCAGCTTGCTCTTCACTCCTCTGAGCGAGTACATGGGCAAAAAACCGACCGTGAAGCCACTCAACGTGGATCGGGTCAAACATGTTCTCCATCACCTGCAACCAGTTACAGGGGATGACGCTGCCATTTGCTTCCCACACGGCGTCTTCCCAGGACAGCAGGTTATACCGAGGCAGGAGAGGGGCGGGGTTAGGACCCAGGTAGGCGAAGATGAGCCCTCCAAGTTCTTCCACCCGGTAGGCTTGGATGCTCACGGGGTTTTGCGAAAGGCTGGAATCGTCCTCTGCGGGCTGCTCGATGCACTTGCCATCGGCATCGTACCGCCAGCCGTGGTACGCACAGCGGATCCCTTCGTTCTCAGGGATGCCATATACCAGAGAGACGCGTCGATGGGCGCATGCTTCCGCCACCAGGCCCAGCCGGCCACCGCCGTCGCGGTACAGCACAAGCGACTCCCCCAACAGGGTGACAGCCTTTATCGGTTTGTCTTCCAGCTGTTCCGCGGCCGCAATGGGGTACCAGTACCTTCGTAAGAGGTCTCCCATTGGTGTACCCGATCCAACACCCGTGAGAGTGGAATCTTCCTGGGCAGTCAACATCGCTCGCCCTCCCCACCACACGTTACGGCTAACCGATAGTTCGCAGTCTGTTCAGCCGTTTTGGGGAGAACACGCCACACAGCCAGCCTCAACCCACATAGATTGAAGCAAGCTCCCTCCCCTGCGGCACAGAGTACGCATGGGTGAGTTATGTGTCAACTACCGCGTAAACCACACCCGAACATGTCGCTGCGGCGAGGGGACTAAAGCCCCAACCCATCGACAAAGCTCCTCAGTCTTTTGAAGTAGTCCGGTCCTCCTGCGGTGGGAATATCGTTGTGGCCAGCACCGAGGATTACATAGAACGATTTAGGCTCCTCTGCTGCGTCAAAGAGGGTTCGTCCCGCCTCGATGGGTACGATGTCGTCGCTGTCTCCGTGGAGCATCAGCATCGGTGCATCCACTCCCGATATTCTGCCCAAGGAGTCGTAGCGCGCTCGGACAAATACCTTAACCAACCATTTGGGGACAAGCGGATAGTTGTGCTCAGACATGTACGGAATAGACGGAAACGCAGACTCCAGGATAAGGCCGTACGGGCGGTGATGAATGGCAAGCTCAACAGCTACAGCAGCTCCCAAGGAACGCCCGAAGTAGGTAATCTTTGCTTGTGCGCCATTTTCCCTCGCCCTTAGGTACGTAAGGGCCGCTTCTGCATCCTGGTACAGTCCTTTCTGAGATGGCCCTCCCTGGCTGCGGCCGTACCCTCGATAATCGAAGAGGAACACGTTCACCTGAAGCTCATCGTGGATCAGCTTCAGATTTGCCAAACGACCGGCGATGTTACCCGCGTTCCCGTGGAACCAGAGGAAGGTCACATCCAGCTCCCCAGGCACGTACCACCCGTGTAGTCGGTAGCCGTCATCGGTATCGAAAAACACCTCTTCGTAGACCAGGCCAAGACTCTCCGGTGATGTGGAGACAGTCTTGTCAGGAAAATAGATGAACATGCGATCGATCAAACCAACCACTCCTGCAATGTAGGTAGCGATAAATACCAGAGTGAAGGCGAGGATCACACCAAGCACAACCCGGCGCAAGTTGGCATTCAGACCCATCGCTATCGCGATCATGTACTCATTATCCGTCTGAAGGCGTCAACGAAGAATATCCAGGACGCCCTAACAGTTCAAACCACCATCAAAGCCGCCCAAGACCTCCGTTTGGATGTCCACCACTTCGGCGCGACCGACGATCTCGCTCTCAATGAACCTGACAACGCTGTCAATAGTTTCCTGAGCGTGGCCCGCAGCGGTGTTGACACACGAAATGCCCAGAACCCCCTCATGGAAATCGTCTTGGCCCTCGACTTCAGCGATCGACACGTTGAATCGACGACGCAGTCGGGTCATGAGTGATTGGAGGAGGCCTCGCTTCTCTTTCAACGAGTGTGTATCGAGGAGCTGGAGGGTGACAACACATACCGCAACGTTCATAGAACGCTCAACGTCATGGAACGGTTACTTGCTGCCGGCAACGGCAAAACAATCGCTGCAGTAGACCGGTGTGCCCAGCTTCGGCTCAAAGGGGACTTCAGTGTCTACCCCGCACTCAGCGCACACTACGGCGTGCATCTGCCTGACGTTTCCGCCGACACCCGCTCTTGTCCTGCGTCTAGCCGCGCGACAGGATGGGCATCGAACAGGGTCGTTGGCCAGCCCCCGTTCCTGGAAGAACTCCTGCTCCCCACTTGAGAACGTGAACTCCGCGCCGCACGCCAAACACTCAAGAGTCCTGTCTTCAAACGCCATGTACACCTCCTGCAGAAACTTCCCGCTTGCCGGTGTGGAGGGTTGTACAGCCACGACGCCACATGAGGCTAAGAGTCATATCGGAGTAATTGCGCGGGAGTATAGCACACGATGGAGGTGCGAAAGTAGGTTCAAACACCCGTGAATTCACTGGTTTGGCTAATGAGCCAGGGCCTGATTAGGAACTGATGAGTTCCTGGGTGATCTCACGGAGCTTGTCACCCGTGATGGCCCCGGTCCACGTCCGCATGACGGTGCCGTTTCTGTGGACAAAGACCGTTGTTGGCATACCCAGCACCTTATAGTCCCGCACGATGTCTGCGTCGGTAGCCTGGCCCGTCGGGTACGTGAGGTCGATGGTATCCAGGAATTCGATGGCCTGCTCGCGGTCGCCGAGGCCGGTAAGGGTCCCGACATCCACCCCCAACACGATGGCGTCACTGCCAATGGTCTGCAGCTCCTCCCAGAGTTCCTGGAAGTCAGGCATCTCAGCGCGACAGGGTGGGCAGAGGGACGCCCAGAAGTTCACGATGACAGGCCTACCCTGCAGGCTCGCCAACGTCACTTCGGTAGCGCCATCAAAAAACTCAGCTCCGTTGTAGAGCGGCATAGTGAAGTCAGCGGCTAGCGGGCCGTCCGGTGCAGGCGCAACAGCGGTTGTCGTTGAACCAGTTGGTGCAGCAGCGGACAACGGCGGCGTGCTTTCTGCGTCAGACCCACTAGAGCAGGCCGCAGCAAGAATCCCAACCAGAACCACAACTATACCAAGAAACGTACGCTTCCGTGTCGCCAACATTCTTCCCTCGTATCCTGTGTTCAATGTCTTAGATGCAGCCTTGGAGTACACGATGCTATTCCACATTCTCTAGTACGCATCAGCACGCCTAGCAGACTCTTCAACTCTACTACGGATGGCTTAGCGCAAAGGAAAGAGCCCCATGTGGAGCCCTTTCCCTGTTGTTCGCTTTTAACGAGTTACCCCATGGCGGTGCTAGTGCGACGCCCCAGGCGCGCAGTCGCCCTGAGCGGCTCCTATGGTGACCGTCCTTGTAGCACACTCCCTCAATGTATCAAAGGAGCTTCCGCCGCCATCATTGACGCTGTCAACGACCACTGTGTAGGTCGTCCCCTCCAATTGAGTCCTGAGGTTAAATGATACCTGGCCGTTGGCGTCCACGGTCTGGGCATAGCTGAACGAGTTGCCATCACGGGTGATCCTGCCGGTGACCGTTGCTCCCTCTGGAGCCAGGCTCTCATCATCTGCTCTGACAGTGATGGTGGCAGCAAGTCGGTACCAGGAACCCTTCTTGGGTGCCACAGTGCTAATGTCAGAAGAGTGGTAGACGGCGCCTCCGCCAGGTACCGGCGTGGGTGTGGGATCAGGTGCCGGGGTTGGCGTGGGCGCTGGGCCACCGCCACCGGGGAGGTCGTTACCAGCCGTTGTGCCGAGAACCGCGTTCTCTGCGTCAACAAGGCCTGCGCCGATGTTGCCAGCCCATGCCGCATCAGCATCAATCCGGTTTACGCCCCACTGGAGTTCGCCTACAGCAGAGTTGGTGTGCAACTCCTTGAATCCGTCCTCTTCAACATAGGCCACGTTGGGGTTGGACTGAAGGCCTTTGATAGCGTTGGTAGGAACGGTTGCGGTCACAGCCGAGATGATGCTGAACCTTCCGTTGACCGTGCCACCCACACCATCGATGAGGGCGTTCTCAGCCGCGCCAGGCGAGCTGTTGAAGCCGATGATCACGTCGATAGTAGTGGCTTGCCCTGGCCAAAGGCTGAAGTCGCACTGAGTGCCATCAGCATCACCGCGGCCAGAATCTGCATCAGTCGTGTGGATTTCATATTCAACATAGTCATCCTTCTGTCCTATCTCCGACCCTACCGGGGACGGCCATCCATGTACATGATGTATCTAAAGTCTTTTTGAGCCACGATAATAGTGACACACCACCCATTACGCGTGTGTTACGTCGGCGATCAGTATCCACCATTGTACTAAACGATTCTACTCCCGCCAAAGTTAGCCCTATCAACGTTTCCGGGAAACGTTAATGCCAACGCATAGTACTACGCATAACTCCGACAGATAGCGCTTTTCAGCTCAGGTTCATAACACCACCGGGTCGTAGCCCTGACACACGTTGCGCCTCTTTCATGCGGGATGCATCCAACGCAATTGAATCCTGTATCCACAACTGTGATAATAGTCACAGGAAATCGTTCTTAGAACGGAGTCGCTACCAATGGCCGAGAAGCAGCCCAGCATCGCTTACAGCATCACTGTCCGGGCAGAATACCCCAATCGCGTGGGTATGCTCGGCGAGATCACTTCGGCTATCGGCGACGCTGGCGGCGACATCGGCGCGATAGACACAGTGTCGTCGAGTCGACGCGGCATGATCCGTGACATCACCATCAACACACGCGACTCGTCCCACGGCGAGGATATCGTCAAACGACTCAAGACCCTGTCTGAGATCCGGGTCATGAGCGTCTCTGACCCCATCTTCCTCCGCCACCTTGGCGGTAAGATCGAGATAACGAGCAAGACACCTGTCAAGACTCGTAATGACATGTCCATCGTGTACACCCCTGGCGTGGGGCGTGTGACCACCGCCATCTATGAAGACCCCAGCGCTGTTTGGACGTTGACCGGCAAGGGCAACAGCGTCGCCATCGTCACGGATGGCTCAGCGGTCCTGGGCCTGGGCGATATGGGCCCCGCTGCAGCGCTTCCAGTCATGGAGGGCAAATCGGTGTTGTTCAAAGAGATGGCTGGTGTTGACGCCTGGCCGATCTGCCTGGACACCAATGATCCGGATGAGATCGTGGAGACGGTGAAGAACATCTCCGTTGGGTTCGGGGGCATCAACCTGGAGGACATCTCTGCCCCACGATGCTTCTATATAGAGCAACGACTCAAGGACGAACTGGACATCCCCGTCTTCCACGATGACCAGCACGGCACGGCAGTGGTTCTGCTGGCAGCCCTTATCAACGCCCTAAAGATTACGGGCAAGCGCATGGAAGACCTGAAGGTTGTGGTCAACGGCATCGGTGCCGGTGGCATCGCCTGCGGCAAGATTCTCATGTCTGCGGGAGTGACCAACCTCATCGGGTGCGACCGACAGGGAATCCTCCATCGCGGTGCCGAATTTAAAGGCAACACGGCCCATGAGGCGTTTGGTGAGATTTCCAACCCCGATAACATCGAAGGTGACCTCAGTGTCGCGTTGGGCGATGCAGACGTGTTCCTGGGCCTCTCCGGTCCCAACGTGCTGACGCCGAAGATGGTTTCCAACATGAAAGTGGACCCCATTGTGTTCGCAATGGCAAACCCTGACCCGGAGATCTGGCCTGAAGAGGTCGAGGGCATGGTGCGAGTCATGGCCACGGGTCGCTCCGACTACCCGAACCAGATAAACAACGCCCTGTGCTTTCCCGGCATGTTCCGAGGGGCTCTAGATGTCCGGGCTCGGGAGATCAACGAGGAGATGAAGCTGGCCGCCGCCCACGCAATCGCGTCAGGGGTGCCTAAAAGCGACCTGAACGAGGACTTCATCGTCCCCAGCATCTTCGACCTTGGTGTTGTCCGCAAAGTAGCTCGGGAAGTAGCCAGCGCTGCCCACAAAACAGGTGTGGCCCGCAGGACCAGGAAACGCCTTGGGCCGTTCTCACTGGCCAAGGGGAGATAAGCCTTCTCCATCCAATTAGGTAGAACAATTAGAAGGAGCCCGCTGCTTGTAGCGGGCTCCTTCTTTGCTTCAACAAACTATGTTCGTCCTGGCTAGTTCTCAGGTCTCAAAAGGGGCTAAGCCCCCTACCAGCCGACGGCTGAGCCCGACTTCCTGGGCTCCGATGCGCCCATAAGCATACCCGTCTCCGGGTTCCGCTCAATGATCTGCGCACCACCCATGGTGACCCGTGAGTAGCCCTCTCGGATGCCAACGGTGTGGCCCTTGTCCTCCAGGCCCTTGACGATCTTCGGGTCGATCTCCTCTTCTAGGGTGACTCCGCCTTCAAGGTCGACGCTGAATCGCAGCGCATCAATGGCCTGCTGCGGGCCCATATCGAAGTCCACCATGTTGGAGATGACCTGCATGTGGCCCTGAGCCTGCATGAAGCCGCCCATAACGCCAAAGCTCAACCAGAGCTCGTCATTCTTGGTCGCCATCGCCGGGATGATGGTGTGGAACGGGCGTTTGTTGGGTGCCAATGCGTTGGGGTGATCGGGGTTCAGCGAGAACAGAGCTGCCCGGTTCTGAAGGGCGATACCCGTGCCGGGAACAACCAGACCGGAGCCGAACCCTGCGAACAGGCTGTTGATGAAGGAGCAACCGTTGCCCTCCTCGTCCACAGCGGAGAGATAGACAGTGTCATGGATAGCGGGGATCTTCCCAAAGTCTGCCGCAGCCATCGCGCGGTCCTTGTTGATGAGGCCACGTCGGTCTTCCGCGTACGACTTGGACAGCAGCTCATCGATAGGCACATAGTCCGTCCGTGGGTCTCCGATGTACTGCATGCCATCGGCAAATGCCAGACGCATTGCTTCGATCTCGTGGTGATAGGCTTCGACCGATTGGGAACCCATGCCCTTGATGTCCATACCCTCAACGATGTTCATGGCAATTAGCGCGATGAGCCCCTGGCCGTTGGGCGGGCACTCCCAGCACGTGACACCGTGGTAGTCCGTGGAGATGGGCTGATCCCAGTCAGGTGCATCGTTCGCCAGGTCCTGGGTGGTCATCCAACCGCCAAGTTCCTGGATGTATGCCGCAATCTTCTCTGCAACCGGTCCCTTGTAGAAGGCGTCCGGGCCGCCCTCTGCGATGCCTCGCAGCACCTTTGCCAGGTTGGGCATGAAGAAGACATCGCCCTCGTTGGGCGCTCGGCCGTTCAACAGCAACTCATTGCCGGATGGGTGCAACTGCAACTTCTCAACGTCGCGCTGCCACTGGTACGCAACGATGTCAGATACAGGGAATCCCTCCTCGGCGTACTGGATGGCGGGCTTCAGCACCTCTGAAAGCGGCATGGTACCGTACTCTTTCAGGATGGTGTCCCAGCCGTTCACGGTGCCCGGTACGGATACAGCGAAGGCGCTGGTGTTCGGGATGCCGGTATGGCCAGCCTTAATCACGTCCTCTATCGCTGCTGCCGAGGGTGCTCGACCGCTGGCGTTCAGTGCGACGACGCGCTTCTCTTTGGCGATCCAAATGAGTGAGAAGAGGTCACCACCCACGCCCGTGGACATCGGTTCGACGACGTTCAGTGCTGCAGCAGTTGCTACAGCAGCGTCGATGGCGTTGCCGCCGTTCATCATCATGCGAAGTCCGGCCATGGATGCCAGCGGTTGGCTGGTAGCCACCATGCCGTGCTTGGCGTGTATTGCAGACCGTCTTGAGTTGAAGTACATCTTTTCTCCCCCTCTACACCACTAGTTATCTTGCAAAGTATTTTTTAACGAGAACGGACGCATGATACCGCATTTTGTTTGGAAACGCTTTTTGCTCCACTACGTCTAGCTTCATACTGAATTAATGCGCAAGAAACAAGACGTGCCAGCGAGCAGAGGCAGCTAGCTGCTCTTTTGCGCCAGGAGCTTGGTGCAGGCGTATACAGTGGTGGTGTATGGCATGGGGATGTCCAACATCGACCCAAGTTCCAGCACAGAACCCACAAGTCCGTCGATCTCTATGGGCTTTGCAGCCTCCACGTCCTGAAGCATCGATGTTTTGTGGTCGCCGACCTTCTCCGCGCCAGCCAGCCGCTGCTCCACGCTGATGGGTATCTCAACACCCAAAGCTGCGGCTACAGCGTAGGCCTCTTCCATCATGGACTGGGCCACCGCGCGGGCGTTCGGGTCTCTTGCGATCTCCTCCATGCTGGCCTTGGTGAGGGCGCTGACGGGGTTGAAGGCCAGGTTGCCCAGCAGCTTCACCCATATCTCCTGTCGGATATTGGAGCGCACGGGTGCACGCAGTCCGGCGTTTCCGATTGCGGCAGAGAGGGCTTTGACTCGGTCCGACGATGAGCCGTCCAGCTCGCCGATGGAGAAGCGGTTGCCTTCCTCGTGCTGGATGACGCCGGGCTCCACGATGGTCGCTGCGGGATACACCACGCAGCCGACGATGCGCTCTGTGGCGATGTGTTTGGTGATGACCCCGCCCGGATCTACGCTCTCCAGCTGTGTGCCCTCCCACGTGCCGCCATGCCCCTGGAAGTACCACCAGGGGATGCCGTTCTGGGCGGGAAGGACGATGGTGTCCGGGCCGAGCATCGGTTCCAGCAGCGGCGCAATGGCTGTCAGGCCGTGGGCTTTGACCGCCAGGACGACCACATCTACCTCGCCGACTTCCGCCGGGTCGTCTGTGGCCAACAGCTTTGCATCGAAGTCACCTTCGGCGCTTTTGATGCGGACGCCGTTCTCGCGCATGGCCTTCAGGTGTGGGCCGCGTGCTATGAGCGCGACATCATCGCCAGCTACCGAGAGCTTGGCCCCCAAATACGCGCCGATGGCTCCTGCGCCGTATATTGCAAACCGCATTGTGCCTCATGCTCCGTTGATGGTGAACAAATATTAGAGCCACACTATGTCATTCTGAGGACCTAGAGCGACGAAAAATCCGGATTTTTCGCTTCGCTCTGAATGACAACACAAAATAAGCATATTAGCTACAAACCGCCAGGCAGCCTGGGTCCAGGGCTCGCCCTAGGGTCTAGCCCTTGGAAAAGGACTCTGTCAGGAACCTGCGTGAGATCTTACCCGTCGGGCCGCGCGGGATCTCCTCCATCACATGGATTGTCCGCGGGACCTTAAAGTCGGCCAGCTTCTCTTTGCAGAACGCGATCAGTTCTTCTGTAGTGACTTCGCCGGTGAGGACAACGGCCGCTGCGGCCTCCTCACCGTGGATCCGGTGGGCTACCCCGAAGGCTACAGCCTCGCCTACTGCCGGGTGGTCCATCAACACTTCGTCGATCTCTCGAGGCGATATCTTCTCACCGCTGCGGTTGATCATCTCCTTGAGTCGACCCGTCAGGGCAAGGAAGCCGTTGGCGTCCATGACACCTTCGTCGCCGGTGCGGAACCAGCCGTTGGTGAATGACGTGGCGTTGGCTTCCGGGTTGTTCTCATAGCCTGTGATGACGTTGTCTCCCTTGATGACCACCTCACCGCGCTCCCCGACGACAAGCAGTGTGCCTTCTTCGTCCATGATGGCGACTTCAACGCCCGTGCCCGGCCCCACAGCGCCGGGAAGCCTATTCCCCGGAGGTAGGGGGTTGGACGACATCTGGTGGGCTGCCTCTGTCATGCCGTACGCCTCTACGACGGGTACGCCGAACTGAGACTCCAGCTCGTCCATCACGATGGGCGGCAAAGATGCGCTGCAGGAGCGTATGAACCGTAGCGTCTCAGGCACATCGGGCTTGCCGCTGCGAGCCCGCGTTAGCAGGGCCTGGTGGATCGATGGCACCGCGGAATACCAGGTCACGCCGTGGTCTTTCACCACGGGCCAGAAGTTCATCGGATTAAAGCGAGGCGGCACAACTACCGTGCCACCCGAAAAGAATGTAGAAAGGGTGGATGCGACGAGCCCGTGCACGTGGAACAGCGGCATGATGCAGAGCGAGACATCGTCTTCGTTCAAGCTGTACGTCGCAGCCACGTTGCGTAGGGACGTTGTAAGGTTCTTATGTGTCAGAGGTACACGCTTCGGTCGAGATGTCGTTCCGCTTGTGTGAAGCACCAACGCGACATCGTCTGCACCAAGGTCGGCGTCTGTTGAAGGCGTAGCGCCGGAGGGGCCGGAGAAGTTAATCTCACCATCGTCGTCCATGGACACCACGATGTGTATCGCGCCCTTGGGAGCAGCGTCCACGGCCTCCTGGCCAGCGTCCGGACCAGTGATGACCGCTTTGGCGTTGGTATCGTCGAGGTAGAACTCGAACTCGTCAGGCTTGTACGCTGCGTTCAGCGGCGCCGCAGTGGCAACACCTGTGACGGCCAGGAACGAGGCGATGACCTCAAGGCCGTTGGGCAGCACGATGGCAACCCTGTCCTCTCTCCGTATGCCGAAGCTCTTCAGCTGGCCCATCAGTCGAGCTACCTGCTTGCGCAGGCTATCGTAGGTGATGGTAGGGCCGTCCGGTGATACAAGGGCCGGGTGGTCAGCCGCACCGTTCTCCAGCACTTCTACCAGGGTTCTCGCTTCGGTACTACTCGCCATGTCGTGTCCCCTCTCGTGATTCAATCAAATTAGGTCTACAGCGCGTCAGGCGCGACAGAAATGTCCTCTAGTTCGCCTCTTGTATACGAGCCCAGGCTTCGAAAGTCAAACTCCGTGTAGTTCTTGATCCACTGCATGGTGACTTTCGTGGCCCTGCGATAATAGTCGATGGCCTCTGCAGAAGCGTTAACACCCAACTGTTTGACGATGTCCTCTTCCTCTGACAGGAGCACCCGCTTCACCAGCGGAACATCGTGCACCTCTCCGGAAACCTCGTCTTTTGCCGAGTGGATGATCCGCTGAGCTGTCTGGGCCACGGAGATACGTGCTGTTGCCAGGTCTTCCATGAGCGCAGGGTGTAGGCCCGGCTTACCCGCCAGGCTATCGATACCCTTTGCGCCCCGACCGTTCAGCCAACCCTCGACGTATTCGATGAGGGTGCGCAGGTTCCGCCGGGTGCCTTCAAGGGTGATCTTCCCTTCAGGCCGCTTGATCTCAATGGGGTAGTTATCGGGCTCCATCATAGCAGCCGATGGCGTCCAACCGCTGTCCACTAGGCGCTTGAACGGCGCAGCCGCCACGTCCATGTGGAAGATGTGGGCAACCCATCCCCGGGTGAAGCCCTGTTCTGCTTCCCACTCCTTGTCAGCTCGAATGGCAGCGGCAGCGGCGACATTGACCTCTTCGTCCCTGCTTGGCAGCGCTGTGGCCATGCCCCCGATTGCTACGGCGCCGTGCTTGAGGCACACAGCCACCAGTCGTCGGAAGATATTAGACATGAAATCAGTCGTCTTGATGTCCACGCCAAAACGGTCGGGCCAGACCAGGTCCGGGTCTGCCATCACGTACTCCAAGATGCTGGCCTTCAGGTCCCAGCGAGCCGCGTTCAACCCCGCCGCATACGGCCCAAGGGCGTGGAGTATCTCTTCCATCTCGTAGACAGCCGGTAGCGACTCCACAAGCGGGATCGCCCTGATGGTGGCGTCACGGAGGTGGGGCAGTCTGGCCTGGCTCTCTGCGAAGAAATCTCGCCAAAACGCGGCCTCTGCGGAGGATTCCATCTTGGGCAGATAGAAGTAGATGCCCTGCCCGGCTGCCGCCTGAGCTCGCCCAGCATGGAACAGCGTCAGCGCGGTCCCCAAGATGGCGGCAGAGACGGGGGCGCCTTTCAGCGTGGCGTCAGGCTCATCAAGGTGAAGTCCACGCTCCCTGTGCATGAAGAAGGGCAGCGGGCCATCCTGAACAGCGTAGTCTCGACCCCGCGCTTCATCGTGGTACGTGAGTCCGCCTTCAACGGCATGGAGTCGGTTGAGGGCCGCCTGGACAGTGTCTATCAGCCGGTGTCCTGCCGAGTCCTCATCGTCGTCAAGGTCGCCTTCAGCACGGGTGCCATCGGGACCGGGGTTGAGGGCGTTGATGAACATGTTGGTGATGGAAACGGGGCCGGTGATCTCGATGCCTGGCTTCCGAAGCTCTGCTGGCACTGCTGGCACCTGCCAGTCCTGAGTCGTCGCATCGCTTGGTGGCGGGCTGCTTGGCGGTTGGTGTTGTCGCACCGCACGATGGGAAGCCTGCTCTCGCCCCACTCGGAACGCCGCAACGCGAGCGCCAAACACATCGTGCATGTGGGCGAAGTACTCGCAGAATGACGGAGTGAACAGCTCTTCTGCGCCATCAACGGGCTCGAACGTGACGTCACTGACCGTGGGCATTAATACATCCTTAGTATATCTTTTTGAAGGGGTGAACCATGAGGAATGCGCCCTCCCCACAGACGCACAACGGTAGTGCTCCGAATGCACATTACGATTGTAGCTGTCAGTGCACGGGCGTCAAGCTAGCGAAAAGCAGCTTGCCTTTACTTGCGGATGAACTTCTGGATGCGCTGGCCCATCAACACCTCTGACACGTAGAGGTCGCCATGACGGTCCACCCATACGCCGTGGGGACCTATAAACTTGCCCGGTTCCGGCTTCCGCACCTCCGGGTCGCCAAGCCTGACCTGAACATTGCCGTTCAGGTCAATGATGGTGACGCGCGCCTGAAGCTCCGCCACGTACATGATGTTATCGCTGTCTACGAAGAGGTCACAGGGCTGCAGGAAGCCACCCCACTCGTCCAGGTATTTGCCTTCCGGTGTGAATATCTGGATGCGGTTGTTCTGTCGATCAGCCACGTACACCTTGCCGCCCACTTCCCACACGCTGTGGACAAGGTTGAACTGGCCGGGGCCTGTGCCGGGCTCGCCCCAGGAGAACAGTAGCTCACCACTAGCGGAGTACTTGTGTATCCGACAGTTCCCATACCCGTCCGAGATGTAGAAATCCCCATTGGCGGACAGGGCGACATCGGTGGGGGCGTTGAACGGGCCAGCGGCACGGTTGACTTCCTTGTGGTCGGCGGTGTAGCCGGTATCGGACGCCTGGCCCTTATTGCCTAGCTCAAATACCATCTTCCGTTCTTTAGTGAACTTCATGGCTTTGTTACCGGCTCGGTCTACGGCGAACAGGTTGTCGTCGCCATCGATGTACATGCCGTGGGCATCGCCGAAGACGTCCTCGCCCCAAGTGCTGACGAACTTGCCGTCCCGCGCGAAGGTCATGACCGGGTGGTTGGTCCTGGTGAACATATGGACCTGATCCTGGGAGTCCACGCTCACCGCGCCTATCTGGCCCCATTCAAACCCGTCAGGCAGCTCGCCCCAACCCTCCGCTACCTCATAGCCAAACTTACCTTCGCCAACAGAGACAGCCATATCAACCTCCAACGATTCCCACAGTTTCAGAAGCAAAAGACCTAGTGAAAGTGACTAGAGGGTCAATGGAACTCCGGCACCACCAGAAGTGCTCCGCATGACTTCCCTGGCCTCCTCCATCGGCATCTTCTCGCTGAAGATCTCAAGTTGGTTGCCATCGGGGTCTTTGAAGTAGACGCTATTGGTCACGGAGTGCTCAGTGATGTTCGTGATCTCCGCGCCATAGGCTACAAGCTTGTCGTGTAGCTCTCTTAGCTCGTCGATGCCGCCATCGATCTGAAACGCGATGTGGCTGAGGCCCGCAGCGCCGTATTCCGCTTCGTTCGCAGCCTGGAACAGACCTATGTCATGGTGCTGAGTGCCGAACGAGAGGAACGCAGAATGTCGTTCGGGGTTGCAGGTCACGGTCTCCATGCCCAACGCCTCTGAGTAGAACCGGACGCTCTCTTCCCACTTCTTCACCCTCAGGACCACGTGTCCTACTTTGTTGATCTTCGCCATCTCATCCTCCCCTATTTTCGACGCCCGCTAGGGCATCACATCCGCAATGTTGAGCCTACCTATGCTCGATAACAAAGTCCAGTATCTCCATTGCCGTGCCGAAGTCCGAAGGCGCCAGGCCCAACGCGCCCGCCGGCAGCACATCAAGGACGTTTACAGTCGTTTCCACAATCGTCGATTCCGAAAGGGCTGTTTCTAGCTTTTCTGAGACGTCATCTATCTTTGGAAGCTGATCGCTCACCTGCCCCGGGAGTTTGTCCTCCAGCACGCTCGTATCGAAGTCGTACGTGAGCCTGGCCCCGGCGATGATCACGACCCCCACAATGGCGAAGCCGAACAAGAGGCCCAGAGCCAATCCACCAAGCTTGTCCACCATGCTGGAAAGACCAAGCGTGAAGATGGCCATGATGGGCTTGATGATCTTGGTAATGAAGCCGGAGATGATGATAGCGATGATCATCAGCACCGCGTACGTTGTCACTGTGACGATGGTGTCGTTGGAGAGCGAGCTGTCGAAGATCCCTCCTACCTTGTCGCTGATCTGCCCCGCAAAAATCCAGCCAATGATCATGGCGACAAAACCAAGCGCTGCTCTAATAAGTCCGACTTTCATGCCCATGAATGCGCTTATCGCAATGATTGCCAGCAATACCCAATCTAACCAGTTCATCCGGACACCTCTTTCAACGAGAATTCTCCGGTGACCCTGTACCCTATCGGGATTTATCCGGGCGATTGTCTCCCACTAATAACGAAGTTGCCACCCCTATCGGTAGGACGTGTAGCTGAGACAAAGGAAAAGCACCCCCAGCGAACCAACGATTTAGCGCCCTGCCGCTGGTATGTTAGCCGTTCCCATGGTCCCCCATATAAAAGCATGTTTGCGCTGTGGTATTCGTGGCATATACGCGTATCAACGAATGTAGCTACACGGGTCTTCGTTCAGACCCTAGGCGAAAGGCTGGCCGAACTTCTCCCGGTGGGCGATCTCTGAGAGGGCTTTACGATTCTTCTTTCCCCCTGTGCGCTCCTTGGTATCGTACCCGAACGGCACTACCGCAATGACATCTATGGTGTCCGGGATGTTCAAGAGCTTTTCCACCTCGGGCATGCCTAACCATCCAGTCCAATTCGACCCTACTCCTTCAGCCCACGCTGTCAGGACCATTGATTGGATGGCGCGACCCGCATCAGAGACGCCGAAGGGCGACGACTTATCGATACCCACAGCAATGGCGAACGCAGCCTGCGCGTTGTACGGCCCAGAGCCCATCAATGCTCCCAACTTCGTTAGTGTGTCGCGGTTCTGAACGATGACGAAGTGCCAGGGTTGGCCGTTTCTGCTGCTGGCCGTAAGGCGGGCCGCCTCAATGATCTTGTTCAACACAGATTCCGGCACCGGTTTGTCCTGAAATTCTCGGACCGCCAGGACCGTGTGGATCGCATCGTAGACTTCCATACATATCTCCTGTGGATGGCGGATTGTTATCTTCACCCCACCATATCACGTTGACCTGATGGCGAAACGCCCCATCTGGGGCTATCATGGCCTCGAATCTGGGCGATGGCTAACAACCACACATTCGGAGGCGAATATGCCTGTCACCAAAGAAATGCTGAGGGCAATGCTCGAGTCGCTTGGCGGGCTGAACATGACCGACGAGGAACTGGAAAAAGCCGTACCACAGGTGCAGATATACGCCGACCAGTCGGCGAAGCTGCAGGCGCTTGACCTCTCTAAGGTCTACTCCGGTCGCCTACTGCACCCTGACGATGGCGCGAGCAAGTCATGAGCACAGACTCACTCAATCACCTCTCCATTACTGAGCTAGCCCCCCTCATTCAGAGCAGAGAGGTCTCTCCCGTGGAGGTTGTTGACGCAGCTCTGGCCCAGGCGGAGAGGCTGCAGCCCGTGCTGAATAGCTTCATCACCCTGCTTGCAGACGATGCCCGCCGGGATGCCAAGGAGCGAGAAAAAGCCATCAAGGTCGGCGAGTATCGAGGGCCTTTGGACGGTATACCCATCGGTATCAAAGACAACCTCGCCACGAAGGGGATTCGCACAACGGTGGGGTCGAAAGTCCTGAGAGACTATGTTCCTCAGGACGATGCTGCTGCAGTAACGGCGTGTAAGCAGGCAGGGGCCATCATCATCGGCAAAGAGAACCTCCATGAGTTCGCTGCCGGAGGCACGTCAGAGAACCCCCACTATGGCGCCGTACACAACCCCTGGGATGTTGAGCGCATCCCCGGCGGCTCAAGCGGCGGTGGCGCTGCTAACGTTGCCGCCCGCGTGACCCACGCATCGCTCGGGACTGACCTGGCTGGGTCTGTGCGCATCCCGGCATCGTACTGCGGCCTTGTCGGCCTGAAGCCTACGTTCGGTCGAGTGAGCCAGCGGGGTATCCAGGTGACCAGCCACAACGGCGACCACATCGGCCCCATGACCCGCTCTGTAGCTGATTGCGCTGTCATGCTGCAAATCCTGGCCGGGAACGACCCCGCGGACCCAAGCACGGTGCCCATTGATGTTCCCGACTACACCAGCCGATTTGGTGAGCCCATCGCGAATATCCGAATCGGAGTGCCGACGAACTACTATTTCGACCTGGTTGACGCTGAAGTCGATGCAGCAGTTCGCAAAGCAATCGCCTCCCTAGGAGAGATGGGAGCCCACGTGTCGGACGTGGAGTTCTCTACGCTGAAGTACATGGAATTAGTGCGAGCGGGCACGGGTGCAGACTCCTTCATCGCCCACGAGCAGATGCTCAAGGACCACAGAGAGGACTACAGTCCTGAGTTGGCCAGCCGCATGTTGGCCAGCCAGTTCTCGCTCGGTCGCGACTACGCTAAGGCGCTGAAGGTCCAGCGACTAATCGAAGACGAGTTTGCTCAGGTCCTGCAAGACGTCGACATCATTGCCACACCGACGATGGCGTTCTCGCCTCGACGCATCGGCGAAGAAACAACTATGATCTCGGGCAAAGAACATCCGCTACGAGTGTCCGGGGCAGGGGACCTCTATCTTGGCCACAACACCCATGTCTCCAACGCTACGGGCCTGCCAACCATCACGGTTCCCTGCGGCCTCACATCAGAGGGGCTGCCTGTAGGTTTGCAGCTCATCGGCAGACCATTTGAAGAGGCGTTGCTCCTCCAAGCAGCAGCGCAGTACGAGAAGATCTCAGGGTGGGACAACGCCTCCCCGGAACTAGCTAACTGACCAGCAGCACATACCACGGAGGAAACGATGGAACCCAGGGAGACAGGTGACAGGGAAGCAATAGATAAGGCAATGAACTCTCTAGCGCCTCTCGATGTTTCCTCCGCCGAGAATGTCCTAAGGGAAGCCAAGGAGATCATGGATGAGCTCGGCGTGGTCTTCTTCCTCCGGCAGGGAACATGCCTTGGAGCGGTCAGAGACAGTGCCATCATGGCGTGGGATGACGACATCGATATCGGTTCAATCATCGGCCTGCACGGCCTCACCAACGATTCCGTCAACGGGGTTGTTGACCGGGTTGTTGCCACGTTCACTGAGCGGGGATTCAGCACCAAGGTAGAACAGACCAGCAGCTTCACGTACGTCCTGCTCCTGAAGTCCGATGTCAGGATTGACTGGGAATGCTTTCACATTAACGATGGATCGATCCTGCACTGGCCGCCCAAGCGTTTCCCCATCGCGCTTTTCACTGAGTTGAAAGAGATCGATTTCCTGGGGCAGAAGCATCACGTCCCCAACCCCCCGGAAGAGTACCTGGCAACCAAATACGGACCGGATTGGCGAACACCGAAACGCAGTGGGTCATACGAAAAAGACGTATTGGCCATGATCCCGGACCCACCTCGGGTCGGCATCGTGAAGCGAGTGCTCAACGGCATTCGCAACCGTCTGTCTCCACCCAAGACCTCAACGCTGCTGATCCTTGACCACCAAGGTGCACCTGTTGCCGATGCGTATGTGCACGTTGCAGGCATTGGGGCAAGTAACACCGATAGTCAGGGCAATGTGTCTTTGGCGTTGTCAGACAACATATGGCACTCGTTAACGATCCGGTTCGGGGACCATGAGGAAGTCCTCTACCTGGAACGGTTGGACCCCGGTCAGAGCTACGTGTACAGGCCAGACCCTGACCAGACGTCCGGTAGGTCCTTCGCGTTATCAGAGCAGTAACGCAATACTGCTACGCGAACGACTTTCCGGACACATCGAGGTAGTCCTTTGACTCATTGGTTACCAGATTCGTTCGCCGGGTTTGGCTGACTCTCCAGCGTCGGCTCCGGCCAACCACGGATCGTCATCCGCCTTCACAATCGTCTCCTCTGATCTGATGAGGTGGAACGGGATTGAGGGGTCAAGGCCTGGCGGGTCGATTCCCTCTCTAATGCCCTTGGCGGCACTGACCATGATCTGCCTAAAGCGAATGATGCCCCCATCAGCGGCATACAGGTGTTCATGACTCCTATCATAAATGGGCCCCATACTTTCAGTGACTGCGTAGTCCTGCTCAGCGTTCGGTGTGATACCGGCTAGAATGGTTGTTTTCTGTACCCTACGGTCTAGCATGTAGTCGTTGTCCGCCCGCTTGAGCCGTATTTTGGGGTTGGTGGGGTCCATCATCATGTTCTCAGCAAGAGTGCTCTCGCGCTCTGGGTTCGAGAATGGTCGATCGGGGTTGTGACGTACAAAGAACCGCATGCAGTTCTCATCATCTACGGGAACGATAATGAAGGCACCTCCAGCTCTGCCGGGGCTTCCGATCATGCTGCAGACCGGCATCACGTGGGTTGTGATGCGAATGTGTCTATTACCGGCATCCGTGGGCCGTATTCCCATGACACGGAAGCCATAGGCCGTGTCCTGCACCTGTATTTCTGAGTAGGGGTACTTCGCCAGAATGTAGGAACGAAGGTTGGGGGACGGCGTCCCCGGTCGGTCGGTGTCATCCGTCTCCAGTGTCCAATCCACAATGCGTCTGTGCAGGGTACCGAGATGGGAGGGGTCTATGTTCCCCTCAATGCTCTGCACGTAATTGCAGTACACGGGCACTCTGGTGGCGATGACCTGGTTTACTGGAAGCCGGTTGAAGATGAGGTCAGGTTCCGCTGGCTTCTTGTCAATCGGGCCCATGTACGTCCAGACCATGCCAGCCGACTCTATACACGGATAGGAGTTGATGTGTACCTTGTCCTTGAAAATGCTGCCTGGTAGGTCAGAAGGCATGTCGACGCAGTCGCCGTTCACGTCAAACTTCCAACCATGGTAGATGCACATGATTCCGCATTCCTGGTTAATGCCAAAGAACAAGGAAGCGCCACGGTGGGGGCATCGCTCGTTGATGAGTCCCACCTTTCCATCGGTGTCCCGGAAGGCGATGAGTTCCTCGCCCAGTATCTTCACGCGGACAGGCTCCCCATCGTTCTCCGGTAGGTCTGTGATGAGGAGGCATGGAAGCCAATATCTGCGAAGGGCCTCTCCCATAGGAGTCCCTGGGCCAGTGTGACAGATCAGATCGTTTTCAGCTTCTGGCAACATAGGTGTTTTCCCCTTCCATTATTAGCATCCTTCTCATTATGGTTGACCTACAATTTAGAAGCGCAAACTACTTAGGCTCAACGAATAATTCTTTTCTCGTCGCTGGATCGTCCTCAAACGCTACGGAACGGGGCAGCAGAGCCGCCGCAGATCGCACCTGATAGACTCTTCCGTTGTTCGCTGCATAGGGTTCAATCCCCTCCTGCAGGTCTTTGACCGCACGAAGAAGGTGGTTGCGCATCCCGATGATGCCCCTGTCTGTGGTGCCGAGATGCTCATGGGTCCGGTCAGTAATCGGCCCCATGCTCTCCACCATCGCTGCATCCTGGGACCTGCCGAATCCGCGAGGGATCCCGCTGAAGCTGGTTGTCTTCTGCAACTCACGATCGATGAAGAAGTCATTCTCCATCCGTGCCTCTGGAAGCCATGTCTTCCTGTCTACAGTCTTCTGCAGCATCAGGACTTCTTGGGTAGCATTCTCCTCTGGTTCAGGTGGGCGATCAGTGTGGTACGCAACCAGCATTATCCAGGTGTGCTCATCGTCCATGGGTACCCACATCCCAACGCGCACCGCAGTGCCGGGCATCCTGGGGATCATGGTGTAGTAGGGGGTGAGCCACTGAGCGATACGCCAGTAGTAGCTGTCCTCTTCTACGGGTTTCTGCGCGCCAATCTGTATGCCGTAGTCCGTAGTCTTCACGTGGAAGTTGGACCAGCGCGGGGTGTACGCGTACTTCCCTACCCAACTGGTTGCTGTTTTTGCCTTCTCGTCGACATCCAGGTTGCTGTGCAGGAACCCAAGGTGGACCGTGTCGATCTCTCCCTCGACCGCCTGCACGAAGTTGGACTCGTACAGCAGCTTCGTCACCACCCAGTGGCTGTCGGGCAGGTCTGTCCACTCAAACCCCGGCATCTCTGGCGTCAGCTCTTTGGGCCCCATGTAGGTCCAAATGATGCCGCCCTTATCCAGCACGGGGTATGCAGTGATGTGTACTTTGTCCTTGAAGTTGCTCTCAGCAGGCTCGGAAGGCATGTCAACGCAGTCGCCGTTCACGTCAAACTTCCAGCCATGATAGACGCAGCGTAGACCGCATTCTTCGTTTCGACCGAAGAATAAGCTTGCGCGACGATGGGGGCAGTAGTTGTCGATGAGGCCAACGTTCCCGTTGGTGTCGCGGAAAGCAATCAGGTCCTCACCCAGCAGGCGAACTCGGACGGGATCGCAGTCGGGGCCTGGTAGTTCATCTGACAACATCGCGGGAGTCCAGAACCTACGGAGCAGAGTCCCCATGGGTGTTCCAGGACCTACCCTGCAAAGAAGTTCATTGTCCTCTTGTGACAGCATGTTTCATCCCCTCCCCTAAAGCTAACCTGGTTAACCGAACCCCTGGTTCCATAGGCAATAACCTACTGACGTGCGGGGTCAGTCACACTAATTGTATATGCTGCTTCCAGCGTGGTACCATCGTCAATACGTAAGCAGTAATATTGAATATTCAATATTGGAATATAGCGGGGTGTTACGGTTTTGGGCGTCGTCATGTAAGCAATATCCTCTTCTCTGATTGGGACCTAGGTGGATAGCGGAAATCCCAACTGTTGGTCAATCACCTTCTGGCAGAAGCATCATCTTCAGAAGCGCCATCCTGATAAACAACCCGTTGTTGATCTGCTGAAAATAATGTGCTCTGGAGTCCAAGTCGACTTCTGGCGCGATACCATCGATACGGGGGAAGGGGTGCATGATGATGGCGTGTTTGCGCATCTTCTCCAACATAGTCTGATTGATGAAGAACGACTCTCGCTGGATGCCTTCCGTGTGATAGTCAAACCCATGCAATTGTAGGTCTGGTCGTACTTCCTTAATTGCGCGTAATACTTTCAGCACCTCTATAGGTGACTTGTTCCGCTTACAGACACTTCCAACCCCTACCCAAGCACCGAGCGCAAGGCGTTCACCGTACTGTTGAATATGCGATTGGTATTCTTCTGGCTTGAAGCCCTGCAAAACTGGAAGTATATAAACAGATGGGTTTGTAGCCATCAGGGCATCATACCTTTCGATAGTTAGGCGTTGATGGTCATCTACAGTCAGCCCTGTTATTTCCAATATAAATTGTTCGCACATATAATCCTGACTGACCGCAGCCTGTAAATTTCCGCACTTACTCCATCGGTTAATCTCTGAAGCATACTGGTCAATCGGCAAGTGGCCTTTCCCAGAACTGATGCGCGTGAAAGCCCCGGAATCCAGTATCCAATTCCCCACTTCAAAACATGACTTCCTCTTCAATAGAACATTGATACTCAACATAGATTTGGTATCGTCTTTGCTAGATATGGAAGGTGTAAGCCTATGTAGAAGGTTGGCCTCATAACCTACGCCTTACCAACCAGAGCAAAGCGATCGCCCCTATTGTCATATAACCCTTGCCAACCAGTTGCCCCTGAAGAAATGCTAATGACCCAAACGCCAACCAAAGGAACAGCACTGAATCGGCAGTGAACCCCACAACATTGCTTGCAGCAACCGCCTTGAGCCAACCCCGTTTCCTTAGTGGCGTGTAGATCAATAGATCGGCGAACTCACTGGCAAGGAAAGCGATACCACTAGCAATAGCGAATTTCTGGGCATCCTCTAACAAGAAAGATAATCCTGCGCCTAGAAGAATAGCCCCAATTACCCATCGTTTATTCCCCAACTCGTGCAGGAAATCTCGGAGCGTAAAAGCCAACCCTGCGAAAAATACCCCTGCTGGAGCGGTTAACCCGAATCCGATACCGACTATGCCCCATTGTGCCAGTGTCCAGTTGGCTCCCCAAACAGTTGCTACGAAAGCCATAAACAATGCTAATAATTTTATTGGCAACTTATGTAATGGGATATATTTTGTTATATATTCACCCATACCCCCCCTTATCGGGCTTCCTTACACGCACTATCAAGATAGTGCCAGACCCCGGCCACACCGAGTATCTCGCCAGCCCTCACGTTGAATGAAAGCTCTTTCAGCCGAACGCCCTGATTCCCCTCCACTGTTGAGACCTTGTAGAACTCCAATGCGATTGGAGACGCGATACTCTCTTCTGACTTAGCCTCAATGCGCACAGCTTGCGGTGCGGCGTCACCTATCATCATGACCACCAACTCAGTTGGGCTCGTTTCCTGTGGTGTGACCCTACCTACTACCGCTCCACGCCTCAAAACGGTGATCCTGTCCGCTATAGCCATAACCTCAGGAAGTTTGTGGGTAATGAATATGATGGCGTAGCCATCTGCCTTGAGTTCCTTGAAAACCTCAAATAACCCTTCTTCCTCATGCGGCGGCGAAGGTCCTACGACTTGGAACGGGAGAAGAGGCCTTTAACAGCCTGAACAAGGCCCCCGAAGAGAGGTTTCTTTGGGCCGTCGCCGTGGGCCTCCTTTAGGTGGGCGACGAGGTCGCCGGGAACGTCTTGACCACAGACTCTGCATTGTGGCATTCCACACCTCCCCCAAAATTCGATGGGGGAATATTACCACAGGAGGCAGGAAACCAAATTGTATATATATAAAATACTGTCCTACCTTTCCTGTTTTCAAAACTCTGGAGCCGCCTGGCCCCCCAGATTAACAACCTCAAACCGGAATCGCCTGGGGCAAATAGCCATTTGACATTGTGTAATACATTATATATTCTGCCTCCATGAAACGAATGGGCAGACCGCCAACTGGCCACCAACCAGTACTCACGATACGCATGGTTCCTGAAGCTATGGGAGTCGCACGTGATGGGGCCAAAGCGGTGGGTAAAACCATAGGGGTGTGGGTAGCTGAGGCAATACAAGAGAAAGCAGCGAGGGAGGCAGCAAATGACAACGGTGGAGATTAGATCACTGAGGCAACTGGCCAAGGTACTAGGCGTGAGCCAACCACTCCTGTCGCAGGTCCGAGCGGGGAAGAGACCGCTGCCAGAGTCGATGGGAAAGCAGGTCTCAGCTTTGGGTGCTTATCACTTGCTTATGGGTG
The DNA here is from genome assembly GCA_913049785.1 of uncultured Dehalococcoidia bacterium. Taxonomy (GTDB): domain Bacteria; phylum Chloroflexota; class Dehalococcoidia; order Lucifugimonadales; family UBA1127; genus UBA1127. The sequence continues at coordinate 30,388 of CAJWXP010000011.1, read as the reverse complement.
ATAAGCAAAGTGGCTCAAATTTGATGGGAGAGCATCGCGAAATCTCAGATACAAGCGACGTAGCTGGTGCCCCAGGCGGGATTCGAACCCGCGACCATCTGCTTAGAAGGCAGCCGCTCTATCCACTGAGCTACTGGGACACGCTTTCCACCTATAATGAATGGTAGCCCTCGCTGTAAATAGGTGTCAAACATCTCCCATGAGGGCTTCGCTCTTCGTTTCCCTGAGAGAAAAAGGAAGCCCCCTTCTCGCTATGAGAAGGGGGCTTCCTCACATTTCGTGATCTTGAATCAAGACGGAGCGCCTGGAGCGGATGGCGAAGAACGCTATTCCGACACCGATCAACACCACCACGATGATGATGCCGATGATCAGGCAATTGTTGTTGTCGTCGTCTGCCGGCTCAATGGTGGCCGCAGCCGTCGGTGCAGGTGCAGGCACACTCGACGCTGTTGCGGCAGGCGCAGGAGCCCTAGTAGCCGTCGCGGCAGGTGCGGGAGCGCTCGTCGCCGTTGGCGCAGTGCCGATGTCGCTGTGGAGACCACAATATCAAGGTTTATTATAGGTACAAGTTGGCCGTCATCCGCTATTCCTATGTCCAGGACACAATTGACGATTCCACTCGCCTCTACCTCGCTTGGGGTACAGGTGGGAGTCAAACGGAGGGCCTCAACGGGAGACACGGCCAGTATAAGACCAAATGCTATGGCGCCAACGGCAAATGCTATCAGCAACCCGCGAGGCAATAAATTTTATCGCTTTACTGTAGCCACATCAGCCCCCTAACGACAAGGTCAGTGCCTTGCAATACAAGACACAACACCCTAGTGTAGTCTCCACCTACGGATTGCCAAGGTAGAAGACACCCCAACATCCCTATCTAAGACTGATACAAACGGCTCAACTTTACGAGCCGTAATGCGCACCACCTAGCGTGGCATTTCCTCTAGCGTGATCATGAACTCCACCAAGTCCCCATCTCTGATGAACTGGGCATTGATCTCCTGGCCTACTTCCAACTGCTCTCGCATGAGTCTTTGGAGTGCCCGCAGCGATGCGATGTCTTTCCCATCGATGCTGATGAGCACATCGCCTTCCTGGATACCTGCCGTCTCCGCCGGGCTGTCCGGCCAAATTCGCTGCATGAGAACACCGAGGCGCTCTTCCAAATCGAATTCTAACGCCACCGCAGCGGTAACGTCTTGTACGCCCACACCCAGCCAGGGCCACATGACCCTGCCATGTTTGAGGATTGACTGCACCACGGGTATGACCGTAAAGCTGCTCACGGAAAACCCAATGCCCTGGACTCCCCGGACTACGGCGGTGTTGATGCCAATGATCTCCCCGTTCAGATCCACCAACGGGCCCCCGCTGTTCCCCTCATTGATAGCCGCGTCCGTCTGAATAAGGTCAGTAAGGGTCTGCTCCCTGGTCGTCAGCGATCTATCCAGGGCACCGACTACGCCTAGAGTGACGGAGGGGCCGCCGGGTAGGCCAAGGGCGTTTCCTATAGCAATTGCCCAGTCTCCCACACGAAAGGAGTTTGGTGCTGCAAACGGAAGAGCGGGAAAAGGCCCATCGCCATCGATACGCAGAACTGCTAGGTCGGTTATAGGGTCGCCGCCTTCTACCGTTGCGCGGAAGACCCTTCCATCGTCAGTGGTGATCTGAATACGGCTAGCGCCGTTGATGACGTGGTAATTGGTGACTATGTATCCGTCAGAGTGGATGATTGCACCGCTCCCGTTGCTGATGGCGCCAGTCCTCCGGAAGAAGCTTCCCCCTTCAGTCTGCGTGGTGATGTTGACTACGGACGGACGGACCAACTCCACAATGTCCGCAAGGGAAGGCAGTGCAATAAGCGACTGCAATGGAGGGAGGGATTGCGCTACAGGTTGGGCGATGACCGATCCAGCGATGCCAACGCCTGATTCCTGGCTGGAGGGCGGCAGTGTTGGTGTCTCACGATCGTTGCAGGCGGCGAAGGCCAAAACCAACAACAGTACAAGCCAGACGCTATGTACTTTAGCCTTCACAGCCACCACCCCTCTTAAACAGCCTATTGAAACGTGAGGTTCACACCATGCGTCCCAGAGTCGTTCGGGGATTTACAGACTAGGCGTCGCTGCTTTCAGCGCTGTCAGCCCCTGCATCAGGGCCAGCATCATCGCCAGCGTCAACACGCTCCGGTTCGGCAGCAGCCTCCGGGGCCGCTTCCTCACCATCGTCAACCGTGGCATTAACTGGCGGTGTTACGTGGGCTACCATTTGGCCAGAGTCCGTCAGGATGGTCACTCCCTCACCCACCACAAGATCTGAAACATGGATCGCCTTATCAAAGGTATCCATTATTGAAGCTTCTACAGTCACAACGGCTGGGACTTCCATGGGCCTGGCCTCTACCAGCACGGTGTACATTCCCTGGATCAAGCTGCCTCCGTGCACACGGACCGCCGCAGAATCACCAACAAGCTCCACTGGCACTTCCACCCGGGTGGTCTTGGTCATGTCCACTCTCAGGAAGTCCACGTGGACGACCTCTGTGGTCAGCGGGTGGAACTGGATTTCCCTGACAAAAGCCAGGTGAGTCTCGTTGGAGCCGTCCGGTGCAACCTCAACCGGCCTGTTGTACCCAACAACGGACAATGTCTTGCGCAGGAGCTGTGTGTCCACCTGGAAGACTAGGGATGCCATGCCTGGGCCATAAACATGGATGGGGGTGATCCCCTGACGGCGTAGAACACTGACCTTCTTTCTCATCACCGTTCGTTCTTGGACCGCCAGCCTGGCTGCTTGGGTAGTCATGGACGTAACTCCTACATGCTATGCATCGAATTTGGTGTACAACCATCCTATTGTAGAGGATAAACTGCCGTGTTGAAAGTGCAGCCCTCTAATTCAGCTAGGGCAGCTACCCACATTCTTGAAGGGGAAATAGCTAAATGCTATACTAGAATATCTTGGGAAACATGCCCTTGTATGTGCTATGCGGTAGTCACAAATTCGCTTAAACTGCCGCTCCAGGGAGGAACCAATTATGACTGAAGCAATCGCGATGACACCGGATCAGGTCCAACGGTACAGTCGACATATCATTATGGATCAGGTAGGCAGCCCGGGCCAACGGAAGCTGCTTGCATCCAAAGTGTTGATCGTCGGCGCAGGTGGGCTTGGCTCGCCGAGTGCAGTGTACCTCGCCCTCGCAGGTGTGGGCACTGTGGGTATCGTGGACTTCGATGTGGTGGACATCTCCAACCTGCAGCGACAGATACTCCATCAGCACGCCGACATCGGGCGTCCCAAGGTTGTATCCGCAGAAGAGACTCTGCATGCATACAACCCGGACGTGAACGTGCAGATCCACGAAGCTCCCATGACGTCAGAGAACGCCATGGAGATCATCTCCCAGTACGATATCGTGGTGAACGGCGTGGACAACTTCCCCACGCGTTACCTGGTAAACGATGCCTGCTACTTCCTGAACAAGCCTCTGGTGGATGGCAGCATCCTCATGTTTGATGGCCAGGCTACCGTGTACCTGCCCGGCCAGGGCTGCTACCGATGCTTGTTTCCCACACCGCCGCCTCCTGGCGCCGTGCCCAACTGCTCCGAAGCTGGAGTATTGGGTGCCATGACCGGACTTGTGGGAAGCATCCAGGCCACAGAGACATTGAAACTGCTCCTCGGTATCGGTGAGTCCCTAGCATCGCGCCTGCTCCTGATAGACGCACTGAGCATGGACTTCCGCACCGTGAAGATCCGACAGAACCCCAAGTGCCCGTTGTGCGGAGCCGAGCCCACGGTTACAGAGCTTATTGACTACGAGGTCTTCTGCGGGCTGCCCAGCGGCCTGACAACGCACCTCGGGTAGTATATGTCGCTGCGGCGAGGGGACTAAAGGCCTTATTGCCTCCGGCGGAGACTAAAGCTTTCACATGTCGCTGCGGCGAAGGGCCTTTATGCCGCTGTTGCGGAGAGACTAAAGACGCTTATGCCGCTTCGGCGGGGAGACTAAACACGTGCCAGGGGAATCTAACGCCATTTATGCCAGAACAGTCAAAGGCGACATTATTGACGCCATTGGCGATACTCCCCTTGTGTACTTGCCAAAGCTCAGCCCCAAGCCGGGTGTCAACATTTACGCCAAGCTGGAGGGGCATAACCCCACTGGCAGCGTGAAGGACCGCATCGCTAAGCACATGATCACTCGGGCAGAAGCGGACGGATCCCTCACCCACGATAAAACCGTTCTGGAACCCACCAGCGGCAACACCGGCATTTCTCTGGCTATGGTCTGCAAGGTCAGGGGCTACAAGCTCAAGGTGGTCATGCCCGAGAATGTGAGCCCGGAACGCTCACAACTGCTTGAGGCATATGGCGCGGAGATTTTCTACAGCGATGGTGCTGGCGGCAGCAACCATGCCATCACCGTCGCCCAGGACCTCTATGCAGAAAGCCCAGACACCTACTTCATGCCCTATCAGTACGGCAATGAGTCCAATCCTCTAGCTCACTACGAGACCACAGGGGTGGAGATCCTTGAAGCCCTGCCGACAGTAGACACCTTTGTGGCTGGGCTTGGCACCGGCGGGACGCTGATGGGTGTAGGTCGCAGGCTGAAGGAGCACAACCCGGACATCCAGATCATCGCCATTGTCCCATCACCGGACGACGCCATCCAGGGCCTTCGCAGCCTGGACGATGGCTTCATCCCACCCATCCTGGACACCAGCCTCCTGGACTCCCGCATCATGATAGAGGGCAAGGAGGCCTTCGCCACGACGCGATACCTGCTGGAGAAGGAAGGTATCTTCGCCGGCATCTCCTCAGGCTCGGTCATCGCGGGGGCCCTGCGCATCGCCGAGCGAATGGAGCATGGCAACATCGTCTGCCTGCTTGCGGACGGTGGCTGGAAGTACCTCAGCACCAACCTCTGGACCACCGACTACGGCGAGCTGGAGAGCCAGGTCAAGGGCAAGATCTGGTGGTAGTGGCCCCTCAGTAGCCGATCAAACCCTTATCCCCCTCTCGCTCATTTTTCCCAATAGCCTCTGGAAATTTTCTGCCGAGTGTGGCACCCTACCCTAAACAAATCGCTTCCATTCGTATCCATTGCCCAATGGTCTATTGGAAATAGGCATACAGCGAATCCTTCAGGGAGATATCCAATGACTTCTGTTGACCCAAACGCGTTCAAGGCAGCAGCGGGTAGTTTTGCTACAGGCGTGACAATCGTAACCTCAAAGCGAGACGGTCAAGTCTATGGAATGACCGTTTCCGCATTCGCGTCCCTTTCCATTGACCCCATGCAGATAATCGTCTCCCTTCGAGGCGGCGCATTGCTAAATGACATGATCAACGATTCCAAGGGCTTCGCCGTAAGTATCCTCAAGGAAGGGCAAAAAGAGATCGCGGCTTACTTCGCGGCTTCTGGCAGAGAACCCTGTGCCGATGAGTTTCCCGGTATTCCATGCGAGTTCGGTGTGTCTGGTGCGCCCATCATAGGTGGCTCCCTGGCCCACTTCGATTGCACGCTGGCCACAACATACGATGGCGGCGATCACGTCATCTTCGTAGGCAACGTCGATGAGGCTGTTGCAGGAGACGGTGAGCCCCTGATGTACTACAAGGGGAGTTACCGCGCCCTCAATGCTTTAGGGTAAACCTGACCATATGCCAGGGAACTAGCCTGAGAGCCAGGCGGCCTTTAGTCCCCTAGTCGCAGCGACATATGCCCCGGGACTGGCCTGAGGGCCAGGGGACTCTAACCGCAGCCACTTACAAGGAGGCCCTGAGCCTTGTCCTTTGATCTCACCGGCGCAAAAGGTGCCATGACGGGTCAGCGCTACATCGAGAGCCTGCAGGACGGTCGCGAGGTTTGGCTCGACGGTGAGCGCATCGATGATGTGACCACGCACCCGGCCTTTTCCGGCATTGTGCACGAGATGGCCCGCATCTACGATCTTCAACACACGGATGAACTCCGTGACGTTATGACCTTCCCCTCGCCGGTGACCGACAACCGCATCAGCTACTCCTACAGCCTGCCTACTAACTACGATGAGCTAATGGCCCGCAAGCGCAACTCAGAACTATGGATGCAGGAGAGCTTTGGACAGCTTGGGCGTACACCGGATTTCTGCTCCTCCGTGGTCTGCGGGTGGTACGACGTCCGCGACGAGTTGGACAAGCTGGCCCCACGACTTGCAGGAAACGCCGCTGACTTCCATCGATACTGCGCTGAGAACGATATCGCCCTGACTCACGCTATCGGCGACCCCCAGGTAGACCGCAGAAGCACGACGATGGGCGAGAACGTTGCACCGGACAACCCATGGGTCGGCGTTGGTGGATACGCGTTGGAAAACCCTGACGACGACCAGGCGACGGCGCTCAAGGTGACCAAAGAGGTCACAGGCGGTATCGTCCTGAAAGGCGCGAAGCAGCTTGCCACCCTGGCCCCCCTGGCCAACGAGTGCCTGGTCTACCTATCCGCCACCTTCGCCGGGCGCTCCCAGAACGAGTACGTGCAGTGGTTCTCCATCCCTATGAACACCCCGGGCCTGGTGACGCTGTGTCGAGAACCCCTCTCGCAGAACCCCGGCAGCTACGGCCACCCCTTCTCCCAACGCTTCGATGAGCAGGACGCGATGATGTACTTCAATGATGTGTTCGTGCCCTGGGATCACGTGATGATGCTCTACGATAGTGACGCTGCAACTCGACTCCTTGGTCGCGTCAACGTCCTGGCCGGATACAGCAGCAACATCCGCCTGTACGAGCGGATTCGCACTTTCGTCGCTGTGGCTACGATGCTTGCCGAGGCCAACGAGATAAACGAGATCCGTGACGTCCGCGACAAGCTAGGAGAGCTGGTTTCCTACGTGGAGATGATCCGGCTGGCCATCCGAGGCATGGACGCGGACGCCCATCTGACCTCCGGTGGCGTCATGGTTCCCGGCGATGGGTTCGCTCTGGGAATATTCGCCGCTCAGATATCAAAGCGGGTACTGGACATCCTGCAACAGATAGGCGGCATGGAACTCCTAGCGCAACCCAGTGAGAATGACCTTGCCAACCGGGAGCTGCGCCCGTATCTGGACAAGATCATTGGCAACGGTGACTACGCCGCCACAGAGAAGCGCGTACGATTGTTCAGGCTGGCCCATGACCTTTGCATGTCGGCCTTCGCCACTCGCCAGGAGGTCTACGAGTACTGGCATCGCGGCGACGTAACGCGAAACCGCTCCAACCTCTACGGGCGCTACGACCGCGGACAAGTGGTGGAGCGCATCAACAAGCTATTCACCAAGCCCATGTAGGCGACTAGCCGCATTTGCTGGACTTTAGTCCCCGCCGGAGCGACAAATATAGGAGAGAACCAATGGAATATCGCAAACTCGGCAATACCGGCCTGGACGTTTCTGTCATCGGCCTGGGCACCAACAACTTCGGCCCTCGGCTGGACCTGCAGGAGACCACTGCCGTTCTGGACGCTGCTCTGGAGGAGGGTATCAACTTCCTGGACACGGCAAACGCATACGGCGGCGGTACGTCAGAGGAGTTCATCGGCGAAGTGTTCGCCAAGAACGGTCGAAGGCACGATGTGATCATCGCCACCAAGGTGGGCCTGGACGTAGGCGGCGTGGCCCCCTCAGCGCCACCGTCCGGCCCCAACAAGCGTGGTTCGTCTCGACAGCACATCATGGACGAGGTGGAGAACAGCCTTCGCCGGTTGCAGACCGACTACATCGATGTCTTCTACATGCACATGTGGGACAAGAACACGCCCATCGAGGAGACCCTTCGTGCCCTCGATGATCTGGTGCATCAGGGCAAGGTACGCTACATAGGCTCATCCAACTACTCGGCGTGGCAACTCACGGAGTCCGTGTGGACCAGCAAGGCCAATAATCTGTTCAGCTACGCCTGCGTCCAACCGGAGTACAGCCTGGTTGTCAGGAATGTTGAGCATGAGTTGATCCCCTTTTGTGAGCGGTATGGGATGGGTCTGATCCCCTACTTTCCACTGGCTAGCGGTCTCCTGACCGGCAAGTACAAGAGGGATGAACCGTTGCCGGAGGGGACGCGCATGGCTGACGGCCTCCGCTCAGAGCTATACAGGAACCGCTATCTGACCGATAAGAACTGGGAGTTGCTGGGCAAGCTCGAGGGGTTTGCGGCGGAGCGAGAGCATGCCGTCACTGACCTTGCCTTCGCTTATCTGCTGGCAAGCCCGGTTGTTCCTTCGGTCATCGCCGGAGCCACCAAGCCTGAGCAAGTTCACGCCAACGCTAAGTCAGCCGAGTGGCGCCTCACCGACGATGATGTTGCCGCCGTACGGCAGTTGTTTTAGCCAAAGGCTCGTCTTTAGGCCCCGCAGGAGGCGGTTTCTTTACGGCTCCCACGGGAGAGATTCCCCCGGCATTCGCACATGATGGGCTACCTCGATAGGTACCATGTGGATGGAATTGATAGCATACCCACGATAGTTCCATACCCCGCTTAATGGCTGTGTGTTGCTCGATTCATCGGTGGCACGCGCGGCGAGCATGTAATACCCCGGCTTGCTTACCTTCCATCGGAACGACCATGGGCACCAGGCATAGTCAGAAGGCGCCTCGTCTAATTGGGCTTTCACCCAGGTTTTACCTCCATCCGTGCTGAAGTCCACACGCCTGATCTTTGCTTCTCCGGACCATGCAAAGCCCTGAATGACGTTCTCTCCCGGGAAGAACACCTTGCCCCGTCTCGGCTGGGTGATCAGGGACTTCACCGGCATGGCGGTCAAGGGCTTTGGAGGCTGTTCTTTGTCCTCGCCCTCCTTGATGATGACGTATCTCCGGGTTTGAAAGAACCCTTGATATGGCCTGTCCAGCGCTCGGATCTTTATCAACCATTTGACAGAGGCGACACCATACCACCCAGGAACGATCAGCCGTATGGGGTAGCCGTGATCTGGTGTGATTGATTCTCCATTCATACGGATTGCCAGCAAGGTATCGGGATGCATGGCTTTATCTAATGGCAGGCTGCGTGAATACGAAAGATCAAACTTTAGACCTTGCTCCTCTTCTTCACCAGAGTCTGCCCCCTCAAAAAAGATTTCCTTGACCGTATTTTTTATTCCAGCCTGGTTTAAGACATCTCGGAGAGACACTCCCGTCCATTCTGCGTTGCCTACTGCACCATTACCCCAGAATACGCCCTCGACCGGAGGCGACATGGCAACACGACTATTGCCAGCACATTCAAATGTAACGGGTAGCGTCCTTTGGGGGAGAGTGAGCAGTTCCTGATAACTGATACTAAGGGAGTTCTCCACTTCACCTTCAACCGACAACGTCCAGGTTTCAGCGTCCAATTTCGGGACATCAGAGAAGTGGTGCCGGATAAAGAAAAGGTCTACCGGAGTGAGAGACGAATCAAAGGAGGTTAGGCGGGGCTCCGTACAGAGAGGGTCTTCAGAAACGGTGATTTGGCTAGCCGACTGTTCCGGTATCATGTTTACTCACACTCCTTACTTGCGTTGACATCAAGCATTTCGTTCTCAATCCCTAAAACTTCTACCCAGAGGTTCATGTCAAAAAATGAAGGCCGTGCTTCCACGGCCTTCCTACTTTGGCGTCAATTCAGTACAACAGGTACAACAACATTGACAGAAACTTGAACAGTTATTATGTGCTTGGGATTTTTTTCGGTATTCGGCTGTCAATCCATGACCCCTACGACAAACACGCTCTCAGAGTGGTCTGCCTGAGCGACAGAAATCAGCATAAGAGTTCATCAGTGCACTGTCAATCGTGTATCATCGCGCCACCAACCCACCAAGGAGGATGCCATGATTACCGGTATCGACCACGTCCACGTCACTGCTGTGGATATGGACAAGAGCATAGCGTTCTACACGGAAGTCCTGGGATTTCACTTCCTGCGACGGGTGGAGCACGGCCCTGCTGACGCCCGTCGCGAGTTGGCCTACGTCGGGCTCGGCGACATCCTCATCGAGTTCCTGCCACCAGCCCCCGGGGTCGATGTCATCGGCACAGCAACCAGGCCTTTGGCCCTCACGGTAACCGACCTGGAAGGTGCCCTGGCTGACCTCACTGCCAAGGGCGTTGAAGTGACAATGCCTTTACGGGCAGGCTTCTCCTACTACGGCCTGGCAGCAGCCATCAAGGATCCAAGCGGCCTCACCATAGAGCTACGTGAGTGGAGCAATGGCGATGGCCCGCAGTTCCCCGACTGGCAGCCGGAGCGTGAAGACGTGGTGCGTACGGCTTAGCTGGCCACTCAGCAGATTGCATAAACCCGTTGATTTGTCCGTCAGGGAGCCTGGGTCCAGGGCCTCGCCCTGGCTAAGCCAGCACCAGTCCTCCATCGATGTAGAAGGTCTGGCCCGTGATGTACGCTGCTGCATCGGAAGCCAGGTAGACGCCCATCAGCCCAACCTCTCGCATGCGACCAACGCGCGCCAACGGGACGCCACGGGCTTTTGCCGCCTCGTCGCGCTGCTTGTACTGCTCTTCCGTTAGCTGGTCGGGGTCCGGGAACTGGCCGGGTGCGATGGTGTTCACTCGAACGCCAAAGGGTGCCCACTCAAGGGCCACCGTCTCCGTGAATCGAGTCAAGGCAGCCTTGCCCGCGCCGTACGCCGACAGGTTTGCGGTGGCCTTGCGTGCTGCAAACGACGAGACGTTGATGACCGTCCCGCTTCCTCGCTTCACCATGTGCGGACCAAACACTCGGCACCCCTCAAAGGCCTCTGTCAGGTTGATGTTCACAATGTCATGCCACTCCTGAGAGGTCATGCCCTCAAGGTCGCCACCAGGCAGCGCGATGACCGGCTTGCGGATGGAATCGCCAGCGGCATTGACCACGATGTCTATCGCGCCGAACTCGGCGATCACCTGCTTAGCCAGGTACTCCATGTCCTCGCCGTGGGTGGCGTCCACCGTGAGTGCCGCGCTCTTGCGACCCAACGCCTCGATCTCTTTGGCCGTGCCTTCAACGTACTTGTTGGTGAAACCTGTGACGGCAACGTTGGCTCCTGCGTCGGCCATCGCCATAGCGATACCCTTGCCGATGCCTCTGCTGCCAGCTATGACGATGGCATTTTTACCTTCCAAACTGAACTCAGAGATAGGCATGGAATGCTCCTTTTATTGTGGGTTTTAGGCTTCTAACAACATTTAAGGTAACCGTCAGGTCATTCGGGGCGAGGGCTCGCCCTCGCTAGCCCTCATCGTCGTCCTCATCGAAGTCGGCGGTGCTAAACACCCCCAGGTCGGTGCCCTGGTGCACATGGACGATGAACTCCTCGCGACTGACCCCAATGGAGTTGACCAGCTCCTCGTCCACCACCTCAACCAGATCCTGGATGCGGTCCCGCGTCAGGCTTTCGTCCACACAGAGCGTAGCGTGAACGACCACCACGGAGAAATGTATGTCGACCCGCCCGATAGGCTGGTCGTCCTCCAAGATGGTGTAGCACTCTGAGGTTTCCGTGCGGACCTCGCGCTCAAAGTAAAAACCTGCCACTGGTGCCTCCTCGCCGCAGCGTATATACCTGGGACTGGCTTGCGGTATGCCGGGCGGCTTTAGTCTCCTTGCCGTAGCGAAATATGCCGGGGTCTGGCCTGCGGGCCAGACGGCTTTAGTCTCCTCGCCGCAGCGATATGTGTCATCCTCGTTAGGGTCGCGTATGCCCGGAGCCGGTGACCACCCACTTGTAGGAAGTCAGCTCCCGCAGCCCCATGGGTCCCCTGGCGTGGAACTTGTTGGTACTGATGGCCACTTCCGCGCCAAGGCCGAACTCGAATCCATCGTTGAAACCCGTGCTGGCGTTCACGAAGACCGCAGCCGCGTCAACTTCGCTACGGAACCGTTCGGCCGCGTCATCGTCGGATGTCATGATGGCTTCGGAATGCCCGGACCCGTACTCCTCGATGTGGCCAAGCGCCTCGTCGAGGGAGTCCACCACCTTCACCGAGAGGATGAGGTCTAGGAACTCCTTGCCGAAATCCTCCGGTGTCGCCGCGACTACTTTTGCTCCCTCTTGGGTCGCAAGAAGGCTGGCAGACCTGCCATCACATCGCATCTCCACACCTGCTTTGCCCAACTCCGTTGCCAGCGAAGTCAGGAATCCCGGTGCGACTTGCGAGTGCACCAGCACAGTGTCCAGCGCGTTGCAGACGGAGGGTCGACGTATCTTGGCGTTGGTGACAACCGCCACCGCAGCTTCAAGGTCGGCCGTGGGGTCTACGTACGTGTGGCAGACGCCGATACCGCCGGTAATGGCTGGCATGCTGGCGTTCTCGCCGACGAAGTTCACAAGTTCAGAGCTGCCACGCGGCACGAGCAGATCGATGTACTCACGCATACCCAGCATCTGGAGCACCAACGCGCGGTCTGTGTCTTCCACAAACTGCACAGCGCCTTCCGGGCCATCTGCATCGGCAATCGCTTTACGGATGAGTCGCGCCAGGGCTGCATTGGAGTTGATGGCCTCTTTGCCGCCCCGCAGGATGCAGGGGTTGCCCGATTTGAAGCAAAGCACGGCGATGTCCACCGTGACGTTAGGTCGACTTTCATAGATAACACCGACGACACCCAGAGGGACGCGACGTCTAGACACCACCATCCCGTCAGGCCTTGTGAGGCTATCCAACTCCTGCCCGATGGGATCAGGCAGTGCGGCGACGACGCGAACGCCATCGGCCATAGCCTTCAATCGGTCGGGGTTCAGGAGCAACCGGTCCATCAACGACGACGAGAGGCCCGTCGTGCGACCTGCTTCCATGTCGGCCGCATTGGCGGCAAGAATGGTATCGGCGTCCGTTTCCAGCGCCTTCGCGATGTTCTCAAGCGCCTGGTTCTTGACTTCAGAGGACGTGCGCGCAAGTACACGGGCAGCAGCGCGAGCCGCAATCCCCTTCTGTTCCAGTTCAGGCGCTATTGCTGTTGCCATTTCATCTTCCTCTTGCTTGGCTATCGCCAGGGGCCACTCACCAAGTATGGGCCTTATGCAGCGAGGTGGTTTCTGTTACCGACCCCTCGTAGCAGAAGCATCTCGATGCGTAGGTGGGAACCAGGTCCCCAACGACTCCCCTGCCAGAAGCCTGGTCAGCACGTCGGGCTCTCGACCGTCAGCGATGACCACGGACGTCCCGGCGGCGGTGGCCTGTCGAGCTGCACCGATCTTGGTGACCATGCCCCCACGGGCGCGTTCACTCAGCGGTCCACTGACCTCGGCTTCAAGGGCGTCCAGGTCCTCCACCACAGGGATGAGCGTCACGCCCTTGTTGGTGTTGGGGTCGGCGGAGAATAGGCCTGCAACCTCGCCTAGGATCACCAGCAGGTCAGCTTCCACCAGCCTGGCCACCACGCCTGAAAGCGTATCGTTGTCGCCGATGACCACGCCTTCAAGCTCGTCCACAGCCACCACGTCGTTCTCGTTGATGATGGGCACTACGCGCAGTCGCAACAATTCCCGTAGCGTGTTCTGCGTGTTCTGTCGATGCACGTCGTCTTCGATGTCGCCTTGAGTCAACAGCGCCTGAGCCACGGACACGTTGCTAGCGGCAAAGAGCCCTTCATACACCTGCATCAGCTTGCTCTGGCCCACGGCTGCCAGCGCCTGGCGAAGCGTCACATTGTCGGCCGGCTCAGCGCGACCTTCCAGGGCCTGTCGACCCGCCGCAACAGCGCCCGACGACACGACGAGCACCTCAACGCCCCGTTGGTGAAGCGCGACGATCTGTGTGACAAGTTTGGCCATCATCTCCACATCAAGCACATCCACGCCGCCCGTTAGAAGGCCCGTGCCAAGCTTGACCACCACCCTCTGAGTGTCAGCCAGAGGTCGATTGGAACCATCTCCTGTCGTCATCGCCATAGGTCTGCCTTACGTGTGAGATACGGATATTAGTATACAACGTGTGCCTGAGACTGGCCTGCGCATTTATTGCCGGGGACACATATGTCGGGGACTGGCCTGCGGGCCAGGTGGCCGGTGTTTGCTAGCAGGCAGGATGAGGTGGGATCTTCAGTCTCCTGCCAGAGGCGATTGTGCCTGAGACTGGCCTGTAGGCCAGAGAGGCCGGCATGTAAACCAAACACGTTTGGTAGCCGCAGGAACGTGGGTGCAGGGCAATACCCTATGCTACAATGGACGCAGGAAAAGGCTAGCGTTTTGCGCGCTGGCCCCTTTTGGCGTGCCTAAGGCCTGGTTCCAGGCCGCATTCTCAGCTTTAGTCTCCACCGGAAGCAATACACATAAGGCCTAGTTATCGTAGGAGAACCCATGGGTCTGTCCGGGATTTTGGACATCGTTCAGGAATCGCCCACCTACCAGGGAGCGCTAGCCACATTGGCCGGTGCCACCAACGGTGCTGAGCCTCTTCGCATTACCGTACCGGACGCGGCGCGCCGCTACCTCATCGCCTGCCTGTGCCGTGACCTGCACCGTACAGTGCTGCTGGTAACTGCCAAACCTGGAGATGCAGACCGACTCTCTGATGATCTCAGGACGATATTCAGTCGAGAGGATGATGAGTCCCAAGAAGGCATCTTCCCAGTGCTTCGACTCCCCGAAAGCGAAGCGCTTCCCTACGAACGACTTGCAGAGGACGCCGAGGTATCCCACGGTCGATTGAACGTCCTTTCCGCTCTCCTTCAACAGAAGGACTCCGCTTCAGCTAAAGCCGGCAAAGAGAAGGGTCCAGGGCTAGCCCTTGTGGCATCGGTGGCGGCATTGTCGCAGAGGATGCTTCGACCCAGTGAGTTTGAAGACGCCACCCACGTTCTGGAGATAGGGCAGTCAATCCAGACAGGGCCGCTGCTGGCCAAGTGGGCCGCTATGGGCTACATGCTGGAAGCCACCGTGGAAGTTCCTGGCACGGCCAGTCGCAGGGGCGGCATCCTGGACATCTTCCCACCCAGCGAAAGCCAGCCATTCCGCATCGAGTTGTTCGGTGACACCATCGAGGAAATCCGGCCATTCGATCCCCTCACCCAGCGTTCATTGCCCACAGTGCAGCAGATAACCATCTCGCCAGCGCTCGACCATCGAGGCACGACGGGGTTGGACGGCGCACAGATAGCCGATACCGTCGGGATGGACGCGCTGATGGAGCAGCTCGCCGCAGTGCAACAGACGAACGAGCCGCTGCAAAGGATGCAGGAGGACCTGGAACGACTTCGCTCCGGGGAGGTCATCGACGAAGCGGGCTTCTACGCCGGGTTCCTGTGCGATGGCAGCGTGACAGACTACCTTCCCGCCGACACAGTGGTCGTAATGGTGGAGCCCGATAGAGTATCCCAAGAAGCTGTGGAGCTTGATACCCAAGCGGGGGCATTACGCGAAGCCAAGATCGCACGGAACGAACTGCCGGAGAGCTTCCCATCGCCATGGTGGCCATGGAGCACGGTAGAGGAGCACATCGACAACCACTCCGCAATTCTGCACATCAACTGGCTCACATCATCAAAAGACAGATCCGAAGCGGGGGGGGTGCTGAACATCGTCCCCGCGACAAGCTTCTGGGGCAAGCTGGACGCGTTTGCCACAGCAGTCGGTCACCGGACTCGCGAAGGTGCTCGTGTGGTGATCCTATCCAACCACGCAGAGCGACTCCAAGAAGTGCTTGAGGACTACGGCGTGGGTTCAAAGCTGTGGGTCGATCTGGACGAGGCGCCAGCGATAGGGTCGGTCGCGCTGGTCGCCGCTCCACTGCCGGAAGGCATGAACATGGAGCTCCCCTCCGGCCCCCTGACTGTATTCACAGACGCCGAGGTATTCGGCCACGCCAAACGTCGACGCTCTCTTCGCAAGCACGCACAGCGTCGAGAGGCTTTCCTTACGGAGCTGGTACCGGGAACGTACGTCGTCCACGTCGATCATGGCATCGGTCAGTTCACCGGTGTACGCAAGGTAGCCAGCGAGCACGGCGAGCGCGAGTACCTGACGTTGGAGTACGCCGAGGGCGACAAGCTGTTCGTCCCCTCGGAACACCTTGATCGACTCTCACCCTACCTCGCTCCAGGCGATAGCTCGCCTACACTTACTCGACTCGGCAGCCAGGAATGGGCCAAGGCCAAGGAACGTGCCCGCACCTCTGCCAAAGAGATGGCCGGAGAGCTGGTAGCCCTCTACGCCGCGCGACAGGTCCTGCCCGGT
Organism: uncultured Dehalococcoidia bacterium; assembly: GCA_913049785.1. GTDB lineage: Bacteria > Chloroflexota > Dehalococcoidia > Lucifugimonadales > UBA1127 > UBA1127. The sequence continues at coordinate 14,205 of CAJWXP010000011.1, read as the reverse complement.
CATGCATTCTCACCGGACACCGTCTGGCAAAGAGAGATGGAAGACGCCTTTCCCTACACGGAGACTCGAGACCAACTGGAAGCCATCGATGCGGTCAAAGACGCAATGGAGGCACCGCACCCCATGGACCACCTGATCTGCGGTGACGTGGGCTACGGCAAGACGGAGATCGCCATCCGCGCAGCGTTCAAAGCCGTGCAGGACGGGAAGCAAGTCGCCCTGCTCTGCCCCACAACCGTACTGGCGCAACAGCACTACACCACCTTTGCGGATAGGCTCAGCCCGTACCCCGTGCGGATCGAGGTACTCAGCCGGTTCCGTACCCCGGAGGAGCAGAAAGAAGTCGTCAAAGACCTGGAAGCTGGGAAGGTAGACATCCTCATCGGCACACATCGCATCCTCCAGAAGGACGTGGTGTTCAGGGACTTAGGCCTGGTAGTGGTCGATGACGAGCAGCGGTTCGGCGTCGTACACAAGGAACGGTTCAAGCAGCTTCGACGCGAGGTGGATGTGCTGACCCTGACGGCTACACCCATACCCAGAACGCTTTCAATGGCGCTGGCGGGGGTACGCGACATGACCACCGTCCACACGCCGCCGGAAGATCGGCAGCCCGTGCGAACCTTCGTTTCCGACTACGACGACAACATTGTGCAGGAAGCTGTTCTGCGAGAGTTGGACCGTGGTGGGCAGGTCTTCTTCCTTCACAACCGCATCCGCACCATTCATGAGTGGGCAAACCGCATCCACGAGCTTGTACCTCAGGCCAAAGTCGCCGTAGGTCATGGGCGCATGGACGAGGAGGAGCTGGCGGGGGTCATGAACGATTTCATGGACGGCAAGTCAGATGTCCTGGTCTCAACCACCATCATCGAGGCTGGCCTTGACTTACCCAACGCCAACACCATCATCGTGCACCGGCCGGAGTTGCTTGGCCTTGCACAGATGTACCAGCTACGTGGCAGGGTGGGTCGCGGTGGGCGCCACGCCTATGCCTACTTCCTGGTGCCACCGGGCACACGCATGACTGAGGCAGCACAGAAGCGACTCAAAGCCATCCTCGCATATCAGGAGTTGGGTGCGGGCTTCCGCATCGCCATGAAAGACCTGGAAATACGCGGCGCGGGCAACATCCTGGGGCCGGAGCAGAGCGGGTTGGTCCACGCTGTTGGGTTCGACTTGTATACGCGATTGCTCGAAGAGGCAGTGGCAGACCTAAAGGCCCAGGACACTGGGGAGACCCCGGTGCGACGGGTGGAACCGCCTCAAGTTGCCGTAGACCTGCCCCTGGAAGCGTTCATCCCGGAAGACTATATCGAGGACCTTCCGTTGCGACTCGGCGCGTACCAACGACTGGCCCGTGCCGCCGACACTGAAGAGGCTGTGGTCATCGGCGAGGAGCTTCGCGACCGCTTCGGCCCCACACCGGAGGCTGTTGAGAATCTTTTATACGTAGTCAGGGTTAAAGTGCTGGCGGGTGCTGGCGACGTGGAGACGGTCATCCGTGAGGGCAGCAACATCGCCATACGACTTCGACATGGAGTCGGCGGGGCAAAGGCGTTGCTGCAAAAGGACCTGGGTACAGTGGCGCAGGTGGGCGATTCCCTGGTGCGAGTGCCTATGAAGGGTCTGTGGACCGAGATATTGGCATGGGTGCTGGAGCGCATGGCATCCTTCCGGGAGAAAATGTTGGAGATGGCAGAAGCAGCCCAGCAGACCCAGGAGGCCCAGGAGGCCCAGAATTAAGCCTGGCTGGCGAAAGGTAGTCTCAAGAGTTCGCCCGGAGTACCCACAACCAGATCCGCGTTCGCCCGCTCAGCACGGCTGGCCCCTTCTGGCACACCCCACGTGGCCAGGCAACTCCAACATCCAGCAGCCCTAGCAGCTTCGATGTCTGTACCGGTGTCGCCGATCATCAACGCGTGCTCCGGCTGCACACCAAAATACGCCAGCGCTTTGAGTATTCCCTCCGGATGTGGCTTCGTCTCCTGCATATCGTCGATGCCTACAACGACAGGGAAGAAGTCTGTAAGTCCTAGCTCTTCCAACTCCACGGACACCCCGGCGGCAACCCCTTCTATTTGGAACGCCCTGGCTTTCTGCGTCACCAGGGCCAGAGGGAGATCGCGCCCGGTAAACTCTTTCAGCAAGTCGTTTATGCCTGGTTACATCTTGAGCATGCCGGGTTCTTTGGTCCAGTAGTAACTCTTGTAGCGCTCGAATAGGTCGCTCGGCTTCCCCAGTTGCTCTGATAGGCCGATGAGTGGCAGCTCGAAGTTCGTCTCCGGCAGATGTAAAAGGAAGTCTAAGGGGTCGACGCCCACAATGTCTGTGTCCCGGGACACCCGGGCCAGCGCTTGGACACGAGCGTTCATCGAGTCGACTAACGTGTCGTCAAAGTCCCAGACCACCGCTGATAGCTTTTCCGGGTATCTCCCGCCGCTCATGTTCAGTTCGAAACTCGTTTCTCGTCGTAGTCAGGAAACCGAAGTGCAGCACACCATGACAACACCATTGACACGCCTCGCGAGCCGATGGTACTCTAGCCCAAAGTGACCACGTAAACCTACTCTAATTGGCGCAAGCCTCAAAGGGGAGAGTCCAAATGATTGAAGTAACAACAGAAGCAGTTGAGAAGCTTAAGTCCATCATGGTAGACGAAGAGGCCATGGATGCTGCCCTACGAGTGGTTGTGGTTCCCGCCGGCGATGGCGTGCAGTACATGCTGACCCTGGAATCCGAACAGCATGAGGACGATATTCTGACAGAGATCGACGGCGTTCGCGTGTTGATCGACGCTGACAGCGCACCCATCATGGAAGGTGCCAAGATCGACTACGTTGAAGACCTGATGCGCAGTGGCTTCATCATCGATAACCCCAACATCGCAATGTCCACCGGCGGCTGCGGTTGCGGTGGCAACTGCTCCTGCGGCGGCCACTAAACCCCAGCTTTCTAACGAAAATAGAATCGGCCCCGATTACGGGGCCGGTTTTTTATTGCTATCCCAGTCCGAACAGACGCCCTTAGACCTCTATCTCCTCATCCTCTTCATCATCCACATCTTCATCGGCAAGGGCGCGCGTACGCCGTTGCTGTTTCACCTTGACCGGAGCCTGTTCCTCTGACGGTTCCTCCGCCGCATCGCTGTCGTCTGTAGGCGGAGTCCAACCGGCAGACGTATCGAAGTCCGCGCCTTCGTCCAGGTCCACATCCATGTCTGCAATGTACGCCTGCGCTCGCCCCCTTGGCGCAGGGAACGAGACAAGGCCGCTCATCTTGGAGGACTGGTACGTCTCTCTGACGACCACCCCCACGCCTTTGGCCGATATCGAGGCGACGGCAGCCACGTACTTGTTGCCACCGTCCAGCAGCTTGATGAGTCTCGCAGCCAGCTTGGGCTCTAACCTACCCAGCCGTTGGCCGTCGTGGTTCTGCACTTCTACCGTGGCTCCGTCCACCACAAGCTCCACCGTGTCACCGCTGGTCACTTGTCCAAGGACTGTAGCATCGCCAAGGCCCAACAGGCTGGTTGTCGTGCTCTTGCCGGACTCTTCAATAAAGACTTGTGGCGCCAGACGTCCCGCCGTTCCGCCGGATTTCTTTGGTGTCGGGGCGTCCTTGAGGCCTGACATCCTATCCAGGTTCTTTCTGGCGATGGCGTTGGACGGCGAGATTTCCAGGGCACGTTTCAATGCCTTACACGCGTCGCCGTAGCGGCCAGTCTCCGATAATGCCTTGCCCAGCCGGTTCAACGCTTCAACGTCGTCAGGAATAACGTCCAGAAGCTCCTGATTAACAGCGGCAGCCTCATCCCACTTCCCCTGGGTGGCCAGGGCGATGGCCTGGTTGCTCTTGTCCCGTTTGAGCTTGGTCAGATGCTCTATTTGGTGGATCTCCATACATCCTTCAACGGTGGCTTTGAGCGGGGATTCTAAATCGAGGGCTGCGCTTTAGCAAGACCTATTTGTCGGCGCTTTGCTTAACCTCTGTTACAGCTTTCCCGCCTTGGCCAGAGACCTGTGTTCAATAGCTGTACACTTATCCATCACCACGTCCAACCCGGCTTCTTCTGCGCGATTCCCGGCAGCCTGATCGACGATGCCTAGCTGCATCCAAACAGCTTTGGCCCCTATCTGAATCGCCTCATCGATGATAGGTGACACCTCCTCAGAACGTCGGAAAATGTCCACCAGTTCCACCGGATGCGGGATTGCCGTCAGACTGGGATAACAAGGCTCGCCCAGCACTTCTGTGGTGTTCGGGTTTACCGGCACAATGCGATACCCCTGCTCCTGCAGATACACCGCGACGCGATAGCTTGGCCTCGAGGGGTTTGGTGACAGACCCACCACCGCCACGGTCTTGCACTCCCTCAGAATGGCCGCAATTGTTCGTATGACAGCTACCTGCGCACGGATTTCGCCCTCTGAGTATCGTCACGGAGGGTTGGCTGTCAAGGGGATTTGCTCGATTTCAGGGGTCAGGGGCCAAAATTGCTAGTCCAGTCGGGGCATCCCACCGAATCGAAGACGCATAAGCCCTCGCAAGTCCTCCACGATGGTGGACACCAGGCGCACTCGACTGTCGGGGTCGTCCTCCCAGGTCACCGGCACCTCATGGATACGCAGGCCACGCTTTTCGGCGATGAGCAGCAGCTCTGTATCGAAGAAGAACGCGTTGTCCTTCACCACCGGCAGGAGACGCTGGGCCGCCGCGTGACTGAGCGCCTTGAACCCGCACTGCATATCGGTGCGACGCGTCCAGAACAGCGACTTGATAATCAGGTTGTAGCCCCGAGAGATGATCTCCCGCTTCAGCGTGCGTTTGGATACGTGGGCGCCCTTGGCCAAACGCGAGCCGATGGCAATGTCATAGCCATCGTCGCAGATCGCCGATACAAGGAGGGGTAGTGCATTCAGGTCCGTTGAGAGATCGACGTCCATGTAACCCACGATAGGGGAATCGCTGGCAAGCCATGCCGTTCTGAGCGCCCGCCCACGACCCTTCTCAGCGAGGCGTAGCACCGCGACTTGAGCGTGAGTCTCGGCAAGCGCAGTAGCAACATCGAACGTGTTGTCGGTAGAGGCGTTGTCAGCTATGATGATGCGCCACGTCCACGGTGCGCTGGCCTGCAGGAACCTCATCAGGGTCTCGACGCTGCCAGGGAGGTCTGCTTCCTCGTTGTAGACGGGCAACACGATCTCTACAAGCGGCGTGGCGGGGGTGTTGTCGTGCTGGGTACTCATACAAAGTACAGCAGACCATATTCCCAAGGTTGCTGTCCAGACTTTGGTATCAACAAGCTACAGTCAGCCTGGGTGGAGGGCTTCGCCCTCCCTAGTGGAGGAAGTGCCGGACGCCGGTGCAAACCATCGCGATGCCAGCCTTGTTAGCCGCAGCGATGACCTCGTCGTCACGGATGGAGCCGCCAGGCTGCACCACCGCAGTGATGCCGCTTTCAGCCGCCAGTTCCACGCCGTCTGCAAAGGGGAAGAACGCGTCAGACGCCAGCACCGTGCCCGATACTCGCTCACCCGCAGCCCTCGCCGAGAGGTGGACGCTGGTGATCCGGTTGGGCTGGCCCGCCCCCATTCCTATGAGTGCACGGTCCTTGACCAGCACGATGGTGTTGGACTTGATGTGCTTCGCCGCTTTCCACGCGAAGACCAGGTCGGCCATCTCAGCCTCGGTCGGAGCACGTTCTGTGACGACATTCCAGCTTGCGGGGTCCTCATCCAGAATGTCCGGCCCCTGGTACAGCAACCCGCCGGATACGCGACGTACCGCCAGCGGTGTTCCCAGTGCTGAACCTCCGGGTGTGGGAGGGACTAGGAGAATGCGGAGGTCACGCTTTTTCTGTAGCGTCTCGAGCGCTTCCGGTTCGTAGCCTGGCGCGATGATGACCTCAAAGAAGATCTTACGCAGCGCCTCCACGGCTTCTGACGTCACCGGTCGGTTGAAGCCCACGATGCCGCCATACGCAGACACCGGGTCACCGGCCAGCGCTTTTCGGAACGCCTCAGCCTGGTCATCGTCGCAGGCCAGACCGCAGGAGTTGGTGTGCTTGATGATGGAGACCGCCTGGTCCGTGAACTCGTTGACAGAGCGCCATGCGGCGTCAGCGTCCAGGATGTTGTTATAGGAAAGCTCCTTGCCGTGGAGCTGCTCGGCACCCACCACCCCGCCAGTCCCCGGTGCGTTGGCGTACAGCGCAGCCTGCTGGTGCGGGTTCTCACCGTAGCGAAGTTGTGCAACACGGCGCACTCCCACGGTCATCTCCTTGGGGAAGGGATCTTCCGGGCCTCGCATCCACAACGCGACGATGCTGTCATAAAAGGAAACATGGGCGAACGCGGTCGCAGCCAAACGACGTCGCTCTTCCGCCGACATGCCCCCCTTAGCGATGCTCTCAGCTACCCATTCGTAATCAGCCGGATCCACAACCACCGTGACTGCAGGGTGGTTCTTGGCCGCCGCTCGCAACATCGTGGGGCCACCGATGTCGATGTTCTCCAAGATCTCCTGATCAGGGACGCCCTCTCGTGCCACGGTAGCCTCGAAGGGGTAGAGGTTCACCACCACCACATCGATAGTGTCCATGCCGTGCTCGGTGAGTTGCGCCATGTGCTCCGGGAGATCGCGACGTGCCAGCAAGCCGCCGTGGACGACGGGATGCAGCGTCTTCACTCGACCGTCCAACATCTCGGGAGAACCGGTAAGTTCGGACACCTGCTGGACTGTCAGCCCCTCCTTGATGAGGAGCTCGTGGGTGCCGCCGGTACTGACCAGGCCGAAGCCTGCCTTTTCTAGTGCGCGAGCCAAATCCACGACGCCGGTTTTGTTATAGACACTGATAAGGGCTTTCATAGCAGTCGCCTTCTCTTGAGTAGGTTTCACATCAAAGATGCCTGGGGTGTGGCTTTATGGTACACATGACAAAGGCTGTTGAGAACCGTTGGAGGGTGTCAGAATTCAGGGATTTTGCTGGAATGCCGCAGATGGAGATGAAGGGACGATAATCCTAGGAGATGACCACCTGTGGCCCGTCGCCTGCCGGTGCCACTTCGCCGACCACGATAGCCTCGGGGATGTCAGCGCGTACCGATGCAGCATCGCCAGGCGCTACGGCAACGATCATGCCGATGCCCATGTTGAACACTCTGTTCATCTCTTCCTCGCCGATGTTGCCCTGCTGTTGAATGAGTTGGAAGAGTGGGGGAACCGCCCAGGCAGTGCTGTCCAGCCGAGCCGCTAGGCCATCCGGCAGCATCCGCGGGACGTTGTCGGTGAACCCACCGCCGGTGATGTGGGCCATGCCCTTGATGCGGTCCAACGTGGGCGTCAGCTGAGCCACGTACGACATGTGGGGAACCAGGAGCGCGTCGCCCAGAGTCACGCCCAGCTCTGCCGTGTACTTGCCCAGGACGGTTGGGTCGTCGTCGATACCGAAGAGCTTGCGTACCAGCGAGTACCCATTGGTGTGCAGGCCGTTGGATGGCAGGCCCAACAGCACGTCGCCCGCTGCGATGCCCGAGCCATCGATAACGGCATCGCGCTCAACCGCGCCGACCACAAACCCCACCAGTTCCACATCCTCGCCAACGTACATGCCCGGCATCTCTGCCGTCTCGCCACCGATGAGTGCGCATTCCAGAGCTTTGCAGGCCTTCGCCATGCCGGACACCAGGGATTCCACCTTGTCTGTGGAGAGTGTGCCCATGCCCATGTAGTCCAGGAAGAACAGGGGTTTGGCGCCGCACGTCAGGATATCGTTGGTGGTGTGGTTGACGATGTCGATGCCCACGGTGTCGTAGCGACCCATCAGGCTGGCGATGCGGAGTTTGGTGCCAACTCCGTCCGTGTGAGCTACCAGGACGGGGTCTTTATACCCTGCCACCTGGTAGAGCGCACCAAAAGCACCGATGTCGCCCAGGACGCCGGGGGTGAAGGTGGATCTGGCTAGCTTGAAGATGCGGTCTTTCGCGCTGCCCGCTGCGTCACGGTCTACTCCTGCGACCTTGTAGACCTCTTCAGACACGGGTTTGCTCCTTCACTAGCAAGTGGAACAGATCAAGTTTGGAATTCTACGGGTGGGCTCCAACTGGGAACATGGGGTGATGGACTAACTTCCTAGTGCCGCTCCAGCGCCATCTTGCCCAGCTCTAGCTGGACTTCAATGGGATAGTTCCCGGTGAAACAGGCCGCACAGCACTGGTCGGGCTCCCTACCGATAGCCTTGAAGAGCCCCTCCACAGTGAGGAACTCCAGTGAATCCGCGCCAACGTACTCGCATATTTCAGGGATGGTCTTCTGGGCCGCCAACAACTCTCCCTTGGTTGCCATGTCAACGCCGAAGTGGCAGGTAGAGATGATGGGAGGTGCACACACTCGCAGGTGCACTTCCTTGGCCCCTGCGCTTCGGAGCAGGTTGACCACGTGGGGTGTCGTTGTGCCTCGCACGATGCTGTCGTCCACGACGATGACGCGTTTGCCCTCAAGCACTTCCGGCAGCGGGTTGAACTTCAGGCGGACGCCCAGGTCCCGTAGTCGCTGGTCGGGTTGGATGAACGTCCGGCCTACATAGCGGTTCTTGATAAGCCCCTCTTGGTAGGGGATCCCTGACGCCTCTGCGTACCCTACACCGGCAGCGGTTGCCGAGTCCGGCACGCCCATGACCATATCCGCATCCACAGGAGCTTGCAGTGCGAGCTGCCGGCCCATCTCACGTCGCGCTGAGTGAACCAGTCGTGAGTCAAGGATGCTGTCCGGCCTGGCAAAGTAGATGTACTCGAACGAGCACAGCGCTCTCTTGCCGTCATTGCCGTTATGGATGGTGCGGAGGCCATCGGCATCAATCTGTATCGCTTCGCCCGGGTCGAGTTCCCTCAGGAGCTTCGCCCCGATGTGGTCAAGCGCACACGATTCTGACGCCACTACCCAACCACCGTTGTACATCCCGACACACAGGGGCCGGACGCCCAAGGGATCACGCATGGCAATCAACGTATCTTCCGTGATGAACGCTACCGAGTACGCCCCCTTCAATCGTCGCATCAGATAGGAGATGCGTTCGCCCCAGTCCTTGCCTGGAGCGTTTACCAGCATCTGAGCGATAACCTCGGAGTCGGTTGAGGTGGTGAACCTGCACCCCCAGCCACCTTCCATCTCGACCCGAAGCGGTAGAGCATTGATGACGTTTCCGTTGTGGGCAAGGGCGATGCGCCCGTGGATACCCGTAACCTCTAGCGGTTGCGCGTTGTCCAGGTGAGTTGATCCAGTGGTGGAATACCGGGTATGCCCTACGGCAATATGCCCGGGGAGTCGACTCAGGTCAAACTCGTGGAAGGCCTGGCTGACAAGGCCCATCTCTGTCCTACAGGAGATGGTGGACCCGTCCGCTGCCGCTATTCCGGCAGATTCCTGGCCTCTATGCTGAAGTGAGAATAGGCCGAAGAACGCGGTGCGTGCTGCTTCTTCGCCAGGGGTGAAAATACCAACTACGCCACAGGCTTCCCGCGGTGAGTCTGCCACACACCCTCCCTGAAGGTCAGGTTTGGAATCGGGGGCTTACAACTAAGTGTACCTGTCTGATGCTCTGAAAGTATAGACCCCTGGTTTCAGTAGGGTCAACGGGGGGTCAGGGTGATTTAGGAGACAGCCATCCCCAATCCTCAAATGAATGTCCCCACAGGGCCTGTGGGGACATTTTAATCACAACACTCTTCCCTCCGGCTCCAACTGCTATAATAACTATATATTAACAGCGCCTCCAGATATGTTCCCCCCAAAGAGAGCAAGCTTATCACTACTTTTATTAGTTCTTATTTAGATATAATTTAGATACTATTATGATAGATACCGTTGGGATTGTTGTTCAAGCTGGGAATGGTGGCGACGGTTTCTTAGCTTTCCGTCGAGAGAAGTTTGTAGCCCGCGGCGGGCCTGAGGGTGGCGACGGTGGCGATGGAGGTTCGATCTACCTCCTGGCCACCTCTGATGAAAATACTCTCCAGCACCTTACGTATAAACGAAGGCATAGAGCGGGCCACGGCGTTTCTGGTAAGCGATCAAACAAACATGGCCGGAACGGCGAGGACATCGTCATCCGTGTGCCTGTAGGGACGATCGTTTCACAAGCACTGGGTGCCGACGAAGGTGTTTCCCCCATCGACCTTTCGGAAGACGGCATGAAAGTGCTCATCGCCAGGGGGGGCATCGGTGGCAAGGGAAACGCCCAGTTCGTCTCTCCTACCAACCAGGAGCCGCTGTTGCGGGAAGCCGGGGAGCAGGGCGATACCCGCCAGCTTGCCTTAGAGGTCAAGGTCCTTGCTGACGTGGGAGTCATCGGTGTCCCCAACGCAGGGAAATCGAGCTTTGTCAGTCGTGTGACCGCGGCTCATCCAAAGATTGCGGCGTACCCCTTCACCACACTTGAGCCCGTTCTTGGTGTTGTGGATAACCGAGGGGAAACCTTTGTTATCGCGGAGATACCTGGCCTGGTGGAGGGCGCACATCAGGGTGTCGGCCTTGGCCATGAGTTCCTCCGCCACGCCGAGAGGACACGCATCTTCCTCCACCTCCTGGACGGCAGCGGGATCGACCCCATAGAGGACTTCAAGCGAGTCAACGAAGAGTTGAAGCTGTACAGCCCTGACCTGGCAAAGAGGCCGCAGGTCGTCGTCATCAACAAGACCGACATACCCGAGGTCCGGGAGCGATTATCGGAACTGAGCGGAGAGCTGAATGCGCTTGGTGTTGAGCCGCTCGATATCTCTGCAGCCACCGGCGACGGCATCCAGGTGGTGCTGGACAGGTTGTTGCAGGGCGTTGAGCCTGCCCAGGAAAAGCGGAAACCGGCCAAAGAGAAGTTCATCGATGGCGCTCCGGTGCGGCCGAAGAGGGGGATTCTCACCATCATGGAGGATGGGACCCTCGATGTCCGGTGGTCAAAGGCTGAACGCCTTATTGCGCTGTCAGACTTAGAAGACCCTCGTATCGTGGGTCAGCTCTTCCGTGAGTTCAAACGGCTGGGCGTGATAGGGGCCATCGAAGCAAAGGGCGTCAAGTACGGGGACCCTGTCCAGATCGGCGATTGGGAGTTCGACTGGGGTGACATGGTCGCTCCGGATATGGAGTGGTAACGCACTACTTTTGCCCTTGACGCTCCCTGCGCGCCTCCCTACCATTCGCCCTGACCTACAGAGGAGTGCTTCTCCACATCTCATCCTTGCGGAGGCCGGACAGTGAAGCTGGGGATTCTGGGCGGCACCTTTGATCCCATACACCTTGGTCACCTCATCATCGCTGAAGAGGCTATGTCCTCTTTAGGGCTTGATAGAGTCCTCTTTGTGCCGGCGGGCGACCCATGGATGAAGGCGGACACCACCATCACACCCAAGCAACACAGGCTGGCTATGGTGCTGGCCGCGGTGGGGGACAACCCGAAGTTCAAGGTGTCGCCGTCTGAGTTGGAACGGTTCGGCCCGTCCTACACCGTTGAGACCCTTGAGGAATTCAAGGAGGACTACGGCCTGCAGACGGAGCTGTTCTTCATCATCGGTGCGGATGCGTTGATGGACTTCGGGCGATGGAGCCAGCCAGAACGCGTGCTTGAGCTCTGCACCCTCGCAGTGGTCGGGCGACCAGCCCAGGAGGAACCCGATCTCTCGGCGCTTGAGTCGAGCTTGCCCGGCATCAGGAAACGCGTGGCTATGGTCGATGACGTGGCCATCGGCGTGAGCGCTACGGACATTCGAGAGCGTGTGGCGGAGGGTCGGTCGATCAGGTACCTGGTGCCGCCGACTGTCGAAACCTATATCCAGGAACATGGACTTTACAAGGAGAAACGATGACAGCGGAGCGCAGAGAACGGATCCTGGCCCGGACTAAAGAGCTGGGAGCGCTGACCTATGGCGACTTCACCCTGAGTTCCGGCGAGAAAAGCACCTACTACTTCGACGGCCGGCTGCTGTCCTTAGACCCTGAGGGGGCCAGCCTCCTTGGTCCGGAGTTCCTCCAGGTGGCCATAGACTGCGGTGCGGAAGCCATCGGCGGGCTGACCCTGGGTGCTGATCCCATCGTGTCCGGCGTCGTCCTTACCAGCTACCTCCAGGGCTCCCCGGTGCAGGGGTTCCTGGTGCGGAAAGAGGCCAAGGGCCACGGCGTTGGGCGACTCATCGAAGGGCCGCTGAAGCCAGGCTCTAAAGTGCTCATCGTCGACGATGCATGCAGTACCGCCGGGTCCCTTTTCCAGGCGATAGCCGCTGCTGAGGCCGAGGGGTGCAAGGTAGTCCATGTTGCTGCCATCATCGATCGACACCAGGGCGGCGATGAAGAGCTGGCCCGTCGAGGCTACCCGTTCACAGCGTTCCTGGAAGGCACCGCCAACGGCGTCGTCAAGGTGGTGCCTTAGGCACATTTGTTCCCTGACGGACGGATGTGGGTGTAATTATCCACAAGGGGTCCATTTGAGCAGCGCCCTCGACCCAGCACACCCCGGCTTATCCGCCTTGCAAATAGCGCTTGTACAAATAGATCAGCCCCTGTTGCCTCCGCGCTGTCCTCTTGAACGGTAACTTTGCGCTATTGCCCTCCATATGGGCGCTGAGAACCCTAAGGGTTTCTTTAGTTATAGCGTTCTCCTGGAGGGGCGGCCAGGAACGGTAGAAAGACATGGCCCCTTCGGACAAAGCTGTAATCTTCGTAATAAAGCCCCAAGCGTGGGCGAACGGCAGCACCACGCTCACCGCAAGGTCGGCTGCTCGACTCGCTCCGATCAGGGTACCAGCGTTCAACTCGGGCTCTGCTACCGTCAAGGCGCTTTTCACCTCCGAGACCTGCTGTGTGGAGACTAAAGCCGAAACCCAGCCGACCAGGTCCGTATCCCACGACCGATGCAGCAGTTCAGCCATGCCCATGATGCGACGTGACGGGTGATTGCTGGGCCGAACGCGGAAGAGATGCCAGACATCGGGGGAATCGCGCCTGTTGACGTTAAAACCTAGTCGGGCGCATAAGCCCGATACTTTTCGAGAGCCAGACTTTATTCAGCAGTAACTAGCGAGAACTTGGCATCACCCAAATCCTCGTTGACCTTAGGAAGCAGGGTCGTCCATGACCCTCTGGAAAATGCACCCGTCTTTTTAAGTTCATCGCGTGCGTAGGCTTGCACCGCTTCACTAATGGTCGTTTCCTCACGTTGACCATCAACAATACGGAACACAGGGTCTGAATTACTCAGACCAGTATTCTGAACATTAGGTGCACGTGGTGCAGGCAGTCTCTTCAATTTCTTTGGGTTGAGCAAGAGATATGTCTCACCATCTTCTATAAAGAAGCTAAGTTTTTCAATGACTTCGCCTACGTCGTCATGACCTAGCTGAGAGTTAGCAACCGCTTCCGCAATCGCATCCTTCAATGCCTCAGTCTCAGACTCAACTAAGTCTTTGTTCTCTACTAGCGTGAGGCGAGCTTTTTCCACCAATAACGGCACTCTTTCCATCGCAATACGGTTAACCGTATCCATATCGGGGAGCAGAAGCCCCTTAGGGGCCAAGGCTCAGCCTTGGGTTGGCGTCCACTGCCATGTCCGGTTGAAGGCCTCGTTGGATGCCGTAGAACGCTGCAGCCGCGATCATTGCGCCGTTGTCGGTGCAGAGCACAGGTCTGGGGATGGCTACGGGGACCGGCGACTTCTCCTGAATCGTTGCTCGTAGGACTGCGTTGGCTGAGACGCCGCCGCCTACGATGATGCCACGAGCGTCGTATTGCTCAACAGCTTCCAGCGTCTTGCGCACCAGCACATCAACCACAGCCTCCTGGAACCCTGCCGCCAGGGCGCTCCGCTTTTCATCAATGTCTTTGGAATACTCTGAGTCTTGGGCATATTTGCTAGGGTCCACGTCAGCCTGGGTCCAGGGCTCGCCCTGGGCGGCGCCTTGTTCTCGAGCTTTATTCAGCACGGCAGTCTTGAGGCCGCTGAAGCTGAACTCCAACGTCCCACGCATCCACGCTCGAGGCAGCGGCTCTACACGTGTCGCAAGCGCGGCTGTCTTCTGAATCGCCGGGCCGCCGGGGTAGCCCAGTCCCAGCACCCTCGCTGCTTTATCGAAGTGATCCATATTTCAGTGACTTTAAACTTATTGTTTTAGGCGAAGGTGAACTGCGAAATTCATTGAAGCACTTGTGTTACGAACTGGGATT
>CAJWXP010000010.1 GCA_913049785.1 uncultured Dehalococcoidia bacterium | reverse complement strand
CCGAATCCCCCTCATTGCAAAACCGGAATATGTTCCTGCAGCAGAAGCGAATTTCATGCGTGATGATGATTACGTAATAGGTATCGCTTATAAGGGTATAAATAAAGTTTATGCTCTATGGATTATCGATTATTACCATACGATTCATGATCATATAGAAGACGAGCCATTCGTCGTTTTCAGCTGAGAGCGCTGCCAGAATGGCGACGCCTGGATGGCGTCAGTGCAAGGTAAACCGCTCTACATGTTCGGTGGTGGTATTCACAATTGTTCTCTCATTGCATCAGATGCTCAAACGAGATCTTCCTGGCTCATTGCTGAAGGGATCGCTGTTAATGGACCGATGAAAGGTGAGATCTTGGAGCGAATTCCCACCTACCACACCACCTATGGAGAATGGTTGGACCTTCATCCCGATACTTTGGTTATGACTCAGCCTACCGATCCCAACCATATCGATCAACGCCACGGACATGGCGACGAAGAATGGTATGGCCGGCCCGGGATAAGCCCAGCTTTTGTTCGTACCCTTGGGGACGCACCTGATATACGTTTGCCTGAAAATGCCATGATCCTATCGGCAACCCATGGTGCAGCAACCAGACTTTATCCGGTGGAGGAGATTAGGAAAGAAGGAGGGGTTGTCCATGACATTCTCGGTGGACAACGTATCGTCGTCTGGACAGGACCAAATGCGTTAAGTTTCTGGACAGGCGCCTACTACGCCATGTCTGACGGAAAAGAACTGACATTTCAGAATGATGGGAATACTTTTCGCGATTCAGAAACAAAATCCACCTGGAATGTTGAAGGTAAATGTTTGACCGGACCGTTGGCTGGCCAGCAACTTGAACATGTCAGTTATACCTTCCTCCGATTCCATGGATGGGCTTGGGCCCACCGTGACAATGATATTTACCAGAGCACCGCTCAACCTAAAGTCGATGAGGGTGCATTTAAGAATGTTTTGAACGTTCTGAGAGAGAGCAATTACAACGTCGTTGCTGATGCCGAGCTATTGAATCTTGAGCTTCCCAATGAGGCTATGGCTGGCCTCTTCATTCGCATTAATCATGATCGATTTAGGATCGTCGAATTCCATAGCCGGTCCACAGCCGAAGATTACGCCTTCGGTAAGCCCCACTCCATTCGCGGCGGTAAAGTAGTTTTGGAATCAGATCCGGATGATCACTTACACTACATCGACTCTATTCACAGCCGACTGCTCCCAGATGAACGGATACCGTGGTCATTGTTATTGGATCCAAATGACTTTGTTGGTCGTAGCTTTATCTCATTATTTTCGACTAATTTTCCTGAGCTGAAAAAGGAAGGGACCGGGCTTATCGACCTGCTCCAAGGACTGGAAGAGCGTTCCTATGATGTGCAGATAGGAGTTGATTTTGTTATTGAAGGAATCCGCACTGGTCGATGGTTAGTTGAAACACCACGGAGCCACCTACGTGTTGGTGGATTGAATGCTGTGTTTGCCAGAGTGAACGGAGATTCCTTCCTCGTACATAAGTTCAAGAATGATGAAGCCGCTCAAACCTATTTGGATACTGAAGAGAAACATGCTTTTCGCGTGGGCCACATTGTGTTTCGCAGTACCCCCGACGATATGTACTACATGAAGGCTGGATTTGGGGAAAAGCCTCATGATGAAATCAGTTGGTCAATTTTGCTGAGTGATGAAGACTTTATTACCTCAATAGCTTCCATTCTCAACGTCTAATTTCAACGCAACTGGAGAATGGGCGTTCAACAATCGGTTAGAAAGGAACCTCTCATGGTCGGCGAGCAAGAACCTCAGCCCAAAAAATACTCTACCCAACCACCGATGATTATCAATCTGGATCATCAATACCTAGCAAAATTCAAAACGGAGAAGGGTGATTTCGTCGTTGAGCTCGCCACTAAAGAGGTTCCTAGTGTAGTCAATAATTTCGTTTTTTTGGCTCGAGATGGATATTACGATAACACCACCTTTCATAAGGTGGTTGCCGGTGCTTTTAGCCAGGGTGGAGACCCAAGAGGGGACGGTTATGGCGACCCCGGGTATAGATTCGCAGATGAATTTAACGTCAATATTCGGCACGATTCCCCTGGGGTTATCACAATGGCTAACCGAGGCCCAAATGCCAATGGTAGCCAGTTTATTATCCAACACATCCCAACACCACATCTCGACGACCGGAATGCTGCTTTCGGCAGAGTAATCGAAGGTTTAGATGTAGTCTTGAACTTAACGCCAAGAGATCCAGATTGGGATTGGCCACCACCGGAACAACCGGGTGACAGATTGTTCACAATAGAGATTCAAGAATCGGAATAATTTGGGCTGTTATGGCTGATGCCTTCGCGGTGGCGCGAGCCATTGATGGTCGACTTGTCACGCAGTCTATCGGCGACGCTGACATCGTAGTGGAGGCGTTCACTGAAGTGCTCTACGACTATCGAGCCGACGGCGAACTCGAGGCTTTCATTGAGCGCTGCCAAGATTTGTTAGAAGACACTGGTGACACCCCAGAAGGCAATCCTGTAGAAGGTCGTTGCTAGTAAACTAGGACCGCCTCGTATTGAATTTCTCTATTACTTCCACCATTCTAAAAGCGTTCTATAATGGATAAGCTGGTTAATAAATGCTAATGAGGATCGATTAGGAACTAATTATGAATTCTTCGAACGAAACACCGAGAACACCTAGGCGACGCTCACCACCGCGTCTCGTCAACATTGTAGGTGTTAGGCAACTCTCCCCACGTACTGTTAGGGTAAAATTCGGAGGCGAGGGCCTCAAAGGGTTTGAAACAAAGGGACCCGCCGAACACCTCCGGGTGTTCTTTCCTGATCAAGCATCGGGAAAGTTAACCCTCCCGGTTCTCACCCCTGAAGGATATTCGTTTCCCGAGGATCTCGAACGTCCGCCGAGCCGTACCTTCACAACACGAACTTGGAACCCAGAAACAGCAGAGTTAGAGATTGACTTCGTCCTTCATGGAGAAGGTCTAGCCTCCCAATGGGCCGCGAATGTTAAACCTGGGGATCAAGCAGTAATTAGTGGTCGACCTCAAGGAACGTACTTCCTGGATTATGATGCTGACTGGTACATACTGGCAGGGGATGAGACCGCGCTCCCAGCGATAGCAACAATCATTGAGGCCCTTCCTGCTTCAATACCCGCTCAGGTTTATTTAGAAGTGCTTGATAATGCAGAAGAACAAGAATTACCGAGCCTGCCCCTAGTGCAAGTGTTTTGGCTCCATCGTGGTCTCAACCAAGCGGTGCCCGGCCAAATGCTCTTGTCTGCCCTTCGTAATATTCGCCTACCCGAAGGTAATGGACATGTTTGGATTGGTTGCGAATCATCTGTGGTACTTTCGGCTAAAAGATTTTTCATCGAAGATCGGTTTCTTGATGAAACGAGGATTCATGCCCAGGGGTATTGGCAGCATGGAAGGTTAAACCACCCAGACCACGATGTAGCCTGAGTCCACCAACCCCCCATAGGCCCACCAGCGGACCATGAAACCAGCCAGGAAAGCTATATCTATATATACATTTGGCCTTTTCTTTTTGGGTGCAGACGGGGAATGGTCACGGTTTGGGTTAGACAACTCGGCATGACCACCCTTGGATTGACGGTAGGTTTATCATCTGCAGACCCAGCGAATTTTTAAAAGAGATGGATTCATGGACGAAATTGCTATTGGCGAAATACAGGCAACGATTCAAACAGCAGAGATCGTTATCCCCTGTCGTGACATCACTGAGAACATCTCGTTCTTCACCAAGAAACTGGGATTCTCTGTCGCGGCGATCTTTCCGGCTGACAACCCGTCCGTCGGGGTACTGACCGGCCATGGCATTCGAATCAGACTCGAGCTGGGAGCGGAGCCATCTACTCACACACTTCGATTGAACTGCGATCTCACAAAAATCGCCTTCGATGATGGTGAGGAAGTAAAAGCACCGAACGGCACAACAATCCTGATCAAAGAGGCAAACCCACCAATCTCCATTCCTCCAGAAGATCAATCTCTAGTCATTAGCAAAATAAGCGGAGATGCTTCTTGGAAGACCGGTCGGGCAGGGATGCTCTATCGGGACCTTATTCCCAATAGGCAGGGAGGCCGGTTCATCGCCTCGCACATAAAAATACCCCAAGGGGGACCAGTTGCTGACTACGTCCACTACCACAAAGTCCGCTTTCAAATGATCTTTTGTTATAAAGGATGGGTGAAAGTGGCGTATGAGGATCAGGGTGAGCCTATCCTTATGAAGGCCGGGGACTGCTTCTTGCAACCACCAGAAATACGGCATAGAGTGCTGGAATCCTCTGACGGTCTAGAAGTCATTGAAGTGGGATGCCCGGCGGAACATGAGACCCACGGGGACCTTGTGATGACCTTGCCAACGGGAAACAACACTCCGGAGAAGGTATTTGGAGGACAGCTTTTTCTCTATCACGACAGCGAAAAAGGCGCTTGGGCCCCCTGGCGACACGAGGGATTTGAGACCCGGGACATTGGGATAACCGATGCAACAACGGGGGTAGCAGGCGCGCGCGTTGTTCGATCAGCAGGCGGTACTCAAACACCTGTGGTCACCCATGAAGAAGAGTTTTTATTCGTATTTGTTTTGGAAGGGGAATTATCGGTTTCCATTGACGGGAGCACACAAGACCTGGAACCTGGTGACTCCATCGTCATTCCAAGGGACACTCGGTTCGCACTGACGAACTGCTCAAGCGATGTCTCCTTTTTAGAGGTCACGTTGCCCGGGGCCTTCACAACAATCGAGCAGGCAGCAGCTTCAGGGTAAAGAGTCGAAATTGAGAATACGCTACGGGTTCATTGAATATCCGGTGAGCATTGGACGAACGTTTGAAGATTACACGTGAAGAACTGGAAGAACTGGACAGGCAAGACCCCTTAAAGCAGTTCCGCGATGAGTTCAGCATCCCGGATGACATCCTCTACTTCGATGGAAACTCGCTTGGCGCCCTACCCAAGGCGACCCTCGATCGAATCAATGAGGTTGTTGTAGAGGAATGGGGTGAAAAGCTCATCACCAGTTGGAATTCTGCAGGGTGGTGGTCTCTTCCAGAAAAGATTGGTAACAAGATTGCCAAGCTCATCGGTGGGGATGATGGCGAAGTCGTTTGCGTGGATGGGACCGGGCTCAACATTTATAAGCTCCACAGCGTTGCATTAAAGATGCGACAAGGCCGCAAGGTGGTCCTGATGGAGGGAAGCGGCTTTCCAACGGACTCCTACATCACCCAGGGGTTGATCGATCAGTTGGCACAGGGCCATGAGATACGATTTGTTGAGAAGGACGAGATCCTTGACGCCATCACGGAAGATGTGGCACTGGTCTCGTTGACGCAAGTCCACTACAAAATGGGCCACCTCCTTGATATGAAGGCGATTACCAAAAAGGCGCACGATGTTGGAGCCCTTGTTGTGTGGGACCTCTGCCACTCCGCCGGAATCTTTCCCGTTGCGTTGAATCAGTGCGATGTTGATTTTGCTATCGGCTGCACCTACAAGTTCCTTAATGGAGGTCCGGGCGCGCCTGCCTATCTCTTCGTGGCCAAACGACACCAGGGGAAAGCAACACAGCCCTTAACAGGGTGGTGGAGCCATGAACAGCCCTTTGCCTTTGAGCGGGATTATCGACCAAGAAAAGATATCTGGCAGTACCTTTCAGGAACGCAGCCAGTGATCTCGCTTGCCGCCGTGGAGGTCGGGATCGATATGCTGCTCCGCGCGGACATGGACGCTATCCGACGAAAGTCATCGGCGTTGGGAGACATGTTCATACGCCTCGCTGAGGAGCAGCTCCCCGATTACGGCTTTACGCTTGGTACGCCCGTGGACCCTGCGGAGCGAGGTAGCCAGGTATCGCTGTGTTCGGAAAACGGGTACGCCATAATGCAGGCGCTCATAGAAGCCCGGGTCATCGGTGATTTCAGGGCTCCAGATAGCATGCGATTCGGGTTGACTCCGCTGTACACGCGCTACACAGACCTCTGGGATGCCGTCATGAAGCTCAAGTCCATCATGGACAACGACACCTGGAAAGCTGACCGGTTCAACAGCGTTTCCGATGTGACATAGCATCTTCCTGAGGCTTTGGTCAGGACATCGTTATACGGGCCGTGCGGACCAGGATCGTTCGCGACGGGTACACTCTCGTTCGAGGTAATTGAAGAGGTTGCTATGATGCCGAAGAAGAGCACGCGATCCCAACAACGTACTATTACGGTTGACGATGTGGCCGATCTCGTCGCCCGCGTTGCCGACGCTTCCGACAGCATCAACGAAGATCGTCAGATCCCTCGTGGGTTGATCGACTCTATGGTGTCCCAGGGATTATTCCGTTTACTGGTGCCCCGTTCCGTTGGCGGAGAAGAGATTGGCTTACTTGATTATTTGGCCATCACTCAGGCTCTATCCTCAGCGGACGCCAGTATGGGCTGGTGCTTTAACCAGAACAACGTTCTGGGGACCATGGCGTCGCTCATGTCAGAGTCGTTGGCGAAGGAGATATGGGCTGATGCCGATACCATTCTCAGCAACGGCCCACCGCAACACGCGTCGATAGAGCCGGTCAAGGGGGGCTATTCGATCACAGGGCGTTGGAATTTTAGCAGCGGCTCGCGTCACTCCACATGGGTGGTGGCGATTGGTAGGTATGATGATCAGACGCTGAGCCTGATCATGCCCCATGCAGACGTTGAGTGGATCGACTCGTGGCAAGTCGGCGGCCTCCGGGGAACCGGCAGCTTTAGTTTTGAAGCGAACGCCCTTTTCGTTCCAGCCCATCGCACTTGGGTTGAAGCGCGGGCCGTCCGTAGAGAAAAGGGCCCCCTATACCTGATTAACCGGAGGCTGCTTTTCGGTGCTGGGTTTGCTTCGGTGGCGCTCGGAGTGGCGCGTACGGCTCTGGACGAGGCTATCAAAACATCGCTGGCTAAGAGTCCCCAAGAGCAAGCGCTGCTCCGTGATCAGGTGCAGACGCAGCGAGACATCGGAAACGCGGAAGCGTTATGGGGATCTAGCGACGCATATCTCAAGGAGAAGGCGAGAACACTGTGGGAGCACGCCTGTGAGCATGACGAACTGCGTATGGCGGATCGTATGGGTCTTAGGCTCGCGAGTACTTGGGCCATCAGAAAAGCCGCCGAGGTAGTGGACATCGCATATTCAGTTTGCGGCGCGACTTCAATCTTCGAGAATCACCCGATTCAGAGGAAATTCCAGGATGCTCATGCCATCACTCAACAGTTGCAAGGGCGGTTTGAACACTACGAGACCGCTGGGCAGTTCTACCTGGGACTTGAGCCCCAGGGTAACGCACATTAGGGACAGGCCAAGTTCGACACCCTCCCTCGGCACCACAGGTATTTCATAATTAGATATGTTCAACCTGCACGCTACAAATCACATGTTGGTTTGTGTGCCACAGGTGAGGTGGTTTAGGTAAGCCTTTCAGTTGTCGGTTTAAGTACTGGCTGCCGAGCTAATAGGATCAATCCGCTGGCACAGAATGCGGCGATTCCTACCACAATGAAGGCCCTGTCGTAACTCCCTGTGGTGTCGTACATCCATCCAGCGAATAAGGGGCTGAACGCCTGGCTCATGGCGAACACGGGGGAGAGGGTGCCACGGATTGCACCCTGAAACTGCCGGCCATAGTAGTCTGCCCAAATGATCGATTGGAGCACTGTCGTAGCTCCAACGCCACACCCATACAACACCGCGAAAAGCATTAACCCGGACAAGCTACTCGCAGCCGCCAATACAAGCAGTGAAGTCCCAGCCAGTGCAATGAAAAAGCACGCTACATAACGGACCGAAAGTCTCTCCGTCATAAATCCGACTATGGGTTTGATGATGAACGAGAAAAAGAACAGGACCGCCATTACTCCGCTAGCCAACTCAACACTGAAGCCTTTGTCGGAGATAGCGGCAACCTGGTGGACCATGAACGCCCCACCAGCCATGTTGCTGAGGACAAACCCAATCACTAGGAGCCACGCTGTAGGTGTGTGTAGGGCCTGGGTCACTGTCCAGCCAATCTCGTCTGAGCCTTTGGAAAAGGCTGCCGGTGAGGTGGTTGACGTTGCATGAGCTAGACCGTCGTCTGGCGTCCGAGCGCCATCCGGAAGCAACCCCATGTCTTCCGGTTGCCTTCGCACAATGAAGAGTGAAAGCGGAATGATCAAGACCCAGGTCAATATGGCCAAGCTGACCCAGGCTCCCCGCCAACCCAGCGATGAGATCAACACCGCGATCAGTGGAACAAAGATTGCTCCTCCGGCAGGGATGCCCATCGTGTAGAAGCCAAAGGCTCGACCTCGTTGACGGACAAACCATTTTGAAACTAGTGCACCGGATAAGACCTGCCCGGAAAATGATGCTTGCCCAAGGCTCCACAACACGCCGAAGGACAGATAAAACTGCCAGATGTGGTTCGATTGGGAGAGGATGAGCAGACTTGCTCCTGAGATAACACCCCCGGCGACAAACAATACTCGGGGCCCCCACTTTTTATCGACCGCAAATCCCACGATTGGTCCGGTAACGCCCATCATGATGGCCCTGATGGTGAATACCCCGCTCATGGCTGTACGGGACCACCCCAGGTCTTCAGACATGAATGGGATGAAGACCCCTAACCCGATACTTCCGATTCCGAACCCAACGACACCCCCGAGGAACACGACCAGTACGATCCACCAACCGTGGAAGATGGGGTACTTGTGGTGAAGTGCAAGATTGTTGAGGAGGTCCATGGCGTGATGATACTCCAACCTCCCCTCGGCACAATGGCTAGGACAAAAAAGAGACACCCGGATTCGGGTGCCTCTTTCTTCGTCCTAGCCATAAGCTTGTTGGGTCTTATGCGCCCCAGGGCTTGATTGAGTTCTTGAGCGCTTCATATCCCTGCAGGAACCCTGGTCGCTCCCCTTCGTACACTGCGTCAAAGGAGGACAGCGCGTGATCCAGCCAGCCCCGAAGCTCGTTGTTGTCCGGGTTGGCGTCCAGATACGCGTCACGGATCAGGACGAAGTGGATGCGTGGGTCGTAGGGCTGCTTGGTTCCGCCAACCCACTCGTCGCCGTTAAGCAAACGAAGGAGCATGGCGTCTGCGGAGCCAAGGGTCTGCTCGTGGATGGGCGGGCCTTCCATGCGGTACATCACTGATGTCATATCGCGGCCGTTGCCGGTGGTGTAGCCCATCTCCTTCCACACGTCTGATGTCTTGATGTCCTTGCCGAGGTGTTTAGCTACCTTGCCGCCGTAAGCGCGAAGAGGGTCAGAGATGTCGGCGAGGAGGTCGGTCAGGCGGTCACCGTCCAGGTCCGTTGCCAGTACGATAGTGTCTCGCTGCTCGATCAGGTCCCAGATTAGCAGGCCATAGTTTGTGTCAGCGATGTGCTGCTCGATCTGCCCGCCCCAGTTCTCCATACCGTCCCGGAAATCGGCGGGAAGGAGGCTGGCTATGCGGTCTATGCTCTCTTTGTGCTCTTCATACGGGTCCACTGCATACTTGCGACCGACTTTGAACTTGGTGCCCTGCAATAGCCAAGAGTGCAGGCCAGCGTTGATGCCGTCTTCCATGGCCTGAGTGGGCTTCATCGCCACGCGGCCCAAGCGCCCGGTCTCATGGACCATCTTCAGGAAGAGGCGGTTCGCGTAGGCCATCTGGATACCGGGGGTGTTCATCTCTGAGTGGACGTTGCCCGTTGCATCGACTTCAAACTTCCCCTTGTTCTGGGAGTAGGGTAGGCAGGGCATCGCTCTGACTACCGTGATCGGCCCGTAGGGGCGCACATTGCAGTACACGCCTGCCTGGGTGCGGAGTGGTGCGTTGCCGGACTTGCCCAGCACAACCACCTTGTTGCCGTTTTCGTCGTTGACGTAAGCATCGCCTGCCGTCGACCACTTGATCGATGTGCAGGGCATGTTGCCGAACCAGCTCAGCGACTCCAGCTTGGTATCCTGGCGATACTGTGACCACATGGGCACGCCGTAGAAGGGCAGGCCCAGGATGTCCGCAGCAGCAACGGTGCCCAGAAGGGCATAGGCATCGGTCAAAGAATGGGCTACCGGCTTCACCACTCCATCGTGGTTACCACCCTTCCAAACCACTGCATCGGGATACCCATCGGGCTTGACATCGGTCGACTCATAGAGAGCGGCCAGCTCGCCGAACAGATCACCGCCGGCGGCCTCTGTTTTGGCAATGGACAAAAGATCGATCATGAGAACACCCCTCGTTTGATTGTCCTAGGATTCTATAGAGTTTCCCTCCTCTTGGCTAGAAAGGGCTCCCGGTGTCGATTCGATGCGGCGTGATAGACTTAGGAGTGTAAATACGAATTTCGATGTATCGGGCTCCCTCTTTCGGAATCGCAGCGCTCTCGTGATTGAACGCGTCATAACGCGCTTGGTAGAAGCAGGTGATATTCCTTGTCTGATGAAAATGTAGACTTGGCCAACCGTTTCCACTGGGAGATATTTCAACACAGCAACTTCTCTGTTGCAGACGAGTTGTTAAGCAGCGATTTCCGATGGCACGGCGGTATGGGTCAAGGAACGAACCAATCCAGGCCCGAGAATGTCAAACAGATAGCATCAGCTATAAGCAGTGCGTTTCCCGACCGGGAGATAACGCATCTGGAAACGATTGCATTAGGAGACGAAGTAATCATTCGATGGTCGATGACCGGCACGCACCAAGGCCCTTTGCTGGGTATTCCTCCAAGCAATAAGCTGATTATGGTGACTGGTTCGGACTCATTCCGAATAGCGGATGGCAAAATCGTCGAGTTATCACAAGAGATGGATCAGCTAGACCTGGTACGCCAACTTCGGGGATAACATTCTCTGTACTGGTAGTAATCATGTCTAAGCGCGTCCTCATCATCCAAATGACTGGATAGAAACAAAACAAAGGGTCAACATGCTTAGTGCTGTCAATGTGGGTAAGGCCTACGGTGATAAAACACTTTTCGAGAACCTCACCATCAACATCGTGGACGGGCAGCGTATTGCGTTGATCGGTCCCAACGGCTCCGGCAAGACCACATTCCTGGACATCCTGGCTGGTGAGACCGCCCCGGACGTTGGAAGCGTTTCCAGAAAGCGTGATGTCTCTATAGGGTATCTGACCCAGGAGCTGCCTACGGGCTCTGAGATAACGTTGCTGGATGAGGTGCTTGAAGAACCTGCCGATGTGACAACTCTCAGGGCCCGCATCGCTGCTGCGTATGAAGCCCTTGTTGAAGAGGCGGATGAAACCATCCAGAATGAACTGCTGGATGAACTCGGAAACCTGGAAACGTCCCTGGAGAACGCAGGGGGCGTCTACCGGGAGCACGAGGCTGAGGCTATCCTCTCAGGGTTGGGCTTCAAGGAGACCGATTTTACCCGGATGTTGAATGAGTTCAGTGGCGGTTGGCTCATGCGAGCGTCGCTAGCAAAGCTGCTTCTAAGAGCCCCGGACGTGTTGCTCCTGGACGAGCCGACGAACCACCTGGACCTTGATGCGAACGTGTGGTTTGAGAAGTACCTGACGAACTTCCGTGGTGCTGTCCTAGTCACCTCTCACGACCGTGCTTTCCTGAACACGGTAGCAACATCCATTCTTGCCCTTGAGCCCGGCGAGGCTGTCATCATGAGGGGCGACTACGACGACTACCTGGAAGCTCGAGAGCGTGACCTTGCTATCAAACAAGCCACAGCAGCCAGGCAGGACCGCGAGTACGACCGACAGATGCGCTTCGTGGAGCGGTTCCGTTCCAAGGCCACCAAGGCCACTCAGGTGCAGAGTCGCTTGAAGCAGCTTGCCAAGGTGAAGCGCATCCAGCTTCCACGGGCAACCAAGCGCGTCCACTACGCCTTCCCTGCGCCGTCACGGAGCGGTGTTGAGACAATATCCCTTCGGAACGTAGGGAAATCCTATGGCGATAACGTTGTTTACACTAACCTGAATCTTGATCTGGAACGTGGCGATAGGGTAGCACTGGTTGGGCCGAACGGCGCTGGTAAGACCACGTTGTTGAAGATCCTGGCCGGAGTGCTTGCCTTTGAAGAAGGCGACCGAAAACTTGGATCAAATGTGACGACCGGTTACTACGCTCAGCATGTATTGGAACTCCTCAACCCGGCCAACACACTGCTGGATGAGTTGCATCAGGCGGCTCCAGGCGAGTCCGAGCAGCGACTTCGGCACATCCTTGGTGGCTTCCTGTTCAGCGGCGACGATGTGCGCAAGCCCATATCGGTGTTGTCTGGCGGTGAGAAGGCGCGAATAGCGCTGGCGAAGCTACTGATGCAGCGAAGCAACCTGCTCCTGATGGATGAGCCCACCAACCACCTGGACATCGCGTCCCGGGAGACCCTGGGAGACGCCCTGAGCGAGTACCCGGGCACGATATGTTTCATCACCCATGACCGGGCGCTCATTCGGCAGGTGGCTACCAAGATCATCGAGGTGGAGAATGGTCGTCCGGTGTTCTTCCCGGGCGACTACGATAGCTACCTGTACAGGAAACAGGCAGGAACCACACCTGCCCCTGCCGTTGTAGCACCGAGAGGGAATGGCTCCAACAACGGCTCTAGCCTCGGGCGACCCGGGCAAAAGCGCAGCGATGTTGAGGAGTTGCGCCGGGACCTGACCCGGGAATCTAAACGATTGGCCACTCGGGTGGATGAGATCAACACATCGCTGGAGACCTATAGTACAAAGATCGCTAAGCTGGAGAAGAAATTCGCCAACCCTGACAAGTTCAAGGACAGCGATCAGCTGGCTGCGTCAGGCGAGCAATACCAGCAACTCAAGAACGAAGAGCAGACACTCATGGCGGAGTGGGAGAGCCTGTCGCTTGAGGCGGAGACAGTAGACGGTCAGCTAGCGGAACTCAACGTCGACTAGGCTTAGGTCTACAATAGGCGACTATGCGATACATCACGCTTGGTAGTAGAGAAGCTTCCGTCATAGGCCTTGGCGCATGGCAGATAGGCACACGCTACTGGGGTTGGGGCACCGAGTTCGGCCCAGACAACGTGTCGGCCCTCCTGGAAGCTGCCAGAGATGCTGGAATCAACCTGATAGATACCGCCGAGATATACGGCCAGGGCGAATCGGAGCGGCAGCTCGGCTACCACATCCCCCCTGACGATGAGCATTTCCTCATCGCTTCTAAAGCCTCGCCGTGGCACTTGACCGCTTCAGGCATCCGGCGTGCGGCTGATAACTCACTCCAACGACTTCAGCGCACGTCCATGCACCTCTATCAGGTCCACTTTCCTAACATCGTCATACCGCTTTCACGAACTATGGCAGGCATGAGAACGCTCCAAAGCGAGACGAAGATCAGCCATGTGGGTGTGAGCAACTTCTCGCTTGCTCGTTGGCAGCGAGCCGAGAGGGCGCTTGGCGCGCCTGTCATTACGAACCAGGTTGACTACAGCCTGCTGCGGCCCAGAGCCTTCACCGCGCTCAGGCCCATGCTGGACGATGGCCACGTGATGATCGCTTACAGCCCAATGGCTATGGGCCTCCTCAGTGGCAAGTACAACACGGAGCAGCATCCCACGGGGTCCCGCCTACAGCTACCGGCCTTCAGCGGACGCAACTATGAGAACGTACGACGCGTGCTCGATGTCATGGAGAGCATCGCAAAGAATCACACCGCGATGGTCAGCCAGATAGCGCTGGCATGGGTGATTGCGCATCCCAACGTCATGGCCATACCGGGTGCAAAGTCGCCGGAGCAGGTCAGGCAGAACGCAGCGGCCGCCGACATCCAACTAAGTGAATCGGAGGTGACGGCTCTGGACGAGGTTGCTTCAACCTATAAGCCCGCGCTACACGTCCCACGACCCTTCGAGGTTGCCAAGTGGTTGGTCAATAGGGACAAAACCTGCGCGGATGACCAATAGAAAGGGCACCCCAATGGAGTGCCCTTTCTTCTTTGCTAAGCTGCGTGGTTACTGGGACTTTATTGGAGGATCGTAGTTAGAGTCGCCAAACATGCGGGCACATATGCTATCGCCACGGGTATCAAGCGACGAGTCGTACTCCATAATGAATTCCCTGGCTCCCAGAGGGATGTCATACTCTCGTACGATGTCTGTAGAGTCGTCATTGCAAGAGAATGTGCCGTCCACGTCCATCCAGACCAGGATGGTCCATTTGAAATCGGTTACAAATTCCTGTAGGACTTCTGCACGGCCGCGAACGCGCTCATAATGCGTCTGGTATGGGCCGATCTTGTGGCCGTCCTCAGCAATTAACCGGGCATTGATCATGACATCCCCAAACTCTTCCAACCCTGTCCAACTCAATGTTAGGGGAACGTCGGAACTGCTGCTGCCAATATCAGGCGCGGAGACGGGCTCCGGGATGTCAAAGTGCTCACAGACGTCTGGGGGTGTTTCCTAGTTGGATGTATAACCGATCACCAATTCTTCTACTGCATCCGGGATGAACCTACTGCGCTTAAGATCAACGGGCTCATCTTGATCACAGGTGCCGTTCTCGCTGTGGTCCACATAGTAGAAGAGGGCATAGTCCCTTTTAGAAAGGACCTCCACCACGATGGTCGCGCTACCGTCAGCATCTATGGTTGTGCTGCCTGGATCAGGGTTGTCAAACAATGGCCTTGGCGGGTTCTGCTCCAACACCATGTACAACTCTGAACCGCCAAACTCATCCAGCCCGTTCCAGGTAAGCGTTAGGTCATGCGTTAGGCCTGTATCCTCTGCGCACGCGGCCAGAACTACGACAAAGACCAGAAGTGCTCCCAGAAACGCGGTTGATCAGCGCAACGCTGGCAGTGGTTGGCGTATTCCTTGCGTTGTCCGTTGCAGAGCAGGTCACCGAAGAAGCCCGCGCGATGTTTGACGCGTCTGTTTCCGATAACACCATCTTCACAATCGTTTCTTACACCACACTGATAGTGGCATCGCTCATGATCGCCCGCCTCGTCGCAAAGATCACCAAGTCCATACCCAAGGTGCTGACTTTAGGGATGTCCGGCATGGTGGATAAACTTGGCGGCATCGCCCTTGGTGCAACGTTCGGTGTGGCGATTGCTGCAGTGGTTGTCCTGGTGGGTGCAAAGATCGCCTACGACTTCGACGCTGAGGCGATTAAGGCACAGCTTCCTGCGCAGGTGGCAGAGAAAGTAACCTCGGAGAGGTTAGCTACTGTTGAGGAGCCTCTAGGCGCCATCGAAGGCGTTCTTGAGGAGTCGCAAGCGGTAGCTATCCTGTTGAGTGTCACGGACACGTTGCCGGAAAGTACATTGAACATGGTGCGGGGAGATTTCCGGACAGCCCTGGACATCATGCGATCAAAGGGTATTGGGAAGGACGGCATATCCATCCTTTCACCACCTTAGGCTAGGGGGTAGGCTCTCCAGGTCTACGGTCTTGCATGTCTGAAACCCCGGGTATGTGTTACCGCCCGGGGTTTCAGTTTTTGCGTTCTTTGTGAGGCACTATGTGGCCAGAAGTTGGTTCTCCCAACAGGACTTGGGCTGGGAGTCACCATCAAACCACACCATGTACTGCTGTGGTTGTCCCTCGCCTCTGGTGTTGTCAAACATCGTGACCACTTGGAAGATGTATCCAGTGCGATCGAACAAGATCGAAGCAGGTACAGGGTCTGCAGCCTCTCGGTTCACTTTGACCCGCTGGTTCTCTGAGAATATCGTCATCAACAACCTCCTGTTTAAGCCTTTTCCAGCGAGGCTTCTGGCACAGCGTATGTGCGGTTGGGCTCGTCTGCAAATTGTACAAGAAGACCCTGATCCCGGGGAGCGGGCTCTACTACTACGGCCTCTCGACCGGTCCAACTGTCGGGTAGCTCCCCAACTGCCTCTTTGATACGGACTTTCTGACCTGCTTCAAATGCTGCCATTGCGATCCTCCATGTACAAGCGTTTTGGAGCACTCTACACAACGGCATGATTCTCGACAAGGGCCATTCGCCCGCTAACTCGGAATTTTCGATGCTGGGTTTGTTTGACAGCCCTAAATCCGGTTACTACACTCCTGGCAACATGAGTTGGAGGAGAAGGTAATGAAATATATCGTGCAGGTTGAACTTGATCCAGATATCGGCGCTGAATTTGAGGAAAACCCAGAAGACATACAGGCGTGGATTGGAGAGTGGCAGAAGCTGAACCCCATTGGTATGTACTTCGCCATGACCCGCCGAGGAGTGACCATCATTGTTGACGTACCCAATGAGGACGGGATGTTCGAGGCCCTCCACGCAACCTGGCTTGCTACCAGAAGTTATCCAGAAGTGTGGCCAGTAGCGGACGCGTCCGAATTTGGTGGCCTCATGCAACGACTGGGAATGGTGCCGTAGCAGATACATTCTACGGAGATAGAAACAGGGCCCTAAAAAAGGGCCCTGTTTTACATTGGCTTGTCTGACCTGGTTGGTTTGTTAGACAGCGGGGTGGGCCACAAAGGTCTGCACGGCGATCTTGCCATCCTTGACCACCAGGATATCCGTTCCCAGTGCGAAGACGCCGGTCACATCCAATTGATGTAGGCGACATCGCCGGAAATCTCCTGCTTTACCATGTTGAATGCAGCCAGGAACTCGGGGGTTACTCCGGGGAACATTGCGGCGAAGAAGGTTCGGATCTCTGCCAGACCTTTCAGTGTCTGATCGGCCGTGATTAGGACGGAATCCTCTGTAAAATCGGACATGATAGCGTCCAAGTCTGTGGCCGCAAAGGCCTCCATGTGGTGGCCCAGTACGGCCTCTGTCTGCGCTGTATTAGTGATCATAGCTTCTCCTCTTGGTGTTTTATTCGCTACACATTGTGCGTAGATATATGATGCAGCCGCAAGCCTTTCAATGCAGTGACCACCTCCTAATACTTGACACAAATGTCCTGCGAAAATAGGCTTGGTGCGTCACAAGATTTATGGGTTGAAGCAAGGTATAGGGGAGGAGAATCATGGCAATCGCACTATCACATGGAGGCGCTACCCAATACGCCTCGTCAGAACGCTCGAAAGAAATCCTGGTAGGCACCAAAGAGGGTGTAGCTATCCTACAACAGGACGCAGCGGGAGCATGGAAGCTGGCCCTACGGACGTTGCCTGACCAGCACATCAGCTCCATCATCATGCCACCCAAGACAGATCTAGTCTTCGCAGGGGCCTTCCACGGTTCCATCCACGCCAGCGCAGACGGCTGCAGGACGTGGGAGCGTCGAGACACCGGCCTGACCCAGGACGATGTGTTCAGCATGGCCTGGGTGGAGCGCGACGGCGGTGTTCGCCTGTATGCAGGTACGGAGCCTGCCCATCTCTTCTATAGCGACGACTTCGGTGGGAACTGGACTGAGTTGCCAGGTATTCGGGACGTGGAGAGCATTCCCAACTGGTCGTTCCCTGCGCCGCCTCACGTGGCCCACACCAAGAACATCACTTTTGACCCGGCTAACCCTGACATCTTGCTGGTAAGTGTTGAACAGGGGGGCCTACTGAAAAGCACCGATGGGGGGCACACGTTCAAGGATCTTGAAGGGTTCCACGATGATGTCCACCGAATCCTGGTGCACCCAGAGGACTCCAAGCGCATCTTCATGACGGGTGGCGACGGCGTGTACGTGAGCACCGATGGCGGCGTGACGTGGGACCACCGTACCGATAGGTCTGACAACATCGGCGGGTATCCGGACACATTGGTGCTCCATCCGCGACAGCCAGACCTGATGTTCATCGGCGCTGCTCACGACAACCCCGGTACCTGGCGGGAGAGCCACTACGCAGGGGCCAAGATATCCAGGAGCAACGATGCCGGGAAGTCATGGAACCAGGTGAAGAGCGGACTGCCGGACGATTTGCAGGGCAGCATCGAGGCCATGTGTTTGGAGGATTACGGCGATTCCTTCTCCATCTTCTTCGGCACCACGTCCGGAGAGGTGTTCTCAAGCCAGGACGGCGGAGAGACCTGGAGCTGCATCATGGAGGGGCTGACGCCCATCTCCAAGGGTGGACACTACCGGGCACTGACCACAGCCTAGTCATCACATAAGTAGAAATGGAAAAGGCCCCGCTAAGGGGCCTTTTCTTTTTTGTCTCAGGTCGTTCTGACCCGCAGGTCAGTCTCCGGCACATGGATCCTGGGCACAGCCCTGGGTCAGACGGACGCGATTTCAACCTCGCTTGGGTCTTCATACACGCCGGGGCTGGGTTCACGAAGCTTGAGCAAGAACAGCAGCGCCGGGACCATCAGCGCCATGCCGAAGATGCCCAAGACCGACATCCCCATGTATTCCACTACCACGCCGCCCACAAGGGGCATGCTGATGGCGGCTGCAGCGGTAAACGTATCGTTCGCGCCTATTACCCGGCCTCGCTCAGATGGGCTCGTAGTGTCGGCGTAGAGTGCAGTTGCGGCAATGTTGACGCATGACCAGCCAAGTCCGACTAGGAACGTCCCTGTGGTTATGACTGTGTACGAAGGCGTCGCCACTACAAACCATGACCCGGCGGACGCCAGCACTAGGCCAAGCAGCATCACGTTCCGTCGACCGACCCTGTCCGCAAGCCTCCCTAAAGGGAGCGAGAGGCCGAACATGCCCATGACGTGGATGGCTACCGATAGCGAAATGGCTGACAGAGAAAAGTCGTGACGACGTAGCGCCAGAGCGGTCATCGTCATCATCATGTTCATGTTGCCCTGCACGCAGAACATGGAGACGAAGGCGGTCAGCTTTGGATAGTGGTTGAGGAAGTAGAGGATGCCCACCTTTCCCGCCGGCATTTGCGGTATTTCCGGCGGCGTGTAGTCAGGATAGTAATCGACCAGGTTTGCGGCGATCTCCTTAGGATCCGGTCGGACGCGCATCACCATCGCCAGGCTGATGACAACGGCGAACGGCACGAAGAACCATGCCAGGGCGATTGGCTCTATATCCACCGTATCGGAGATTGCTTCAGCGGTTCTGATGAGCACCGGCCCGATCATGGCCCCCACCAGGGAACCGGTCAGGACATAGCCAAGACCTTCAGCTCGTCGGTTTGGCGGGAACATATCCGTTGCTGCCACCCGGAGTTGTTGCACCGCGCCGGTGCCCAGCCCCATGACCAGGATGCCCAAAAGGAAGACTGGGAAGTACTCAAGCATAGCTGCAATACCGGTGATAGACGCCCCGAGCCCCACCAGTAGGAGCCCAAGGATGACGCCTGATTTCCTGCCATACGTGTCCGTGAGCCTGCCGATGGGGTAGGCGATGATCAATCGACTGAGCCCGGTGATGCTAGTGCCGATGCCTGCCAGGGCAGCTGAACCGATCATTTGTGTGACCAACAGGGGCGCCAGCGTAGGTACCATTTGCCCGCCTGCGCCGGTGAAGGCCTGGGAGGATGCCAGATACATGGTGTTCCGCTTGATCAGCGGGGGGATCGGCGTTTTTGCCTTGGTCTTTGCCACGTTGACTCCTATTGTTCGGCTAACGCCTACGCTGGGGCCTCAGTCTTTGGATACAATTCTGTGTCAAAGGATGCACCGTTCAAGGTGAATGAATCCTCGATGGGTACGCCCACGCTGACGGTGTTGCCGATCATGCATGCTTTGCGTGCGTTCCGAATCACCTTTGCCACAAGGGCAGGGTCGGAAGGCGACTCAATCTCATAGGTCGTCTCAATGCCGGTGCATTTGCCGTATATCGATTCTTCGATAGCTGATCCCTCGGCCATCTCGTGGGCGATGATGTGGGAACGGACCTTGGTGAGCTCTACCTTGAACATATCGGCAAACCTGCCGATTTGGGACATCTTTCAAAAGAGTATCGCCGCAATAAAGTAGTCCATAGACCCTGGCGCGGAGTCTTCGCCACCGAAGGCGACGCTCTCATCGCACAGGAACTCCCTGCCCTTCACCGTGACTTTCTTCATGTGTTTGTCCAGAGTCTCGCCGACTCCCTCGGCGGTGAAGTACCGTGTGGGCGTCTGATGCCCCTGATTTGTGTCTGCCATATTCGCTCCTGTCTATCGGCACGTAGGGCCACCAATGCCCCCATGTCACTGAATCTGTGCCTATAATAGAGCAGTTCCTAGCCAGCCCTCAATAGCGGTGCGCATTCGCTGTGTCCATGTAGGGGCCTAGCCGGGGCAAATCCCGCTTTAATGAAGGATGGCTCATGCTTGGCGCCGTCTTAGCAGTATTGTCCGCAATCTCCTTCGCCTTCAGCAACGTGGCGATGCGCCGCGCGGTGATGGTCAGTTCTCCGTCTTTTGGCCTCTACGTGACGGTGATCCTTGGCGTTCCCCTCTTCGTCATTGCTGCGGCGGTTGCAGGACAGCTTACGGATTTCTCTGTGCTATCCGGGGAAGCGGTCTTCCTTCTGGTAGTTGCTGGCCTCATCCACTTCCTCATGGGCCGTTACTGCAACTTTCGAGCGGTCAATGCGATCGGTGTGAACCGTACGCAGCCGATTCAGATGACCAATATCTTCTACAGCATTCTGGTGGCGATGATCGTGTTGGACGAACGTCTGAGCCTTATCACTGCAGCAGGAATCGTCTTGCTCATCTTCGGCCCGCTCGTTGGGATGGAAGGCCTTTTCAAGCGAAAGGGAAGTGCACCAACAGCGCCTGCAGATACCCCTGCCTATTCTACCAAAGAAACGCCCGACGGACCTGGTGACGTGGCTGTTGCCTCTGCCGTGGCAGTAAGACCTTTCCCCCGGTATAAAGAGGGGTATACGTTTGCGCTTCTCTCCGCCATAGCGTACGGAAGCAGCCCGATCATGATCCGAGCCGCGCTGGATGACACGGGTGTGGGCATACTAGGAGGCCTGATTGCGTATGCGGCGGCGGCGGCGGTCCTGGTACTTTCTCTGGCCTTGCCGGGGAAGATCGGGGAACTTCGCTCGGTGAACACCGCTGCTGTCCCGATGTTCCTGTTGACGACGGTCGCCATATTTCTGGCGCAAATGTTCAGGTTTGCGGCGTTGTCCGTGGCACCGGTGACGCTGATTGCGCCGCTGGCACGGCTTGGGGCCGTGTTCAATCCTATTCTCAACTTCATCTTCAACAGGGAGTTGGAGAGTTTCAGCCCTCGAATCCTCATAGCCATTGCCGTTTCGGCGATGGGTGCAGTCCTTATGGCCCTGGGGATCGAGTAGCCAGGATAGAGGGCCGGGCAGTCTCACTTGTATTTGGAGTCTGATGAGCGCTGAAAAGATAATACAGGACGAGCCTACCGGCATCTTCTATGGCTGGTGGATCGTTCTGGCATCCATGGGTGCCACGGCGATAGCCAGCGTGTTTTACTGGCAGGGATTCAGCCTTTTCTTCCTGGAACTTCAAGGCGAATTCTCCACGAACCGTGCGGCCCTCTCCGGTGCCATTTCCCTCTCCCAACTGGAGGGGGGCATGCTTGGGCCTGTCGGCGGGTATCTGGTAGACCGCTACGGCCCTCGCCGGATGATGACCATCGGGGTCATCATGATGGGCATCGGCTATGTACTGATGAGCATGGTCGATTCCCTGGTCATGTTCTACATAGTGTTTTTGGCGGTCATCTCCGTGGGCATGTCCATCGGTATCCGGGTACCAGCGCTGGTGGCCCCTGCCAACTGGTTCATCAAAAAGCGTGGGACAGCTCTTGGCATCGCGATGACCGGCAGTGGGTTTGCAGGGCTTTTCCTTCCTCTTATTGGCTGGATGATTTCCAGCTACGGTTGGCGCACCACGATGGTCATTGCTGGGATAACGGTCTGGTCTCTGGGCCTTCCCATTGCGAGAGTGATGCGCAGACGACCTGAGGAGTACGGACTTCTGCCGGACGGTGAAAAGCCGGTTCCAAAGCCTCAGATCGTAGAGGATGCGCCGGTAGAAGCAACAGAGCTTGCGACACCTTCAATCGTGGAAGCTGAGACCACGGTTGATGGCGAAGCTAATTTCACCTTGCGTGACGCCCTCAAGATGCCGGTCTTCTGGCTCCTGGCGATCGCCTTTGGTCTGCGACAGTTCGCCGTAGGTGCCATATCGTTGCACCAGGTTCCGTACCTGGTGGACACGGGAAGGAGTCTGGAGACCGCTTCAATCATCCTGGCCGCAGTGACGGCCACCAGCGTTATAGGCCGTCTCGGGTTCGGCTCGATGGCTGACCGGTTCCCTCCACGCTATGTTATGGCCTTCAGCATGATGCTGGTGGGGCTGGGCGCGTTCATCCTGAGCCATGTTACTGAAGGGATGGGGATGCTGCTCCTGTATATTGTGGTGTACTCCATTGGTTGGGGCGGCGGCGCTACGACGATGAATGCTACCCGTGGTGCATACTTCGGCAGGCGAGCCTTCGGAACGATTTCCGGCAGCATGGACTTCGTGCAGATGTTCGGACTGGTGCTGGGGCCGGTCTTCGCAGGGTTTGTGTTTGACCGGACGGCAAGCTACACCATCGCGTTCAACAGCTTCGCCATCTCGGCATTTGCAGCGGGCGCGCTGATGTTCTTCCTCCGCTCGCCACGTGCAGCCAAGGACTAGAGGGACACAGTCTCAAAACTCCAAACAAGAAAAAGCACCCGTCAACCGACGGGTGCTTTTTGATAGCATTTGGCTGTGAGCCTGGGGGCTAGTGGAGTGGGCAAATACCAACCAGGTTGTGCTTCCAGCCTGCAACGTCGCCATCCTGGCCTGCATCCTCTGCTGCGTAGACATCGCCGGAGACGACGAACGCGCCAATGTAGATGATGATCGCAGCCACAAACGGCACGAATATTATTGTAGCGAAGGCCATGATGCCCCACGTCAGTTTGGGCCGTTGTTCCAACGAGTCCGAGGTCTGTTCCACGACGTCCCTCATTAATACGACTAATTACAACGTATTCTTGAGTACCATCGCTGTCAACAGCGGGTCAGGGAGCTTGTCTGGCTATGATGGATGGGTCAGAATCTCCCAGCTATGGCCATTGGCATCCTTGAAATAGAGGCCGCGACCGCCTCTCCGGTTGTTAATCTGCATATCTTCCTGGGAATTGGGCAGACTCCCATAGACAACTTTTTCTTCTTCTATGCGGCCAAAGATATCGTCGAACTCGTCGTCGCTCACCTGAAAGGCGTAGTGGTGGGACTCGAAGTTATCACGGTTATCGAAGTCTAAAGTGAACTTGTCGTCCACCCGGACAGGAGCGAAATGCCCCATCGAATCCATGCGCTTGAGACCCAAGATGTGCGCGATGTGTTTGGCTGAAGCTTCCTTGTCATAAGCAGGAACAATGGTGTGGTTTAGAGAAATAGCCATACTCGCCTCCTCCCCCGTTTTCCAACCAACTCAGCTTAAATTATTCCGGAATCGCCGTGATGTCAAGGCACAAGGCAGGTCGAGTCTGCACCTATATTTTCTCTGGTGTAGATACTTGTCGACCGGTAGGGAATTCGGGTCCAGGGTGCGCCCTGGTTAACCCTCGTCAAAGACCTTTTTGGCCACCTCAAAGGCGTTGACGGCGGTTGGCCAGCCTGCATAGAAGGCCATGTGCATGAACACCTCGCCGATCTCGTCCTTAGTCACCCCGTGTTCCAACGCCCGCCGAGTGTTCATCTCAAGCTGGTTGGTGCGGTACAACGCCGCCAGGGCCGCGATGGTGATGAGGCTGCGGTCACGCTTGGAGAGGCCGGGTCGCTCCCAGACCTCGTCAAAGAGGATGTCCCGGGTAATCTCGCCGAACCGCGGCATGATCTCGTTGTAGGGTCCTACTCCGTGTTGTGATGCCATAATGCTCCTTACTATCTTTGATTCGCCACCTCGGAACTACGCTATCAGTTTGCTGGGGACAATCCCGGAAACTCGGGTCCAGGGCTAACCCTGGTCGAAGACCTCTTTGGCCACCTCGAAAGCGTTGACGGCGCAAGGCCAGCCTGTGTAGAAAGCCATATGCATCAATACCTCGCCGATCTCGTCTTTGGTGACGCTGTTGTCCAGGGCTCGACGCATATGGCTGCGGATCTGGTTCGTGCGGTACATTGCCGTCAGCATTGCGATGGTGATGAGGCTGCGGTCACGTTTGGAGAGGCCAGGTCGCTCCCAGATGTCATCGTACACCAGCTCCCGAGTCAACTCACCCAGTCGAGGCATGAGCTCGTTGTACGGGCCCGTTCCTGGTCGATTTGTCATGTCACTCCTTAGCTCTAACAACGGTTCGTGGTGTGGGTGCAGGGTTCAACCCTGGTACTCTAGCACGTGGACCTTTATGGTGTCGCCAAGTCGTTCCTGCTAAGATGAACGCGTCTGAATCGCTGGTTTCCCACTCTGTTTCGAGGCACGTATGGAGCACTTGGACTTCTTTTCTGCGGTGGGTAATACGCCGTTGGTGGAGCTATCGCATTCCAGCCCCAAGAAGGGCGTGCGACTCTTTGCCAAGCTGGAGGGGAACAACCCCAGCGGCAGCATCAAGGACAGGGTGGCGGCATCCATCATCCAGAGTGGCGAAGAGAGCGGTGCGTTGACGCCCGGCCAGACGATCATCGAGGCCAGCACCGGCAACATGGCCATGGCCCTTGCGGCTGCAGCGAAGCAGCGCGGCTATCAGATGCGGGCGGTGGTACCGCCACAGATAGCGCCAGGCATTGCAGACCTGATGACGCTCTTTGGCGTTGAGATCACGTGGATGGAGCCCCGGTCAGGGATGCTCGGTCCCATAGAAGAGGCGCAGCGACTGGCCGATGAGAACGGGTGGTGGTTCGCCCAGCAGTTCACCAGCCCTGCCAACGTGAAGGCGCATTACGAGACCACAGGCCCGGAGATCCTGGCGGCGTTGCCCCAGGTGGACGCCTTCGTTGCGGGCATCGGCACCGGCGGGACGGTAACCGGCGTTGGCAGACGCTTGAAAGAGAAGAACCCCGACACCATCATCGTGGGCGTTGAGCCCAAGTTCGGTGAGCGACTCCAGGGTCTGCGCAGTCTGGAAGAGGGCTACATACCGCCGTTGCTGGACATGACGCTGCTGAACCGGCGCTTCATTGTCGATAGCCCATCGGCGTTCGATGCGGTCAGGCGACTCGTTGAGCTGGAGGGCATCTTCGCCGGCATCTCGTCCGGGGCCGTGCTTCACGCGGCGCTTCGTGTGGCGGAGGGCATGGACGGCGGGAACGTGGTGATGATATTTGCCGACCAGGGTTGGAAGTACGTGAATGCCTTCCCCTGGATGTCACATCAGCAACGGCCCGAAGGTGCTCCTGACGATGTCGCCTGGTGGTGATGGAATAGCACATCACCCATATTCCTTGACGGATAAGGCAGCGCCTAGAATATTTCAATAGGTTCATCATTTTGATACATGATTAGGTACAGCTATGGCAGAGCAGGTAACAGTTGATGAACTGGTGGAGCTGATCCAA
The DNA here is from genome assembly GCA_913049785.1 of uncultured Dehalococcoidia bacterium. Classification (GTDB taxonomy): domain Bacteria; phylum Chloroflexota; class Dehalococcoidia; order Lucifugimonadales; family UBA1127; genus UBA1127. The sequence goes on along the minus strand of CAJWXP010000010.1, from coordinate 37,626 downwards.
AAGCACGTGACGAGCGGGCAGGGTGGTATGACATTCGTCGCCATCGATGGCCCCAGCGGCTCAGGCAAGACCACCCTGGCCGAAGAGCTTGAGGCCTCGAGCCTGGCGGTAACTGTGGTGCACGTCGACGACTTCTACAGCGAAGAGGGTGTGGACCCGCCGGGCGGCATGGACCCTGAAGACGCATGCGATGAGTACGTTGATTGGCTTCGACTCTTTGAGTTGGTGCTGGAACCGCTCAAGGACGGTGACAACGGCTACTACCAGGTCTACGACTGGGTGGCGCAAAAGCCCGACACCTGGGTGACCATCGAACCGCGGGGTGTCCTCATCGTCGAGGGTGTGTATGCCATGCGACCGGAGCTCCGGAAGGCTTACGACGTCAAAGTCTACGTCGATACGCCACAGGAGACCAGGCTCAATCGACTAGGCGAGCGTTCCGACAACCCGGTGTGGGTGAAGCGATGGGCGGAGGCCGAGGTGTGGTACAACGATAACATCAAACCAATAGACTATGCGGACGTGATTGTTGTGGGTGTTTAAGCAAGGTTTTCTCCACCATTGATGTGCTATGATTCGCGCCAGACTTTCCGTATTTGGAGGCTGAATGTACACCGTCGATCTGACCGGGAAAATTGCCCTCATCTTTGGCGTCGCCAACCACCGGAGCATTGCGTGGGCGATTGCTCAGGCCCTGTACAGCGCTGGGGCGAAAGTGGCCCTCACGTACCAGACGGACCGACTCAAGGAGTCGGTAGAGGGGCTGGCCAAAGAGATCGGCGATGCGCCGCTGTTCCAGTGCGACGTCTCCAATGATGGCGAAGTTGAGGCTCTCTACAAGAAGGTCGGCGAGACCATGGGCACGCTTTCAACAGTGGTGCACAGCATCGCATTCGCTCAGCGCGACGATCTTGGCGGTGACTTCTCTAAGACGGAGCGTGAGGGTTTCCGGGTAGCGTTGGATGTCAGTGCGTTCTCGCTGCTCCCGATCGTGCGTTATGCAGCGCCGCTGATGACGGATGGTGGCACGGTCATCGCAATGACCTTCCTGGCGGGGGAGAAGGTGTTTCCCGGCTATAACGTTATGGGTGTGGCCAAGGCGGCGCTGGAGAACAGCGTCAAGCAGCTTGCGGCGGAGTTCGGGCCAAGCAACATCAGGGTGAATGCGATATCCGCGGGCCCTCTGGACACGCTGTCGTCCCGGGTCATCACCGGGTATCGGGATATGAAGCGCATCCACCAGGAGCGTGCGCCGATGGCCCGTAACATCACCCATGAGGACGTGGGCGGCACGGCTCTGTACCTGGCCAGTGAGCTTTCCTCGGGCGTCACCGGCGCCATTATCCCGGTGGATGTCGGCTATAGCATCATGGGGATTTAGCTGCTTCCGATAACACATAGCCATTACGAGTCAAAAGCAGGAGGGGCGGATTTCAAATCCGTCCCTCCTTTTTATGCCCAATACGTGGGTGCAGGACTTGCACTGCTTACTGGAAACCTGCCAGTTCGTTGGGGAGTGAGACCTCTATGAGGTGGAACTCCTTCTTGGTCACAGCGGCGGCAACGGTCTTCTCAAACTCCGCTAGCGTTGCGACCCTCGTCGCCCTGAGGCCGTAGGACTCTGTGAGTCGCACGAAGTCGGGGTTCACCAGATCTGAGGCGATGAGTCGGTTATCGAACGCCGTCTTCTGCGTGCCCTTCAACACACCCCAGGCGTTGTTGTTCCAGATGATGGCCACAATGGGGATGTTGTACTGGGCAGCGGTGCCAAGCTCCTGCAGGTTCAACTGGAAGCCGCCATCGCCGCTCATCAGCACCACCGGCACGTCGGGTCGACCAACCGCAGCGCCCAGCGCCGCCGGGAACCCGAACCCGATGTCTGCCCAGCCGTGGGGGCCGATGTAGGTGCGCGGCTCGTAGACCGGGAACGCCTGGACCGCCGAGTACGCCGCAAGGGTAGCGTCGCAGACGACAATGGCCTCGCGAGGGATAGCACGTCGCAGAGCCTCCAGCGCACGCTGGTGGCCAGGCTCGTTTGCAGCGAAGGTGTCTTGCACCTGCTGTCGAAGGCCTGCCGCCTCCTGCGCCTGTGCGTCGCCTCTATCCACGTTCTTTGCCGCCAGCGCTTCTTTCAGCTGTTCCAGCACCGCCTTGGCGTCGCCGTGGATGCCGACTTTGGCAGGGTAGTTCTTGCCAAGCTCTTCAGCGTCCAGATCTATTTGGGCAAGGTTCTCAGGCAGCTCTAGGCCTACTTGTTTGGTCATGTGGTGGGGCATCCTGCTCCCTACCATCAGGACGGCATCGCAGGTGGGGAGGTACGCATGGATGGGGTTCAGTCCGTAGGGTGCGCGCCCACCCCAGGTGACACCGGCGAAGAGGGTATGGTCTGCAGGGAACGCGCCCTTGCCTCCGTACGTAGTGACCACAACAGCGCTCAGTTGCTCCGCCACTGTCTTCAACTCCGCCATCGCAGAGGAGGAGATTACGCCCCCGCCAACCCAGATGGCCACACGCTTCCCGGCGGCCAGCAGTTCCGCAGCCTGCTCTACCTTACCCGGGTCGCCGGCCATGCGGGGATGCGATCGTGATCCAAGCACCTCCACATCGGCAGAGGAGTGAAGGATATCCGTGGGCACCTCGATCTCAATGGGGCCCGGTCGCTCCGTCTTGAAGCGAGTGAATGCGTCCAGCATGGTCTGGGATATCTCCTGGTGCGTGTGTGGTTGGGCCGTCCACCGGGTGACGGACTCAAACATCTGCTGCTGGTTGAAGGGCTCGTGCAGGACGCCTTTGCCCTGGTTGATCATGTCAAGGGCGATGTTGCTGGTCACCTGAAGCACTGGCGACGACGCTGACCACGCTTCGCCCATCGCGCCAAGGGTGTTGGCCGCGCCCGGGCCGGTGCTGGTGAAGCAGATGCCGGGCTTTCCTGTCGCCCTCGCGTAGCCGTCGGCCTCATAGACCGCTGCCTGCTCATGTCGAGCGCTGATGAAACGGAACCTGTCCTGAACATCGTAGAGCGCGTCATAGACGGCCATCATGTGGATGGAGATCACACCGAACGCGGTGTCTACCCCCTGAGCCATCAACGATTCGATGACTGCTTTGCCGCCGGTCATATCGGCCATGAAACACCTCCGAAGGCGGAATTGCCGCTTTTGCTATGAATTTGCTAGCGCACAATACAGTAAAGGAAATCTATTGAATTAGGCAATGAGCGGGACGTCGTTGGGGAGCTTGCTATCCTGCGGAACCTCCAACGAGAGGCACCTGCTCAAACTCGTGATCTGCCATGAGAGCGCTTAATCCCAGCGAAGGGATGTCGACAGCAGTGTTTGACGGACAGCCCAATGTCACTGTGGCGAAACTGCCGGAGGCGCTGGGGGCCTGCGTTGGGCCTACTCTCGCCAGAGCCAGCACAGCTACGCCAGCATCGTTGTCGATGGTTCCGTGGCCTACCAACGGGTCTTCTCCCAGCAGCGTCCCGGAGGCGAAGGCCTGGACTGAGCAACCTGAATCGCTGTAACGCAGTGTCACTTCACCACCGCTGATCCCAAAGAGTCCTGTGTTCACCCAGACGGTAAACGTGGCCATACCGTTGCTGCCAGTCCTGATCTCCAGTGGCCACAGAAAAACGTTCGGTTGTGACGAGACTGGCGGGGTAGTCGATACGATGGCGGCCGTGGGAATAGGCGTCAAAAACGTCGATGTGGGTTGTGGCGTGACCGACGTCTCATCGTCGCTACCGCATGCCGCGACAATCGCAACGACCACTACCACGAGGGGCAACATCCACATACGACAACTACCCCTCATACTGTGCTCCCAACATTGCGAGGTCGCGGTAGTCCACCTGTCCGTCGCTGTTCAGGTCTGCTCTGCGGTCGTAGTTCCTATCACCCCTACTAGAGCGATAGGCAGCGCTCAACAAGGCAAGGTCTCTCGCCGTGACGGAGCCATCGCCGTTGATGTCCGGTGTCGGCGGGCGTGTCACAATGGTTGGCGTCGGTCGCACACTGGTGGGAGTGACCGTAGGCGTCGGCGCAGGCGTCGGTGTAGCTGTGGGCACAGGGGTTGGCGTTGCTGTAGGTTCTGGTGTTGGCGTTGCTGTAGGTTCTGGTGTTGGCGTGGGCTCAGGCAACACCGGGAACGTCAGGTCAAGAGGGCGTTCTGCAGGGCCGCCCAGGAACAGGACAGTTTCAAATGCTTGGACGCCGAAGGCAGGGATGTGGAACGTGGTGTCTTTGAACAGGTAACTCGATGACAGTGGGCTCACCGATAGGCTGGCGTATGCTCCGTCGCGGGTGGTTACGGGCTGGGACTCGTAGTCCTCTATCCGTGCGACGATTACAAGCCCGTCAGGCGCCGGTTGGCCGTTGACCGTCACGTTGCCGAAGTACACCACGGGTGGCGTTGGTGGTTGAGCTACCGGTTGTGTTGGCAATGGCGTAGGGGTAGTGGTAGCTATCGCGGGCCCGGGTGTCGGTGTCGGTCCGGGAGCCAGGCCCTCCACTGCCGGAAAGGTAAGCGCTTTTTCGAACTGAGCAGTGCTACCTCGGAAGACATCGGTCTCGGCTGCCTGGATGTCCAGTTCAGGGATGTGGAACGTGATCGTCTCGATGAAATAATCGATGGTGGGTGGAGAGACGATGAGGAAGCTGTACCAACCATTCTTGGTGACTACGCCCTCAGACTCGTAATCGTTGATGCGCGCAACCAGCGTGAGGCCGTCCGGGGCGGGGTTACCACCGATGGTCACGGAGCCGGAGTAGATGGTGGGGGACACCGTCTGGGCCTGGGCCCCAGAACTGAGAGTCGCAACGAGAGCGACCACGATGGCGATGATGAGAAAGGCGGGTCCGGCCTTAGGTCGCACCGACGCCTCCTTAGCTATTTTCTGGAGTCAGCTAGATTCCCTGGCAACCATCATACATGGCACGGCTACACGCAACAAGGAAAGTGGCAGCTTGCAGGCTTTAGCCCAGAGCTAGCGGTATTCTTCAGGAAGCAGTTCAGCAGGGCGTTCTAGGAGTCGTTTGAGCTCTGCCAGGAACTTAGCCGCGATGACACCGTCCTCAACACGATGGTCGGTGGAAAGGGTGATGTTCATGACCCGTCCGACTACGATTTCATCGTCTCGTACCACCGGCTCCTGACGTATCGTGCCGACAGCTAGCACTGCGGCGTTGGGTGGATGGATGACGGCGGCAAAGCTGGTCACGCCTAAGCTTCCAAGGTTGCTGATGCTGAATGTGGAGCTGGTCAGTTCTTCTGCTTTCAGGTTGTTTTCCTTGGCTCGACTGGCCAGGTCTCTGCCTGCTAAAGAAAGCTCTAGGATTGTCTTGTCTTGGCAGCCCATGATGGCCGGTACGATGATGCCCTGACCCTCCATGTCTATCACCACGCCGATGTTGACGAACGAGTGGTATTCCAACGCATCGCCGGTGAAGCTGGCGTTCAAGGTGGGATATTTACCAAGCCCCAGTGTGCAGGCCCTGACGACCATGTCATGGATGCTGAGTCGGACGCCTTGAGGTTGCAGCTTCGGGTTGACCTCGGCCCGCAGGGCTGACGCGGCATCCATGGAGACATCCACGGACATGTAGTAATGCGGTATCTCTCCTTTGCTGCGGGACGTGAGTTTGGCGATGGCCTGTCGCATCCTGCTGAGTGGCACGGACTCCGTACCTGGTTTGGCAGGTGCCGCACTGGTAGCTCCAGCGCCGCTATCTGCGTATGCAGTCACATCACCCTCCGTAATGCGCCCTCCGGGTCCGGTGCCGGTGACCGTCGAGATGTCCACACCCTTTTGCGCAGCCAACTTCTTCGCCAGAGGAGACGCTCGAACCTCACCGGATGCAGCTGCAGTCGCAGCCTGTGTTGGTTTTGCGTCTGAAGCCGGAGTGGCTGACTGAGCGGCAGGTGTGGGGGGTGGTGCGGCCTGGGCAAGACTTGCTGAGATGTCCTCTCCTGGCTTGCCAAGTACGGCGATGAGCTGACCCACAGGCACGGTATCGCCTTCCGGGACAACGATCTTGAGTAGGGTGCCGGAGCCTACGGAGGGCATGGGGATGATTGCTTTGTCGGTCTCAATCTCAGCGATCTCGTCGCCAAGACTGACCTGATCGCCCTCGGCCTTGAGCCACTGGACGACGCGGGCTTCCTGCATGTCGTAGCCCATACGGGGCATGAGGACGGTGATGGCCACGACTTCCTCCTTGGAGTTGCAACTATGTGTGTCTGGAGCAAGATTCTACCCTGACCAGCTACATGTGTATAGCTTCATCGACACAAGCGAGGGCTGCCTCTTTGACCACCTCTGAGAGACTGGGATGTGCGTGCACCATCATTCCAAGCTCCCGGACAGTGCCTTCCAGCATCCGGTTCATGGAGAGTTCCCCAAGCAGGTCAGTGACCTCCGGGCCCACCATCTGAGCGCCCAGGATCTTCTCAGTGCCCACTTCCATGACGATTTTGGCGAACCCATCATAGTCGCCCATGCCCAGGGCCTTGCCGTTGGCGCGGAACGGGAACTTCCCGACCTTGACCTCGATTCCCGATGCCTTTGCTTCCTTCTCCGTGATGCCGAAGCTGGCGACTTGAGGCTGGCAGTAGACAGCCTTGGGCATGAGTGAGTAGTCGAGTTCCGGCGGCGTAAGGCCTGCCAGCCGCTCCACCACATCGATGCCCTGCGCCGACGCGACGTGTGCTAGCAGCAGCTTGCCGGTGATGTCTCCCACTGCGTAGATGCTGGGCACGCTGGTCTGCATTCGTTCGTTGATGGTCAGGAAGCCGCGCTCCGTAGCAACTCCCAACTCTTCCAGACCCAACCCCTCTGTGTTGCCTTGAACGCCGATGGCCACGATGATGCGGTCTGTGGTGAGTTGCTGCTCTCCGGCCTCTGTCTTGATAGTGACCACCGCTCGATCGCCTTTCTGGCTCATCGCTGTGAGCATCGCGCCGGTCATGGTCTTCATACCCTGCTTGTCGAAGGAACGCTCCACCTCCGCCCCTATTTCTTCATCGTCGTTGGGCAGCAGATGCGGCAGTACTTCCACGATGGTCACGTCCACGCCATAAGCGTTGTAGACGTAGGCAAGCTCGCAGCCGATGGGGCCGCCGCCGACAAAGATGGCAGATTTGGGCATGTCCTTCGCTTCCAGCGCCTCTCGACTGGTCATCACCAGAGTGCCGTCTATTGGAAGCGTGGGGATGCTTCGCGGTCGAGCTCCCGTGGCGATAATGATGGTCTTGGCGGTCAGATTTTCCTCAACGCCCTCTACAGCAATCTCCGTGGGGCTTTGGAGCACAGCCTGACCCTTTACGAGGTCGATGTTGTTCTTCTTGAGCAAGTAGCCGACACCTAGGGTCATGCGCTTTACGACCTGTCGACTGCGGTCTACCGCGACGCCGAAGTCTGCGTTGACATCGCCTATTTCCACGCCCCAAAATTCGGCGCGCTTGAAGAGGTTCACCACCTCAGCGTTTCGTAGCAGCGCTTTGCTTGGGATGCAGCCCCAGTTCAAACACGTGCCGCCAAGCTCGTCGCGCTCCACCACCGCTGTTTTCATGCCAAGCTGTGCGGCACGTATAGCGGCAACGTAACCACCCGGGCCTGCGCCAATGACCACAACGTCGTATTCACCCATGATTCCCCCCACAGGTATCAGTATTCCGGACTATTCTTCGATGCTCGGATACGGTTGCCCGATGCAGCGTTCTAAGAGGACGCGCCGTCCGTAGCCTCTTCCGGCTCCTCTCGCGGTCGAGCGAACCGGGCAAGCCTCAGACCGATCTCGTATAGGACCAGGAAGGGTATCGCAACCATCGTCTGGTTCACTGGGTCGAAGGTAGGCGTGATGACAGCGCCCAGCATGAATGCGACAACGACGATTATCCTTCGCCCTTTCGCCATCGTGTCAGCGCTGAGGACGCCAGCCTTGGCTGCTGTGAACATGATGAGCGGCGTCTCAAAGATCAGGCCCATCCAGAAGATGAGCATCACCACAAGGTTGATGTAGGTGCTGATTCGGATCATCGGAACGGCAACATCGTTGGCATACGTGAGCAGGAACTTGAGCATGGGTGGGAGCAACACAAAGTACGCAAAGGCCGCTCCTATGGCGAAGCAGGCCAACGCCCCCGGCACCATGAAGATGAGATAGCCCTTTTCTTTGCGAGTGAGACCCGGTGCGACGAACGCCACGATCTGATACGTCAGGATCGGTAGAGAGAGGACGAGCCCTCCCAGCATGGCGACTTTGACCGTGACGCCCAAGAGCTCTGTGACCTCTGTATAGATGGGGCCACCGGTTGCCGAAAGATACCCTTCAGCGGGACGGATGAGTATCTCCACGATTGGCTTGAAGTAGACGACGCTGACACCTGCGCCGATCACCACGGCGATGACGACGATCATGAGCCGCCAGCGCAGCTCTTCTAAGTGTTTACGTAGTGGGCGCGACGCGTCTGCCACGACTACTCCTCAGCCTTGGGGTCTTTGGGTGTAGTTTCTTCGTCCTCATCTTCTGCGGTTTGTGAAGCCCGGGTACGTCTGGGACGTGCTACACCGGGAGCCTTCGGCTCTTCTGCTTTGTCGTCGTCTGTGGTGGGCTCCAATAACTCGTCGAGCGTTTTCGGTAGCCCGGCAGTCTGCTCTTTCAGGTCGCGAACGACTTTGGCCAGTGATCGCACCGTCGATGTCATCCGTTCAGGGCCAAGCACCAGATAGGCGATGACCAGCACCACAACCAGTTCGATCGGGCCAACGCCCATGATGTTCATTGTTGGCGCCCCACATTGTCCCTGATGGCCGTGCAGTGTAGGCAGCGCTCAGGAGTCCCCCGGTCGGCCGAGGGTGTAACGGTGATGTCGTTAGCTGCAAGAAGCTCAGCGACTCGACATAACGGCAGGCCTATCGCGCTTGTATAACAACCACTGACTTCTACCGCAGGGTGGAATCCCGGGTCTTGCAGAGCGTACGATCCCGCTTTGTCCATCGGGTTGCCAGTAGCCACAAATGCGGCTACCTCATCGTCGGAGTAATCGCGCATCGTGACTTGCGTCGCTTCGTGGGTGACGGTGCTGGTTCCAGCATCGATATTCACCACAGCTACAGCGGTGACCACCGTATGCGTTTTATCGCGAAGTTCACCCAGCATCGATACCGCTTCCTGGTTATCGACGGGCTTGCCGTAGATGCGACCTTCGAGCGTGACCACTGTGTCAGCGCCAAGGACGATGCCACTGTCCCGGCTCGCCGCAACTGCTTGAGCCTTCTTCATGGCCAGCGCTTCCGCCAGCGCTTCAGGGCTTATGTAGGGGTTTTCTGGCGTCTCATCAACGCCGGAGACCTCCACCTGGTAATCGACGCCCAACTCCTTCAGTAGGTCGCGGCGACGTGGCGATTCAGAAGCAAGGATTAGATTTTGTTTCACCAGGGTCTTCTCGTCTTCTGCCCCAACGGAGTCCCCTCTCAGCGACAATATGGCGATGCATTCCGTGTGGTGGGTGTTCGGAAACAGGTCCACGGGCTGGACCATGTCTACCTGGAACGGTCCTTCCACCAGGATGGCCAAATCACGGGCTAGGGCTTCCGGCTCGCAAGAGATATAGGCGATCCGTTTGGGTGCTAGCTTGATGACAGCATCCAGCGCACGCCGGTCGCACCCCTGCCGTGAGGGGTCTAGGATGACCGCGTCAGGCACGATGTCCAGGGTGCCCATCACGTCCTCTGTCTTGCCCAGGCGGAACTCGATGTTGGGGATGCCCTCGGCGTTGACTCGAGCGTCCTTGACCGCAGCGGACGACTCTTCGATGGCCAACACCTGTTTGCATCGGTCTGCCAGCAATACGGCGAACACACCGACCCCTGCGTAGGCGTCCACCAGCACATCGTCAGGCGTGAGTCTGAGTTGCTCCCCAACCAGCTTGACCATGCCTTCAGCGGTGGGTGTGTTGACCTGAAAGAAGGACGGCGATGCCACGCGGAACGTGTGCCCCAGCATGGATTCCTGGTAGTGCTTCTGGCCGCTCTCCAGGCCGATGTCCCAGCCGACCATTTTCGGCTGGATAAGGTAATCTCCGGTGTTCACGCCGTATCTGATGGAGAGTTGGGTGGTCTCGGCGGCGTGCTCCTGTAACTTGGCGAGGGCATCGTTGATGGCTGGATGCATGAGGTCACACCGGTCCACTCGTAGGAACCTGCGAGTAGTGTGGTTCACGTAGCCCAGCGTTCCGCCGGGGCCAATGGTGAACCGGGCGTGGTTGCGGTAGCCAGTAGTGTTCTCGCTTGGCACAGGTGAGAGCACGGTAAGCCCGGCAAGCTCAGGCTTCTCAGCCAACCTGGCTGCGATCCAATCGCGCTTGAGTTCGAGTTGGTGCTCGTACGAGACGTGCTGCCACTGGCACCCGGTACAGGGCCAGAAGTACTTACATTTCGGCGTGATCCTGTGGGGCGATGCGTCCAGCACCTCGACGACCCTCGCCGCAATGTGGTCGCGCTGTCGACGAACCAACTCGGCCACCACTCGTTCGCCTGGTATGCCGCCAAAGACGGTGGCGGGCTCCCCGTTCCAGCTTGCGGCGCACTCTCCGGAGGACACCATGCCATCCAGGGTCAGCTCAAGCTGATCGCCAACAGCGGGCTCTATGTCGGTTGTGCGTTCCATATACTGAATACTATAGGCTCTGCCCCTTTGACTGCCAAGGCGCGCACCTTGACACTCCATAGGGAGAACTCCTATAATTTGGGGTGATTTCCAAGCTATGCCTGTGAGGTAATGGATTGTCTGAAGTACACCAGATGGAAGGCGAGACCTTCGAGAGCATGCTCCGCCGCTTTAACAAGCGCGTGCAGCAGGACGGTATCCTTTCGGAGGCACGACGCCGGGCCCACTTCGAGCCGCCCAGTGTGACGCGCAAGAAGAAAGAAGCCGCCAAACGCCGCAAGAGTCGCAAGAACTCGTAGTCGGCTAAACGTATGAGCCTTAGGGAGCAGCTGACAGAGGACATGAAGTCGGCGATGCGCTCCGGAGACATACTCCGAAGAGACACCGTCAGAATGGCTCTGAACGCTATTGCTTACGCAGAGAAGGCCAAGGGCAAGACCCTGGACGATGCGGAAGAGATAGTCGCCCTCCAGCAGCAAGCCAAGCAACGCAAAGACAGCATTGAGGCCTTTCACGCTGTAGGTCGCGCTGAAGCTGAAGCCCAGGAGACCGCGGAGCTGGCCATCATTGAATCGTATCTCCCCACCCAGATGGGCAAAGATGAAGTTGAGGCTGCAGCCCGGGAGATCATCGCCAAAGTTGGGGCGACAGGCCCCGGCGATAAGGGCAAGGTCATGGGCCCGTTGATGCAGCAGCTCAAAGGGCAGGCAGACGGGACCCTAGTGAACTCGACGGTGACGGAGCTTCTTGGAGCTTAATCGCGAGGGTGGATATCTGAACAACGCAACCCCAGCCGATACGATGGTTGGGGGTTTTTTATTCAAGAGGAATGTATGCGATTTGGCGTAGTGGTATTCCCTGGCACCTGGAGCGACCGTGACTTCGGTATCGCACTGGGCGATGTGCTGGAACAGGACGTGGAGTACGTCTGGCACAAAAACCGCGACCTGAGTCGGTTCGATTGTATTGTGCTCCCTGGCGGGTTTGCCTATGGCGATTATCTGCGTACTGGTGCCATCGCCAGCCTATCACCGGTCATGGAGTCCGTGGTGACCTACGCCGAGGCGGGCGGGCTGGTGTTCGGGAGCTGCAACGGCTTCCAGATACTGTGTGAGTCCGGGCTGCTGCCGGGAGCGCTCCTCCGCAATGACCACCTGGAGTTCCGGTGCCAGTGGAACTACCTGCGGGTGGAGAACACGGATACTGCGTTCACTTCGGCTTGCGAGCAGGGCCAACCCCTGTACATCCCCGTATCTCACGGCGAAGGCCGCTACTACGCATCGCCGGTGGATCTGGTCGATTTGGAACTGAACAACCAAGTGGTCTTCCGCTACTGCGATGCTGATGGCGTCCCCACCCAGGAGTCCAACCCCAACGGCTCTTTCAACAACATTGCAGGGATCATCAATAAGAAGGGCAATGTGATGGGCATGATGCCCCACCCGGAACGGGCCTGCACATCCCTCCTTGGCGGTGATGACGGCCTAAAGCTGTTCCAGTCCATCCTTGGCACACGGCTCACCGGCGCTACCGGATGACGGGAATCCTCCTTGCGCTGGCAGCGGCGCTTATCTGGGGAATGGGAAACGTCTGGGTCCGCTTAGCCCTACAGGGTATGCGTCCTACCACGGTCTCGGTGTTCTCCCTTTTCATCGGGTTGCTCCTACTCTTCCCACTGGCCCTGATACTGCACTGGGACGATGTGACTGGTATCACCGGTGGCGTCATGCTTACCATCTTCTTTTACGGGATGGCTAACTTCCTCACCGGGCGCTTCTTGAACTACTCGAGTATCAGCCGCATAGGCTTGAACAGGGCGATACCCATCGTTGCCTCGTCGCCGATATTTGCGCTTATATTGGCGGTTATCTTCTTGGACGAGAGCGTAAACGCCTTCATAATCCTGGGGACGCTGGTCGTAATGGCTGGCGTGTTGATGATCGTGACGGAGCGCCGATGACAACCGAGACAGGTCGCTCGAACATCATCGGCTACCTCCTGGCCACCGGGGCATCCGTCTCGTACGGCGCCAGCCTTGTGCTCGCCAAGCAGGTGGTGGAGGACGTGCCAGCGTTGGTGGGCTCCAGCATCGGCATGATCTTCGGGATGCTGGTATTGGGGGCCATCTCGGCGAAGGACATGACCCGTGACCGCAAGGCCTCTCGTCGCTCGTTTGTTTGGGCAGGGTTGTCCGGGTTGGCGGCAGGGGGTGGCATCGCCCTGATGTTCCTGGCCATGTCCAAAGCGCCCGTGGTCGTTGTAGCGCCCATGATCGCCGTGAACCCATTGACGGCAATCCTGTTCGGGCAGATATTCATTCGGAACATGGAGCGGCTGACACCCCGCATCCTGGGGGGAGCGCTCCTGGTGGTTGTGGGCGTCATCATCATCAGTCTTGGTCGCAACGCATAGGAGTAGGTATGAGCATCGAAGAGAACAAAGCTGTAGCACGTCGCTACTTCCTGGAGGTCTGGAACGAGACGAACCTGGATTTGATAGACGAGTTGCTGGCCCCCGGCTACGTCAGGATGGGTGGCAGGCAGATCTACGGTGCGCCCATCACGCCTGACGTGCAAAAAGGGGTTATCACGCGCTTCAAGGAGGCCTTCCCTGACGCTACCTTCACCATCATCGATCAGATAGCCGAGGGAGATACGGTGGTGAACCGGATGAGGGCGACCGGCACCCACAAAGGTACACGAGAGTTCATGGGGATACCGCCCACCGGGAACTCCTTCGAGTGCGACATCATCGCGATACTGGTCATCAGGGGCGGCAAGATTGCCAGCAGCATGGTCAGCGACGACGACCTTGGCCTGCTCCAACAGCTCGGCGCGACGATACAACTCCCACAGGGGACATAGCCTGCTTACCACCATATGGATTTGAAACCGCCCTACAGGCGTTGAAGTATAATCACTGTACCCCTGAGGCGGGATAGGGGACGGGAGACAAGAATGAGTATGAATCCACGATGGACCTACGGCAAAGACACATCGCTCACCATACGGATGTACCTGGTGATGTTCATGCTGGCAGCGCTGTATCTGTTCTTTGTGACCGTGATGATGGCTCTGGGTGTGCCGATAGTCCTTGTCACGATCATTGCCGGGGCATTGTTCCTGTTCCAGTGGTTCGGGTCTGAAAAAATGGTCCTCCGGTCAATGCGTGCCAAAATAGTGACTGCGGAGGAGCAACCCAAACTCCACGCCATCGTTGATAAGCTGGTTGCAATCGCAGATATGCCCAAGCCAAAAGTGGGCCTTGCCATGACCGATGTTCCCAACGCCTTCGCTTCCGGAAGGAACCAGAAGAACGCCATGGTCTGTGTCACAGACGGACTAGTCCGTCGGTTGGACGATGACGAGCTTGAGGGCGTTATCGCCCACGAGCTGAGCCACATCAAGAACGGCGATGTCCGCGCAATGATGCTGGCAAGCTTCTTCGCCACCGTGGCGGCCATGCTGATGAACATGCTGATGTGGATGACCCTCTTTGGTGGTATGGGCAGGCACAGAAGCCACGGGAACAGCGCTGCCGGCGCCTTGATGATGGCGTACTTCGTGTCCATCCTGGTCTACTTCCTGGCAACGCTGCTCATCCTGGCGTTGTCACGATACCGGGAGTTCGCCGCAGACCGTGGAGCAGCAATGCTCACCGGGGCTCCATCCAAGCTGGCATCAGCCCTTGAGAAGATATCCGGCATTATTGCAAAAATACCCACTGATGACCTCCGTAAGGTGGAGACGGCCAACGCCTTCTTCATCGTCTCGGCGTTAAAGGGAGAGAAATTTGCGGGCCTCTTCGCGTCCCACCCTCCAATGGAGAAGCGTATTGCGAAATTGCGTGAAATCGAGACCCAGATGGAGCGAGGTCGCTAGTGGCTCTCTTCCGCAAAGGCAAGGGCGCCGCTAAGTCTGACGATGCTATTCTGGCCATCGCTGTGGCGGAACAAACCCTCTCCTCCACTCACCAGATGTTCACCACGGGCAAGGTTGGTCTCACCTTCAAGCCGGACAACAGCGAGTTCTTCTCTAATCTGGAGCACGAGATGCGACAGCTTCTGGCCGCTGGGGAGAAGATGACCGGCACCAAGTACAACATCGTCACGGACGATTATGGCTACCGGTGGATTATCATGGCGGACGATCAGTTTGAAGACCTGGCAATGGCGGTCTATGCCGTTGGACAGAGCTTCAACGAACACGGATGCCGAGACCAGTTGCTGGCCGCTGTCTTCCCCTTCACCTATGAGGGAAAGTCCGTGGAGTGGATATACACCTACAAACGCGGCACGTTCTACCCCTTTGTCCCGGGCCCGGACGGCCAGCATAGGGACAACAAAACAGAGATAGACCTCTCTGGCAGGATCAGTAAGTTACTTCCCATGGAAAAGAAGCTGGATCAGTGGTACGCATTATGGGGTGTTCCCTTCGATGCGGTGTAGCGGCTAGAACCATTTTGTGTCTATCGCGTATAGAGCGATAGAAGGCGGCACAGTAGACTCAACTCATTGCGACTCTGTCAGCTACCGGATATACTTTCCCTAGGTGGAATAATGGAATCTTCAGACAACGCTGCCTTCGACGACGACGACATACTCGAGGAAAACCCTTCCCTGTTTCGGGGCCGTGGACGGCTCATTTTCGGTGGAGTGTTGTTCTTCGCAGCAATGGCGTACTTCGCTTTCCTGGCGTTCCAGGGCTCAACGGTCTACTACCTCACGGTAGATGAGCTTCAGGACAGAGGAAGCGCCGCCTACGGAGAGCAGAACCGAGTATCAGGCAAATTGGTACCCGGCAGCTTTTTACGCGACCCTCAGGGAACTCTCGCAAGCTTCTCCCTCGCAGATGAGGGTGGCAAATTCACCATGAACGCCAGCTTTGATGGCGTTGTCCCTGACCTCTTCTTTAACGACCATTCTGAGATTATCGCAGAGGGTAGATACAGCACTGACGGCATCTTCCTCGCGGATCAGATCATTGTGAAATGCCCTTCCAAATACGCATCGGAAGCGTAGACGAATCATTGAAGTGAAAAAGAAAGGGTTTCCCAATTGGGAAACCCTTTCTACGTTATCAAAGGTGGAGGTGGTCTACTCGGAGTTCACGAGTTTCCTGAGTTCTTCTTTCAGCCTTTCAGGAGCTTTCTCCTTGGGCAGGTCTTTGAGCCCTTCGATTGCCGCGCGAAGGGACTGGACAAAAGCGCCGCAGGGCTGGCAGTCGTCCATGTGCAGCGTAAGCTCGTCGATCATCTCTTGAGAGATGTCCCCGTCTTGTTCGATGTACGATGAGGCCATTTTCTTAACATCAAGGCAATCCACGCAATCGTCAGACTTGAATGGCCAAAAACGAAGTTTAAACATAGACTCCTACTCACTTATCCTACGCAAGTACCTCCAGGGTTACGTGACAACGCAGAGCTAATAACAGCTCGGGTCCCATGACAAAAAATGAACGCCCCATTCGGGGCGTTCATTTTATCTTTCGATAGTGGTTGGAGCTAGATGACGAGGGCGTTGAATATATCGTCTGTGGTCCGGGCCTTGACGTTCGTCATCGTACCGGCAAGCCGTTGCTCAAATGAACTTGAATCGGGGTCCTTGTAGACCAACCCCAGCGGGATGCCATCTGCCTGTACCAACGCGAAGGCTGCATCGCGGTCGGCAGAATCGTGTTCTGCAGGAATGTCATACACCAACGGGGCGATATTATTCTTTGGATCGCCCTTGAGTATGCTATAGGTGTCGTTGTATGTGGTGCATGGTGAATTGACGTGGACAATGGCAAAGCCGGGATGCTCCATGCCTTGCAGTATCAGGTCAGCCATTTCCTTCACTTTGGAGGAGAAACTGGAAGCGACGAACGACACTCCAAGGGTCATGAACAGGTTGAGCGGGTGAACAGGGGTCTCTATCTTCCCGAAGGGAGTCGATGATGTGATTGTGCCCAATTCAGTGGTAGGAGAACTCTGCCCCTTGGTGAGGCCATATACGCCATTGTCCATGATAACTACACAGACGTCGAGGTTCCGAGCCGCCTGAGGTGCGATGTGCTCTCCGCCGATGCTGAGGAAGTCGCCGTCTCCAGCAACCACAAGCACATTCAAGTCCGGGTTGCCCATCTTGACGCCCATTGCCAGCGGCAGGGAACGGCCGTGGATGCCGTGGAAGCCGTAGGGCTGCTGGCCTTCAAGCAGATGCACGGTGTTGCCGGAGCAGCCAATGCCCGCGACGACCACGTTCTGCTCTACGGGAATCTCCGTCTTGACCATCCACTGCTGCATGGCCATTTCAATGGCGCGGCGGACCCCGAAGTCCCCGCAGCCGGGGCACCACTTGAAATCGTACTCTGGATTCTTCTTACTCATACGTTCACCATTCCTTTGGTTCCTGCGCCCAAGCGCTCTTCAATCCGTTGTGTCAGGTCGCCGACACTGAAAGGAAGTCCGGTGTATTGCGTGATAGATTCTGCTTTGATGCCCAGGGAGCGTAGGTAGCTGGAAAACTGACCCTGAAAGTTGAGTTCAGGAACGATCACTAGATCTTTCTGCAGGAGTTCCTCCAAAATCTTGGCTGGCAGGGGGTGAAGGAACATCGTGTAGTACCAGGCCATCTGTTGCCCATGCTCAAGCAGGAGTTCGTAGGCCTCTTCAGACGGGCCCTTAGAACCCCCCCAGGGCATAATCGCAATGGATGCTTCGGTATTCTGGCTTTCGTACTCGCCATCTTCCAGCAGCTTCAGCTTGGAGAACCGGCGCTCCATCATGTGGATGTGGCGCTCCGGAAGGTGAGTGGTGTCACCGTAGGGGTCATGCTCACTGGCGTTGGCGATGTAGGAACCCGGGGAGCCCGGCAGTGGCATGGCGGAAATCTCCTTGGCCTCGTAACGGAGATACCCTTCCGATCCGCTGTAGACGTCCCTATTCTCGACTTTGAGCTTGCTCAGGTCCGGACGAGGGATGTTCTGCGCTCGCTCGGCCAACATCATCTCGCTCAGCAGGATGACGGGGCCTTGGTAACGCTCTGCCCAGTTGAACGCTGCGACGGTAGCGTAGAAGCACTCTTCGACAGTGCCAGCGGCGATGACCGGGAGCGCTGAGTCGCCGTGAGCCGGGTGGAGCGCAAGCTGGAAGTCGGACTGCTCTGTCTTGGTGGGTAAACCCGTTGCCGGGCCGCCACGCTGGACGTTCACTATAACGAAGGGAATCTCTGTCATCCAGGCCATTCCAATGGCCTCGCTCATGAGGGAGAGGCCTGGGCCGGACGTGGCCGTCATGGCCTTCTTGCCGGTATAGCTTCCGCCGATGATGGCGTTGATCGCTTCAATCTCGGAACTGGCCTGGTAGGCGAACTGGTTCTTTCCGACCAAGTTGCGTTCCATTGCAATGAGGATGGGCGTTGCGGGGGAGATGGGGTAGCCGACAAAGAAGTTGATGCCCGCTGCCATTGCACCGGCGGAAACAGCTTCATTGCCCTTGATAAGGATCTGTTCGTATTCAGGCTTCACCGGATCGGCCATCTCTGCCAAGCTGAATCCGCTGGACTTAGCCTCCGCACGGCCCAGGTTCATGGCTTCAATGTTGGAGCGGATGATCTCATCGTCACCTGTCCGACCTCGGGTGAACCGCTTGGTGACGAATTCGTCCAGGTACTCCTGAGGCATGTTCACCAGTTGCGCGAATGCCCCGATGACAACCATGTTCTCTGCTCTGGCATTCCCAGTAGACTTTGCCAGCTCTTCAAAGGGCAGGCCGAAACTCTTGCCGTCTGAATCAAGCTCAAAATCTCCGGTGTTGTAGATGATGACACCATCGTCCCTGACTTCACTCTTGTGGTTGTCATAGGCCTCTCGGTTGAAACAGACCAGAACGTCTATGGCGTCACCTGAGCTTCTGACAGGAGAGGTAGAGATGCGGGTCTGGGTCCATGTGGGACCGCCTAGGATCTGTGAGGGGAATGTGGAGAAGGTCTGAACATGAAAGCCAGCCATGGAGGCTGCTTGTGCTAACCCATCTGCGGAGGTAACCATGCCTTGGCCGCCCTCGCCCGCGAATCGGATGATGAAATCTTCCCGCTTCAATTGAACCTCCCGTTGAACGTCAAATCTCGCTAAATGGGCGATGTTTTTCGTAATATTAGTGCGATGTGAGTGTCGTGTATCAATGCTGAGAGTGTTCCTGAATCACCCTTAGCAAGTGTTGTTCAGACTTAGTATCTCCGGACACAAAACTATGCCTTGTCATCAAGACAAACTCCACAGTCCAACGTACCATCCAAGAGCGGACATTGTCAACAAAATTCGTATGTGCACAGCTTCACAAACTCTTATGTTTTACGAATTTCGTATCAAGTATCATGGATGATTGCGGAGTCATGTTCAACGTGAAGGAAATCGATGATTTTGAGGCAAGCTGTGAGGCGGCACGAATTTTTGTGCTTCAGCTAGGAATCGATTGTTGATGTGGTGGGCGGCCCTGTAACGTCGCTTGAATCAGTTCTTACGCCAGACCGCTCCAGCTATTGAAACCAGAGAGCCACCGTCTATATCGGCAGGGCATTGGGCGTAGTCCGTTACGGTTCCGGACACGTTGTTGCCAAGCAGCTGCATCGCCAGGTAGATGGGAGTAATGCCACAGACGCGCCTACGGTCTTCATCCTCCTTCAGCCCCTGGAAGAACGCAGGCGCATCACCAAAGCGGATGGCTTCCAGCGACGCATCATCGTCCGACTTCAACTGTGCACGCTGCTGTGCACCAAGAGGAGCAGCGTCACCGAATGCCGGGCCAACATGGGCCAGATCGCCTGAAGCCACCACAAGGGTGCGCCTACTCTCCATGGTGAAGCGCAGGGTGTCCAGCAGCATGCCGAAAGAGCGGTCGGTTTCCGGAGTTCCCTCGCCTCGGATGAAATGACCCATGTGGCCACACAAGATCGGCACCACCGGCGGTAACGCGCTTTCTGAAAGCGGCGAATCAGCTCCCCGTTGCATCGCATAGTGAAGCCAGACCAACGCCAGTTCAATGGAGTGTTCCCGGACGTGGTGCAGCTCTTCTGCCAGCGCAGCCTCTGCACCCTGACCGCGGATGAGCGCTTCAACCACCTCTAGATCTGTGGGCAGCGTCCCCCAGGGAGTAGCGTAGTGCTGACGCGTCAGGGTGAGCTTGCCTGGCCCGCCCGCATGGTCCGTTCCTAGGACCACTATCAGGTCGTAGTCGCTAAGCGATGGGATGGCTTGCTGCCAGACCCCGGCGTACACCTCATGTCCCCGGGCGTAATCGATGTGGGGCGTCAGCAACCCGACGATTTCTCCCGGTCGGGATACCGATGTCGTCGATATGTCTGGGGGAGGGGCCTGAGCGCAGAACTCGTCCAGAGCACGGTGCAGGTCAGCAGCGTCTGCAGGGTAGACCGCGTCCGCCATCGCTGGCTTTCGGTACGGGGCTTGTCGATAGGCAACAAGAGCGCGCTGACAGGCCTCTTGAAAGCGGGGACCTTCCAGGAGCAGGTTCTCGTCCAGGGTATCGACCAAATCCTCCATCTCCGGGAGAAGCACGTGAATGCCGTTCCGTGCGGACAGGTCAGCGATCAATGTTGGGAGGTCGCGTGTGCCATCGCAGAGGGCTAGAACCGATGCCTGTCGGTGGTTGATCAGCATCGCCTGGTCGGTCAATCGAAGTGGGTCGTTGAGCGATAGGAGTTGCTGCCCTCCCTGGTCTACCCTTCGGATGTCCAGGGGACGTAACTTGGGGTGATGGAGCGGGTCATCGACCATGAAGTACCCTACCGTCTTGTGGTTTATGGCTGGCATCTTAGGCCGGTAGCGTGTCCCATGCAAGCGCACGGCTATGCTATCATGCACCGCAATCAGCGACATTTAGGGGGGAGTGTGCCTGACCCAAAGAACCAGCTAGGACGTGCTTTCAAGGTCAATGCAGACGCCGTGGGGGAGCCTGGGAACCGCAGGTTCAGACTCTTGGTGGAAGCTGAGCATGGGAGCGCGTGTCTGTGGCTGGAGAAAGAGCAACTCTTCCAGTTGGCTACTGCGATCCAACGGTTGCTCTCTACTGCTGACCTGAGTGGGTCTGATACCCCTTCAGCCATGACGCAGCGCACGGGCGATCAGTCCTTTGAGTTCCAGGTGGGGCAACTCATGATCAATGACGAGTCTCGCGGGCCCATCCTCCAGCTACAAGCCAATGACCAGGAAGAGAGCGATTCTCGAATCCCGACCATCGGAACGCTGATCGATCTTGGCCAGCTCAAGGCTCTGGCCGAGGAAGCATTGAACGTGTGCGCTGCCGGACGTCCCAGGTGCCCGCTCTGTGGCGTGCCAATGGGGCCGGAAGGTCATCAGTGCGTCAAGACCAACGGCTACCACAAAGACCTGGTAGACGACCTACCAGGTCTTTAGTGAGTGACACCTAGTTCCAGGATGCTTCCTGGTTCCTGGGCGTCCAGTTTTCCTGCGATTCTGGCCTACGGCGTTCAACCCTTGCGCGGGATCGGAACCAACTCAACAGCAAGATACCGCCTATCGCTCCAACTGTTGAGCCTAACGACTGGGAGAAGACGAAGGGGTAACCGGGGCGAATGCTATCGATGATAGCGGGTATTCCACCCACGGCGGCGCCTGCCAGGGCACCGATACCACCCCAGATCAACCGCTCAAAGCCTAATGCCAGACGCTCTTGTGCCTGTTGCGAGCGTGCGGCCCAGCTAGCCCAGTCCATGTTTGTACGTCGGGCCTGCGATGGCTGTGGACGGTAGCGTGGTTCAGGCGGGGGCATGACGGGCTCCGGAATATGATCATCAAAGTCCAAGGGCTCATGGATCTGATCTGAGAGGTGCCTGGCCATCACTGACGAAGCAGAGGGTGTTGAACGGGCGCGGGAGAACGTGGGCTCTGGACGAGGCTGAAACATAGTAACCTCCCTATCTACTTGAAACTTCGGCGCTTCACGGAGAACCCCGTGGGCGGCAATTACGACCTCATAGGCCGAACGAAAGCTAGTATACAGACATAACGCAAAATGTCAATCTGTAAGACAAATGGAATTCGATATATGGATGTCGTTTGGAATTCAATATTAGCGCAATCTAGCGAAACGAAAGGCTCAGCTTTGGCCAGAAACGCCAGTTACCTATTGACAAAGCTGAACTTCGTAGCTAATGATGAATGTAGTCGTATCTGAAATGGAGGTTGTTCACATGGAAGGTTATTGCTTTAAGTGCAGGACCAAGAGAGAGATCAAGGACGCCCAGGCTGTCACGCTGAAGAACGGCAGGCCGGCCAACCATGGCGTATGCCCAACGTGCGGCACTAAGATTTTCCGCATCGGCAAGGCTTAACAAAACGGCCCCCTGAGAAGGGGGCCGTTTCATAGTTTCTTCGTACTAGCCCACCATGTTGGCGATTATCGCCTGCGGGTTGGTATGGAGCACCGCGTCTATCGCATCATGGGGGAGGCCAGCTCCTATCGCTACCTGCTGGGCCAGCTCTTCAGTAAGCAGGTCTCCCGGGCCATGGCCGTCTGAATCGACCACTAAACTGGCGCCGACAGACATAGCTGTCCGGGCGACATGACCGTTTGTCAGGCTATGGCCAGCACGAGCCGTCAGCTCCAGGTATATCCCAGCTTTCTTCGCCATCTCTGCCTCAGCCTCAGTCAACATCCCCGGGTGTACAAGGATATCCACGTCCGGTGACTCCAACGCCGCCTGGTTCGTCCCCTCTGCTACCGGCTCCTTGATGGTCTCACCGTGCACAAGGACGATCTTCGCGCCAAGGGATTTGGCTTTGCGTGCGGCCTCGGCAATGCGCTTTGGTGGCACGTGGGTCAACTCGACGCCGGGAAACGCCATGATCCCCATCTCTGCTGTAGCCATCTCACATTCCTTGACCAGGATGTCCAGCACCCGCTCCTGATCACCCAGCCCTGCATGGTCTGTCACTGCAATGGCCGTGTAGCCGTTTGCTACCGCCCTGCGGATGAGTTCAACGGGAGATAGGACGCCATCGCTGAGGAACGTGTGGGTGTGAAAGTCGTAGAGCAATCTGCCCTCCTGAATAATTTGGTGAGTCTCGGTATTTTCTGCATCCCATGATAGCGCATTAATGGTTGAGACGTGGAGTATACTTGTGCCCATTCCACCCAGGAGGCGACTATGACCCAGGCATCCGCTGAATACGCTCGGCCTGAACTCCTTGCAGAGGCCGATTGGCTTGAAGCTCATTTGGACGATCCCAACGTGCGTGTGATCGATTGCGCCACGTTTGACCTCTACCAGAAAGCGCACATCAAAAACGCCGTCGGTCTGCGAGTAAATCCGGTCATCAAGAACGCGGATGACACGGTTCATGTGATGCCGCCCGACCAGTTCGCAAAGCTGATGGGCGACTTGGGCGTTGGCCCGGACACCACGGTGGTTACCTACGACACGGCTGGCGGCGTACCGGCTTCACGGATGTGGTGGGCGCTGAACTACTATGGCCATACCAACGCCAAGGTGCTGAACGGCGGCTGGGAGAAGTGGTTCCATGAAGGCAGGCCTGTCTCTCGAGAGATACCAAAGGTCTCCGCACCAGCATTTGTTCCTGCGACTAACGAAGACCTCCTGTGCCCCCTGGACTATGGCAAGTCTCACGTAGAGGACTCCAAGGTGCTCTACCTGGACATGCGATCCGAGGGTGAATGGACAGGCGAGACTACTCGAGGGAACAAGCGAAGCGGCCACATTCCCGGGGCTGTACACCTGGAGTGGACCAACTTCATGAACGCCGAGCCGAACCGGACGTGGAAGTCCGCCGCGGAGTTGAAGGCTTTGCTGGACGCAGCGGGAGTGACACCCGATAGAGAGGTCATTACTTACTGACAGGGTGGTATCCGTGCGGCGCACGGACTGCTGACCCTGAAGCTGATGGGTTATGACCGCGTCCGGAACTACGATGGTTCCTTTGCGGAGTGGGCCAACCTCGACGATACGCTCATCGTAACCTAGTGCGAGGCGAGTTGGTTTGGGTCGTAAGCCTCGTTATTATCTAGCTGTCTTTGGTGACCCTACTCTGCCCGACCATGTGACGGTGGAGGAGGGTCACTTTGGCGTGGACTCCGGCTGGCCTCCTGCACTGACTGAGGGCGACCGCGTGCTGCTCTACTGCACAGGCAGCTACCGCTTGTATCCCAAGTCAGTTCCGGGAGTGGGTGTGGTGGAAGAGGTGGACCACGACAACCGTAGGTTCTTCTTCGATTACAAGCGACTGGAACAGCGCGTGCCGCTGGACGAGTTGAGACTGGCCCTTCACCCCGACGACCGCGTTAAGCTGGCCAACATCCGCTTCGATAGCTTCTGGCTCTTTGAGATAGCCGCCAAGTCGTACCGAAACGTTATGGGCTTGGCCCAGGGGCGTAGCTAAACCCCGGTTAGGTGCAATCAGCGGCCGCTGGGTCTTTAGTGGGATTGCCATTCAAATCGGCCCAGGTCACGTCTCCATTGGACAATGCCAGGTATTTGCATCTGGTGAACTGGTCAGACATGTATGAGGTGAGCCCGGCTACCCCATCGTTTTAATCAGGTCGTGGTCGTAGAGCAAGAGCCCGGGCTTGTCGGGTGCAGTGACCCGGGTGCCATCCGTCCACGTGGTGTCCGGGAATGCTCCCATATCGTTGGTAGGTGCAGTAACGGGTGTGATAGGGTTCACGCCGTTGTCCACCATGGCCAACACCACAGAGGACTGGACGGCGTTGAACTCCAGCTGTCGCACGTCATTAGGGACTGATTGGAAGCTGGTGAGGTTGCGGATCGAGCCTTCATCTTCGCAGGCCGCAATACCTAGACGGCAACAACAAGTAACGCAATGAGCTTCACGTCGGTCCTCCGATTCCCGTGATACAGACACCTTGGAGCGGGCACTCCTGACACAAAGGCGATGACTTCTTGCAGACATCCTTGCCCAACTTTACTATCAGCGCATGGTACTCGTTGTAGCGCGGCACGTCAGCGGGAATGGCACCCATGAACTGTGCTCTATGGCTCTCATAGTCGTCTTTCGCCGGGGCGATGCCGAGCCTGTTCACGATGCGACGGGTGTAGGCATCCACCACAAAGCTGGGCGCGTCCGCAGCGTACAGGACGATGTCGTCGGCGGTCTCCTCGCCGATGCCGTACACAGAAAGCAACTCCGCGCGCAGCTCCTCCCACGGTTGTGCCAGCATCGATGCAAGGTCGCTGTCGTGGTTGTCGTAGACGTGTTGTGCCAGCGCCTTCAACTTGCGTGCCTTTACGTTGAAGTATCCGGACGAGTGCACCAGCACCGCCAGCTTCTCCACTGGGATGGCGTGGATGTCTTCAAGGGAGAGGACTTCGGCAGATTTTAGCTGCGCCATAGCCTTTTCCACGTTGATCCACGCCGTGGACTGGGTGAGGATGGCGCCTACACACACCTCAAAGGGGTTTGTCGCGCCGGGCCACCAGTGTTGGGGGCCGTACGCCGCGAAGAGGCGGTCATAGACATCCGGCAGCAATGTTTTGGCGGTCACTGCGCTCATACCACGTACCAACGAGCGACTTCTTTCTCAAGTACTGCCAGGTCAGGGTAGGTCTGCTCCACTTGGGCAATGAACGCCTCACCTTCGCCTTCAGATGGCATGACATCCTGGTACGGCACATCCAAGTCGTAGACGGAGCGGTTGTTGGTCGGTAGCGTGAAATCGATTGGCAGGACTTCGGCATGACGGTGCTTTAGCACTGCAGAATAGACAGATTCATACGATTCCGGGTTGTAGCTGCCGTCACCTGGAGTACCGATGCCCAAGACGGACGCTGTCTCCAGAAGTTCCTCCCAAATAGCATGCATGACGTTTGGTCGAGCATCGCCGCTTTCACGGTCGTGTTTTGGGTTGGCCGTAGTAACCGCCCGTGCGCTTTCGATGGCCTTACGAACTGTCCGAGAGGGGACAGGTACCAGAAACGTAGTGTTTTGGGCAACCAGTAATGGTTCAGCGTCGTCGTTGGATGGCGTTGCAAGCTCGATAAAGCGGTTGCCGATGAGGGGCGTCTCGCCGATGAGCAGGGCGGCGTCGCCAGGATTAGCTTCGTGCCAACCAGCAACTGCGTGCCTCGACCACACTCCCATCGCCTTACGGATGACGGGGTGGTGGACTCCATTGACTCTGGGATACTTGTTCACGACTGCATCCGTCACGAAGGGTTGGCGAGCCACGTCCCACTGCAGCAGGTGCACACGCCTACCTAGTCCGTGGGCGATGTGGGCTAACTCTCGAATCAGGAGGCTCTTGCCAACGCCCGGCAGCCCGGCGAAGAACACCATGCGCTGCGTTCGAGCCAAATCAGCCAGCCTTGTGGCGACCAGAGAATCAGGAGGTAGTGCCAGTGAGTTGCGCTCTGTCATTGGTGCATTATGCCCTACTGCTCTACAGCAGCACAGGCACCTCACCGGCAATGGTTATCTCTTCACGGGTCAACGCGCAGGTGAAGGCGTAGGCTTCCACCCCGGCGGCCACCGCCTCCCGCAGCGCGGCACCGAACTCAGGGTCGTTGGCGTCATAGGGCGTGAGGCCTGTGGCATCGTCGCGCTGAATGACAAACACCGCAGCGGCCCGGTGCCCTTCCTCCACGGCCTTCTTCAGCGTAGCAACGTGCTTGCGACCTCGCTCTGTAGGGGCGTCGGGAAAGCGTGCGATGCCGTCCACCACCAGCGTGACCGACTTCATTTCGATGTAGCACTTGCCGTTAGAGCCATCCAGCATCATGTCCAATCGACTGTCGTGGAAGGTGACTTCACGTCTGCCTTCGGTGTACCCGGTGAACTGCGGAAGCCCACCCTCTTGCCACGTCTCCCAGATCAGAGCGTTGGGCACTCGCGAGTCGGCAGAAACCAGGGCGCGCCCCGGACCCTTCTGTACGAGGGGAGAATCCTGTTGCGACCCAGGCTTGCTATCGTAGCTAGGGCGTTCCTCTGCGATGGCGTTTTGGGGATTCCTATTGATGGCTACGAGAGTGAGGTCATAGGCCGTCTTACGATGGTCGCCAGGGTAGTGGGTCAGATAACAGGGGTTCCCCGGTTGCAGCAATTCACTCATACGACCGGAGTTGGCTACGTGCACCATGACCTCTTTGCCGTCCAACAGCACCATTGCAGCGAAACGGTTCAGTCGAGTGATGAACTGGGCTTCGTGGAGGGGAGGAAAGCGCATGGTAGCTGCAGCCTAGCCCTGGCGAAGGTTGATGAACTTCAACAGTAGCGGGTGGACGCCCTTGACCAGATCCATCGCCTGTTGAGCAGCGTCGCGGATGGTGAAGTGCGCTTCCGGCTGAACGCGAAGTTTGAAGAAATGGTAGCACTCGCGCAGGTTCATGCGCGTCACCACACGGCGCAGGTGGGCGTGGGTCACCGCGTACTCGGCCAATCGTGGCGAGATCGCTGTAAGCCGGGTGTACGCGTCCGCTGAGACGTCCATGGCCTCGCGATACGTCGACGACAGGCCACTATCGACGATGAGAGGTGGCTCAACGTAGCCCTCGACTACCGTCAGAGGCTGGGGCAGGTACGACTGCATCCGGTGCCGCTTGAACTCCCGGTATGCGCCGTAGTCCATCAGGTACTCAAATGTGTACTCTATCTGCTCCAACTCACGCACGGGGGAGTCGTGAGGGCCAAGGTTCTCCAGCGCGGCGGTAATGACCGCTTCCTGCTGCGCCGGTGAGAGGGCCTTGGATTGCTTCCAGACCTCGTCGTACGAAGCATGGGCGTTGCGATACAGGAGCGAGGTCACCAACCGAGTCTGGGCATCGTGGTCGTAGTCCACCAGTTGCGCCGATACTGAACGAGGACCGGGGTCTGACGTAGGCGGTAATGGAAGAAGGTTGGCCGTCTGCTCTTCCAGTGCCGACCTGCTCAGTTCCAGGTAGTCGTTGCGCTCTGCGTGTCGGACAAGGGTGGGTGTGATGGACTTCGCCTGCTCCTTGAACTCCTCGCCCAACGTCCGCTCTTCCTCCAAGGTCGATGAAAGCAACTTGCGAATCGCATGCTCCAGTGTTCGTGTGTTCATGGTGACGCCGACATTTGTCAGTGCAGACGCAGGCAGCACGAACCGGCAGGTGTCGGTAGCTTCACGTCGCAGGCGTAGTCTGTACGCGCCGTCACGCTCGTTCTCCTTCTGAGGGTGGATGGAGGCCAGGTAGGCGATGGTCCCGTCTACAAGTCGCTGGTACACATCGAACAGTGTCTGGCATGCAGCAACGTAGACCGCTTTGGCGTCAGGCTCTGCGTCAAGTTCCTGGGGTGTGTAGAAGGCGTTGCGCTCCAACAGTTGGTAGCGTGAGGACTTCTCTGTGTAGGAGCCAAGCCGATTGTCTTCTAGGGTGTCGCAGGCCAGTCGCGACACGTTTTCCACAGCCATATGGATGATTGCGTGTTCTGCAACGGAGGCGTGGCCGTAGCCCAGAACCCAACGTTCGTGGAAGTCGGCGGCCTTCTCTGCGGTGACCATTTCTTTGATGGCATCGAACGCCTCGGGTCTGCGAGAGGTCATCGCGAAAATGACGGCCAATTCCTCTTCCGTCACCTCTCGAGGATCGAGAGGATAGACACGTCGGAGGAACGAACTCTGCTCTGTGGCTTCCATAGTTGTGCCCCGTTTGGATGTAGGCTGCTACTGAGGATTATGGTACTGCATGCCCTAGACAAACGCATCGCCGGTAATCGTTAGATTCTGCACAATCTTGACACCCCTGCATAGAGTCAGTAGCATTCTTTAAACAGTAGTTGGTGCCCGTGGCGGGCAGTAGCTATTCCGTAGTGGAGCCCAGGCTTCAATGATCTTCTGTAGTCACGGCATTATTGCTGTTTACAGTGACAACTGTGGGGACAGTAACGCAAAGCAGACGGGAAGTCCGGAGGTGGACGATGCCGGAGCGATTTCAGCAGGAGATCGAAAAAATCCTGGAACAGACGGAGGACCTTCCTCCGCCTAGCAAGTCTGAAAAGACGCCCAAAGAACAGAACAACCCCGCCAGCGATTCCTCATCAAGCTGGAAGAACTCCATCAGTCCGGGCAGGGTGATCATCCTGGGGGTTCTGTTGCTCCTGACATTCGCCATGATTTTCAACGGTACCT
Source organism: uncultured Dehalococcoidia bacterium (assembly GCA_913049785.1). GTDB lineage: Bacteria > Chloroflexota > Dehalococcoidia > Lucifugimonadales > UBA1127 > UBA1127. Next base: position 8,818 of record CAJWXP010000010.1, on the reverse strand, counting down.
GGCAGACGCTTTTCCTCTGGGGTGGTCTGATCCTGGGTATCGCAGGATACGCACTCTTCTTTGTGCGTGCAGACAAGGCTTCTTCCAAGCCTCACTGGCGAGGCAAGCTTGTGGAGTACGACGAGAACCCCAGCGGGCCTACCTGGTGGGACAAACTACGAAAGCGCTTCAAAAGCTAGCAGACTTCACCCTTCCAGCCTCCGACTGTACCCGTGCCTCTCTTTAGGCTTATTTTTCTCAACCAGATTCCTTATACCATATCCAACAAAGGGGCTACCCGTATGGCGTGTTCGGCGAAGACCTCGGTGACCCGAACGCGAACGAGGCGGTCAACTTGATGGACTCATAGGCGTTAAGGGGCTAAGCGTTCCTACACCGGCGCTATCGAGTACGTGAAAAGAGCCCCGTCCTTCTAAAAGGGCGGGGCTCTTTTATTCTCCCCTAGTTGCGGGCTGATTTAGGCTGCGCACTCACCTTCGCCGCGCTCCACCTTGTAGAGCACGTCCCGGTTCCAGTCAATGTAGAACCGGATGGAGTCCTTATCAAGAGGCGGGACGGTGGATACCGGTGCCAGCAGACCCTCGTAAGACTCTACGCCGATACGGTCCACATAGTCATTGAAGATCTCATCGGCTTTGCGGTTCGCCACGTAGTCATCGACGATGACGTGGACTGCCTCCTCGATGCGCTTGGAGGGGATCTTCACCTTCAGACGCTTCCCGATGCGCACTGGCGCTATCTGGCTGCCTCCCATGTAGACCTCGTAGGCGGGTATTTGAGCGCTTCCGTTCTTCATGGCTGCGCCCTGGAAACCGATGTTGCCCATGTGGTGGTGACCACAGCCGTCCGGGCAGCCGGAGACGTTGATGCGGATGGCTCTCGCAAGCTTGTCATCTGCCTTGTAGTCGCGTAGCGCGTCCCAGAGGTTCCCCGCCATTCCTTGGGAGGAGGTGATGCCCAGGGCGCAACTCTCTGTGCCGGGGCAGGAGACCACGTCACTCAGTTCATTGGCTCCGGCTTCAACCATGTCGACTGCTGAGAGCTTCTGGTACAGCGCGAAGAGTCCTTCGTTGGGAACCCACTGAAGGACCATATCTTGCCGGAGGGTCAAACGGATGCTACCAGCCAGTTCACGAGCGATGTCCGCCAACTGGAAGAACTGCTCGTCGGTGACGTTGCCAAGCCGAATCTTGATGAACACAGCGCTGTAGCCGTCCTGCTTCTGCTGGGTAACGTTGCTATTGCGCCAGCGGTCAAAGTCCTTATCGTTGGTGGGCATAGCTGGATAGGCCTTGGGCGGCGGAGGCGTCGGATCTTCGTACTCGCCAGCGGTCAGTGCGTCCATGTCGTAGGTCACGTCGGCTAACTCTTCGCGCATGACTTTTTCCACCATGTTGCGGAATTCATCTATGCCAACGCGGTTGACCAGAACCTTGACTCTGGCCTTCATCTTGTTCTTCCGGAGTTCATCAGCGTTGTTGAAGACACGCAGGCAGGCTTCAGACACCTTCAGGAAGTCCTCTACCGGTACGAATTCGTACAGCTCCTGAGCGATAAGCGGCTGGATGCTGGTGCCGCCACCGATGACGATGCGGAAGCCTTTACGCTCCACGCCGTTCTCTTCCCGGATGACGGAGTGGAAACCGATGTCATGGATGGCTGTCATGACCCAGTCATGGGTGCAGCCATTGAAGGCAGCCTTCCACTTCCTGGGCATGTTGTGAGTGTATTCTTGCCGCACGAATTGGCGGACGTACGCAACTGCGTAGGGTGACGGGTCAAAGATCTCTTCAGGGCAGACGCCGGTAAGAGGGCAGCTGGTCACGTTGCGAACAGCGTTGGAGCAGGCTTCTCTGCTGCCCAGGCCGGTCTCCCCCAGCGTCCGCATCACAGTAGCGGCATCGTCCAGGTTCATGAAGTGATACTGCACGTTCTCACGTGTTGTGATGTGGCCACGCTTCAACGGCGTGTAATCCCGTGCGATGGCGCCCAGCACATCAAGCTGATCCGGAGTCATACGACCCAGGGGAATCTTCACACGCATCATCTGGTTATCTGGCTGTCGTTGGCCGTAGACGCCCTGTCGGAGCCTAAAAGCTCGGAACTCTGCCGCGTCCAAATCCCCGGATTGGAAGCGCTTAACTTCGCCTTCAAAGTGGTCTATCTCTTCCTGAATCACCGGGATGACGATATTTGGCTTGAACCTACTGTTTGCTGTTGTCATGGTCGCCTCCTCTGAAACGCCTGGTTTGGGAAAAACAAAACCCCGCTCTGCGCCGTGGCAAGCGGGGTCAAGTCGTTTGTATATGTGCGGCTACCCCTGAGGGGTACAACACCAATGATTGTTGATTAGTTGGGTCAACATATTGGGATAAGTCTAAGATGCCCCGTATCGCGGTGTCAAGGCTAACACAAGCGTGGAGCGCAGGCGCACGGGCTAGCCAAGATTGGGGGTGGAGGCCCATGCATCGAGAATGCAGGAACAGCTATAATAGACCGGCATCAGCATCTACGGTTCGGAGGCAGCTATGGCGGAGACAAAACCTGAGACGATCAGACAGGTGGTCAAGTACAACTTCTACCAGGTGGATCCCCTGTGGCGTCGATTGCCTGACGAGGAGCGTCGAGCACATCGAGAAGAGTTCGACGCCGTGGTCGCCGAGTTCTCGGGTCGGATAGAAGTCCGCCCGTACTCGCTGGTGGGTCTGCGTGCGGAAGTGGATTTCCTGCTCTGGCTGCTTGGTTGGACGCTGGAGGAGATGCAGGAGTTCTCCGCTGCTGTGAACTCTACTGGCCTGGGCAAGTACCTCAAGACCGCTTACTCATATCTGTCACTCTCCCGACCCTCTCCCTACGTTGATGACCATCAGCATGCTGACCAGGAGGGCAGGCAGAAGGTGATCCGCCCCCAGAGTCCTGACCATCCCTACCTGGTGGTGTATCCGTTTGTGAAGACTGCCGAGTGGTACCAGCTCCCGTTGGAAGAGCGCCAGCGGATGATGAATGAGCACTTTGAGGTGGGGCACAAGTACCCGGGCGTTCGCAACAACACCAGCTACTCCTTCGGCATCGACGATCAGGAGCACGTGGTGGCGTTCGATGTGTCCAACATCGATGAGTTCCTGGAATTGTTGATGGAACTGCGGGAGTCGGAGGCGAGGCCCTACACGGAGCGCGACACGCCTATTTTCACCTGCATCGCCGGGGAGATGGACGACATCCTGGCGAGTCTCGGCTAACAGGAGCAAAAATGCTCAAGCGGCTTCCATATGTGCTTCTCATTAGTGGCGCATTGCTGCTGATCAGCAGCATCGCCATCGGCGCTCGCTCCGGTGACGCGCCACAGATAGCATTCTTCATGGGCGTATTGGGCGTCGTTCTGCTGACGTTCGGGTTCACTCTCTACATGTTTACAGAGGGCGTGGCGGGGAGAAGGACCGGGGGTTAGGCGTCCGGTAATTCAAGCACCTTCGTCATGATCCAAGAGGTCTCTTCTTCCATCCTTTGGTCGCCGTCGGTCGGGAATACCCACCACTGGTTCTGCACCGTCTTGTTGATGTGTTTATAGCCCTGAGACTCGTACAACCGGACAGCGTCGTCGTTGGTGGTGCCCACTTCGTGGTGTATCGATTTGAACTTGAGCCTTATTGCTTCCGATTCGGCGTATGCAATGAGCGCCGCGCCAACGCCCTGCTCCCGGTGAGCGAGACCGACGTCCAGGCTCAGAGCTCGCAGAGAGTCGGTCCGATAGTGTCGCGTCTCGCCGATGCTGATAGTTCCGACCGGTTCACCGTCGATTGCTGCGAGAAGCAGCCGCCTTGTCCCTTCGGTGTGTTCCTTCCACCTCTCTCGAACCTGCTCCGGGGTGACGCCAGGGGCGAGGACTTCAACCAATTTCTCAATGTCTGCTTCTGTGGCAGGTCTGGTAGATATTTCCCGTTCTTGTGTACGCATGCGCCCTACCCTAACACAACGATGCTGCTGGCTTTCAACACCAGGTAGACTTCTGACCCCGGTTGAAGCCCCAAGGCCGAGACGGCTTCCGGCGTCACTTCCACCAATATCGGCGAGCCAGCGTCAGCGGTGACCATGACCGTATCGCCGACTCGGTTCAGTGCGGAGACCGTTGCTTTGAGCACGTTGCGGGCGCTCAGGCCCGTAGGTGCTTCGGCGGCAACCATCACATCGGAGGCTGCTACGGACACAGTGATCGGGTCACCCTTTTCGCGATCAACAGTCGGCAGCCACAATGTGAAGTCGCCGAACACCGCCTCTGTAGTGCCGCTCGTCGGGTGGTGCGCGACCACTCGCCCTTCCAGCAACGTCTCCAGGTGCGCAGGGTCGACCAATGGAAGGACAGGCGTTTGGTGGAGTACCTTGTTCGGCGTATCCAGCGCCACCTGTTTCCCATCGGAAAGCACCAGAGCCTGCTGTGCCAGAACCATCACCTCGGACAGGGTGTGCGAAACGTAGACCATGGGGATCCCGGTTTCATGGTGGATCGCCTTCAAGTGGCGGAGGATCCTACCCCTGAACGGCATATCCAGAGACGCCAATGGTTCGTCCAGCAGGAGTATTTCCGGTGACGCAGCCATGGCGCGTGCCAGAGCCACTCGCTGACGTTCGCCGCCGGACAGTGTGGACGGCATGCGTTGGAGCAGCGGCTCAAGCTCCAACATCTCGACAAGTTTGTTCGGTTGCAGGTGTCGACGGTTCTTTGGCGTCTGGTGATACCCGTACAGGATGTTTTCTCGCACACGCAGATGAGGGAACAGCAACCCGTCCTGGAACACGTACCCGACCCTGCGCTTCTCCGGCGGCCTGTTGATACCTCTGAAGCGAGTGCTCGATGAGTACAACTGCCTGCCCCACAGCTCGACGCTTCCAGAGTCAGGCTTGGTAATGCCGGCGATGCAGTTGAGAGTGGTGGTCTTACCACTGCCGGAGGGCCCGAAGATGGCGGTGATCCCGGCGGACAGCGAGACATCAAGCTCCAACGTGAAATCAGGGAAGCTCTTGCGGAACTGTAGGTTGAGGAACGCTTCACCCATAGTTAGACCACCGCCCGTTTTAACATCCATCGGTGTGCAAGCAACGCAGCCAGCGCAACCGCCAGGGAGAACACGATGAATCGTACCGCGGCATCGTCATCGCCGACCTGCAGGTTCGTGAAGATGGCCAGGGGCAGCGTCTGCGTATGGCCGGGGATGTTGCCTGCAACGATGATCGTCGCGCCGAACTCGCCCATACCCCGCGCGAAGGCCAGTACCACGCCAGCCAGGATGCCCCGGAACGCCAGGGGTACTGTGATGGTGGTGAACACTTTCCATCGACTTGCACCCAGGCTACGCGCCGCAAGCTCGAGTCGTGGGTCGACGGCACCCATTGCCACTTCCATAGAGCGCACCATCAACGGCAAGGAGACCAAGCCCGCAGCAAGGGCTGCAGCAAACCAGGTGAATAGTATCTCTATGCCAAGGTCGTCCTGCAGCCCGCCCAGGGGGCCGTTGCGACCCAGCAACAGCAGCAGCGCGTATCCGGTCACCACGGGCGGCAGCACCAGCGGGAACGATACTAACGTGTCCAGCAGCACCTTGCCCGGCATGGATGTCTTCGCCAAAGCCCAGGCGATTAGGAGCCCAAGCGGGAGGCCGATAACGGTGCCTACCGCCGCCACTCGCAGCGACAGCAGCAGGACATCGAATTCTTCAGAGGTCGGCACGTGATTCACCTTTTCGCCTAGGGATGTTGCAGATAGTAGCTGTTGTAGTCGACTCTGCCAAGCCAGGGCCAGCTAGGGTTTGCCCTGGACCCATGGGAACTAGAATCAACGCTCTATTGGCTTAAAGCCATACTCCGTGAATATTACGCTGGCCACTTCAGAGCGAAGGAAGGCTAGGAACGCCGCTGCTTCATCTGGGTTGTCGGCCTCGCTTAGCATCGCGACAGGGTATCGGATCGGCGAATGGGATTCTGGCGGAAAGGCCCACAGCGTTCGGAGCCCGTCGTCGCTGGCTGCGTCAGTCGCATACACGATGGCTATGTCGGCGTTGCCACTGGTCACGTATTGCAACGCCGTCCGTACGTTCAGCCCGTATACAAGCTTGCCCTGTATATCGTCCCAGAGGCCCATACCTTGGAGCGCTTCACGAGCGTAGCTTCCAGCAGGGGCCAACGACGGGTCACCAAGGGCGATGCGGCTGACATCGCCTCCCAGCAGGTCTGCTGGCGTGAATACCACTGCGTCGCGCGGCTCCACCCCAACTATGACCAGGATGTTGCTCAGCAGGTCGCTTCTGGAGGCGGAGGCAAGGAAGCCATCGTCGCCCAGGGCATCCATAGGGGCGGGTCCGGCTGCCAGGAATAGGTCAGCGGGTGCGCCCCGAGTGATTTGTTGGGACAACATCCATGACCCGCCGAAGCTGAAGCGCACGTCGATGCCCTGCTCGGCTTCGAAGCGTTCGCCCAGAGGTTGGAGCACATCGGCGAGGCTGGCGGCTGCGAACACGGTCACTTCAGGCTTGTCGCTGCCGCATCCGGACAGGGTGAACGTCAAAGCCAACGCTGAAACTAGCGCGAGAACCAAGGGCCGCACAGGGTAACTCAAAGAAGTCATACTCAGAGAATAGTAGCATGGCATTTGTACCGGAGGCATGCAGTATTGAGGGTCATTGTCGTCCACAGGGAGCCCAGGTCTAGGGCTTCGCCCTTGTGTGGTATAGTTTTTGGCAGCACCCACTACCACCGAGGAGAACACCTGTCATGACTAATTCTTCATATCACCTTGGCGCTCGTTCCATTCTGAACACGCCCGATGGTGACCGTGTCTACTACAGCCTGCCACACTTGGAACAACAGGGGTTGGTCAAGCTGGATAAGCTTCCTTTTTCCATTCGAATATTGCTTGAGAACGCGCTTCGAAGCGTGGACGGCTACCTGGTTGAGGAGGCGGACGTTGTAGCAGTCGCCAGATGGACGCCCAAGGCTCCCCCCGAGCGCACGTTCCCCTTCATGCTGGGTCGAGTGCTCATGCAGGACCTGACGGGCATCCCCGCCGTCGTAGACCTTGCTGCGATGCGTTCGGCGATGGCTCGCATGGGAGGCGATCCGCAGAAGATCAACCCGCTGGTGCCCGTTGACCTGGTCATCGACCACTCGGTGCAGGTCGATTACTTTGGCACGCCCACTGCCCTTGAGCAGAACGTAAAGCGCGAGTTTGAGCGGAACCAAGAGCGATACAGCCTCCTGCGTTGGGCGCAAGGCGCTTTCAAGAACTTCCGGCTGGTGCCTCCGGGCGCTGGCATCGTCCACCAGGTGAATCTTGAGTACCTGGCAGATGTGGTCACGACTCGGGAGACCGAGGACGGCATGGTCATCTTCCCGGACACCGTCATCGGCACGGATTCCCACACCACCATGATCAACGGCCTTGGCGTCCTTGGCTGGGGCGTCGGCGGAATTGAAGCAGAGGCGGTGTTGCTGGGCCAGCCGTACTACATGCAGGTGCCGGAGGTCATAGGCGTCAAGCTGGCAGGGACGCTGAAAGAGGGCGTTACCACAACGGACATGGTGCTAACACTGACCCAGATGCTGCGAGCGCGTGGTGTGGTTGAGAAGTTCGTAGAGTACTTCGGCCCAGGGCTGTCAAACATCCCGTTGGCAGACCGAGCTACCGTGGCCAACATGGCCCCGGAGTACGGCGCTACCTGCGGATACTTCCCCATTGATGACATGACGTTGGAGTACCTACGAGGCACGGGTCGAGATACGAAGCAGATCGAGTTGATTGAGGCCTACGCCAAAGCACAAGGCTTCTTCCGCACAGACGCTTCACCAGACCCCGAGTACACAGATGTTCTGCATCTTGACCTGGGCGATGTGGAGTCCAGCCTCTCCGGCCCAAGGCTGCCGAACGAGCGCGTTCCCCTAGTTGATGTGAAACGGAGCTTCCGTAGTTCGTTCCCTGACCAGACGGCTGACGCGGAGGAGAACATCCCACTCACCGCTGACCTCACCATCGATGGCAACGCGGAGAAGATAGGCCACGGCGCAGTGGTCATCGCGGCTATCACTAGCTGCACCAACACGTCGAACCCTTCCGTAGTCATGGGTGCCGGACTCCTCGCCAAGAAGGCTGTCGAGCTGGGTCTGAAGAGCAAGCCGTGGGTGAAAACCAGCCTTGCCCCGGGCTCTCAGGTGGTCACTGACTATCTGGACGCTGCTGGACTGACGCCCTCCCTGGAGGCCTTGGGCTTCAACACCGTGGGCTATGGCTGCACAAGCTGCATCGGCAACAGCGGCCCGGTACCGGAACCGATAGAGAACGCGACCTTAGACAATGACCTTATCGCCGTATCTGTACTGAGCGGCAACAGGAACTTTGAGGGTCGAATCCATCCCATCGTGAAGGCCAACTACCTGGCGTCCCCCATGTTGGTGGTGGCTTACGCCATCGCCGGCACCGTAGATATGGACATGTCGAACGATCCCCTCGGAACTGGGAAGGACGGCAAGCCCGTGTATTTGAAGGACGTCTGGCCCTCTCAGAAGGAGGTCGCGGACGTCATCGACAGCACGTTGACTCCTGAGATGTTCAGGGCACGCTATGACACGATCACAGAGGGGTCTGATGCCTGGAACGCTGTCCCAGCGCCCACGGGTGACCTTTACGACTGGGATCCTAACTCCACCTACATCCAAGAGGCTCCCTACTTCTTGAACCTGAAGATGGATGTAGACGAGCCTGAAGACATCAAGGCGGCGAAAGTCTTGGCAGTGCTGGGCAACTCCGTCACTACCGACCATATTTCCCCGGCTG
>CAJWXP010000009.1 GCA_913049785.1 uncultured Dehalococcoidia bacterium | reverse complement strand
GGTGGTTGGCCTCCTGGCCGACGAGGGATCGTTGGAAGGTAAGATGGTTGTGGCGTTCCTGGTAGGGCTATTGGCCTTCACTACGCTGTTCGCCTACCTCTTGATGGAGCGTTATAATTTACGACGACAAGAATCCCAGATAGAAAGGCTACGATACAGTCATGCCTAAGCGTCTTACTCTTTTGGTAGGGTTAGTGACACTCCTTGTCCCGGCGATGCTGGGGGCAAACCACACAGAGGGCGAAGAATTCCTTCCCTTCCTGTTCGCCGTATTCGTGGTGACCTGGGTTGCCTTCTTCGTCTACGCCTTTTTCATGACACGGAAGCAGGCCGACCTCAAACGTGAGATCGATGCACTGCGAGAGTCCATAGAGGACGGTAAAGCTCAGTAGCTACAAAACGTAACTAGGGGAGGAAACCATCATGGCAGTCAAGCGAGATGGCGAAAAATATCTTGGTGCGGAGTTACGCGTTCCCCTGTCTGAGGATGGACAGGTTGCGGCCTATGTGTGGCCGATAAGGATCGTGGTCATCCGGGGTATGGCGTGCGGCGGCCCCACGATAGGTATTGATGTGGGAAACCAGGAGATCATGCGCTTCGATTGTCACGATACCCAGGGCCACTGGCATGCTGGCGGCTACGATTCCTCACACCCGAACAACTCACAACGAGCGATGCCAGACGGCATAGTCGCCGTCGCTGACCAGCTTGAGTGGGCATATAACCAAATCCGCGAGAACGTCTGTGACCTGCTGTCTGAGGCGAACCACGATGCAGCTTCTCAGAAGGTCTCCCCGAAGCTTCTTGACGCTGCGCTGGAGTCCATCAAGGCCCACCTGGACGCTGCGGGAGACATGCGCTCAAAGGCAGTAGCAGACAAGCTCATCGCTGCCTAACCTCTACCCAATTTGGCCGTAGCTGCTCTGTAGTGGAACTTGGGTGGAGGGCTTAGCCCTCCTCGATGAGGATGTCCTCGCCTTCGATCTTCACTGTAAAACAGCGGAGACCGTGGGACGCCGGGCCCATGACGATATCACCGGTTATCACATCGAACATCGCCCCGTGGAGCGGGCACCTCACCTCACTGCCCTCCAAGAACCCATAGTTCAGCGCAGCCCCAGCGTGGGGGCATGAACGTGAAGTCGCGTAGATCTCACCGTCGACGCTGGAGAGCAACACGAACGTCTCCCCTGCTTTTGCCAGCGTCATACCATCCTCAGGAACGTCAGATACCTTCTTGTCCAGGGCAATGTAGGCCATGCGGGATTCCCTCGATCGGTTTGGAATTTGGAGCCTATTCGAGTCTCGCCACCTTATCACTACAGCACCGACATGAACGAATGGTTACTGTGCCGATGGAGTGGCCGTGCACGTGATACCATAGAGGGTAATGGTGAATCTAGTCAGGTTGAATAGAGGGTAGTTACATGCCAAGGATACCTAAAGCCAGCTTTGACGAGCGGCGTAACCACGTCATCGATGCAGCTATGACCTGCTTCTCTCAGAAGGGGTTCCAAAAGACCACGATGTTGGATGTGGCAACGGAGGCAGGGGTCAGCCCCGGCGCTCTCTATACCTACTTCAATAGCAAAGAGGACATTATTGAAGAGGCTGCCATGAAGAAGAGACAGTCTAGGGCTGTCCGGATGGAGACAGCATCGTTGTTGGGTGGTGCGGTTGTTAGCATCGATCAGATGTTTGCAGACTTTTACAAAGAACTCGAGCGAGAAGACCCTGCTTCGGAATCCCGTATTAGGCCTCAGATATGGGCAGACGCTCTCAGTAACAAGCGGATGAAGCGGATTCTGAAGGATACATGGTCAGATGTGGCCTTCGGTCTAGCAGAGATGGTTCGCCAGGGCCAGGAGTCTGGAGAGATTGCCCCGACTCTTGATAGCAAGGCTGTTGCGCTCCTGCTTGTGTGCATCGGTGATGGTCTAGTACTTCACAAGTTGGTTGATCCTGAGACTATGGATGTGACGTTGCTAGGGAATGTTCTGCGCAGCTTCCTTACAGGCCAATTCAATACCGATAAACAGCAAACACCAAAGAACGCCAAGCAGGCCAAAGAGATACTCTAGGTGTTTCCTTTTTCTCAGCTATAACCAGAGAAAAGTCTCGCCCGTTCGATATGGAGGCCAGCGACTGTGACTCAGGCATATCGCAATCTCCCCAGTGTCGATAAGCTTCTGGCTCTGCCGGAGTTGAAGGAGCTTGCAGACGTGCTGCCCCAGGACACTGTGACCAGCCTGGTCCGCCATCAGCTGGATTCCGCCAGAGCTGCTATCAAGGGCGGCGCTGAGGCACCTGGTTCAAAAGCCTTGGCAGCAGCAGTTGTCGAACACGCCCGTGACCTCTGGCATCCTCGCCCTCAGCCAGTCATCAACGCCACCGGCGTGGTCATCCACACCAACCTTGGGCGTGCACCCCTCAGCGGCGATGCGCTCAGCGCGATACGTCGCGTAGCTGAAGGCTACTCTGACCTTGAATACGACCTGGCGGAGGGCGAACGCGGTTCCCGACACAGCCATGTGGAGGAGTTGCTACGCCAGCTTACCGGCGCAGAAGCCGCAATGGTGGTCAACAACAACGCTTCCGCCATGCTGTTAGCGTTGTCGTCCCTGGCCACAGGGCGTGAAGTTATCGTTTCTCGTGGCGAGGCTGTGGAAATCGGCGGCGGCTTCCGTGTGCCGGAAGTGTTAAGTCAGTCCAGGGCTTCGCTTGTGGAAGTGGGGACGACCAACCGGACGTACCCACGCGATTTCGAGAACGCCATCACACCACAGACTGCGGCTTTCCTGTCTGTGCATGCTTCCAACTTCAAGGTCGTGGGGTTTACCAACGCCCCGGAGCTAGCTGACCTGGTGACCCTCGCCCATCAACATGAACTTCTGCTTCTCCATGACCTGGGGAGTGGCTGCTTGCTGGACACAGCAGAGTACGGTATGGCCCATGAGCCAACGCCCCAAGAGAGTATCGCCGCAGGTTCTGACGTGGCCCTCTTCTCCGGCGATAAACTCCTGGGCGGCCCCCAGGCGGGCATCGCAGTGGGCAAGGCTGAGGTCATCCAACGCATGGCGCGACACCCGCTGGCCCGCGCTGTCCGCATAGATAAGCTCAGCCTCGCAGCCCTCATGGCTACGCTGGTGCACTACCTGAAGGGTGAGGCCACGGAGAAAGTCCCGGTCTGGGCCATGATCGCCTCCACAAATGAGGAATTGCAGGAGAGAGCTGCCATTTGGGCTCGCACTGTGGGGAAACGAGGAACAGCGATCCAAGGTGAATCCACAGTCGGCGGCGGCAGTCTGCCCGGTGAGACATTGCCCACGTGGCTCCTGGCGTTGGATGCTGAAGGGATTCCCGGCGGGGCTGCGGAATTGGCTCGTCGCCTGCGAAAAGGAACGCCTTCTGTCGTTGCTCGCGTCCAGGACGAGAAGGTCATTCTTGACCCTCGCACGGTATCCCTCGACGAGGAACCACAGTTGCTCGATGCCGTCAGCGTTGCTCTCGCCTAGGGCAACCAGGTTAAAAGCTGGCCAATCTTCGCCGCTACCGCGTTGATACTTCCATCACTCCACCCTACACTTGCACCATCAACGGCAGAGAGGGGTGAATGGCGTGGCTGACCTGTTTGACCATGCTCTTCAACAGAGGCAGGGCAGGGATGCACCGCTAGCTGCCAGGCTTCGGCCCCGGAACTTTGACGAATTTGTGGGACAGGAGCACCTGCTGGGCCCCGATAGGGTTCTACGAAAAGCTATAGAGTCAGACCAACTTCCGTCCATGATGCTCTGGGGCCCTCCCGGATCGGGCAAGACCACCCTTGCCCACATCATCGCTGCCCAGACCAAGTGCTACTTTGAATCGCTGTCGGCGGTCACCGCAGGCGTAGCCGACCTCAGGCGGGTGATGGAGAGCTCTCGAGAACGCTTGGCCCTCTCCGGTCAGCACACCATCCTCTTCGTCGACGAGATCCATCGCTTCAACAAATCGCAGCAGGACGTCATCCTGCCCTACGTTGAGGACGGCACCATAACCCTGATCGGCGCTACTACAGAGAACCCCTCGTTCGAGGTCATCGCTCCACTGTTATCTCGATCCCGCGTGTACACGCTCCAACAACTCACGGATGAGCAGGTCGGGACCATTGTCGAACGGGCACTGACCGATGAGGACAGAGGCATCGGGAATCTACACGTCGTGCTGGAGCCGGAGGCGTTTGAGATGCTGGTCGGCATTGCCAACGGTGATGCACGAACCACGTTGAACAGCCTTGAACTGGCTGCTCATGCCACAACACCGGACGCTGCTGGAACCCGCACAGTGACCCTCGCCACCGTCGAGGATGCGTTGCAGCAGCGTGCATTGATGTACGACAAAGGTGGCGACCAACATTACGACACCATTTCGGCGTTCATCAAGTCCGTGAGGGGCTCAGATCCCGATGCGGCGGTGTACTGGCTGGTCAGGATGTTAGAAGCCGGCGAGGGACCCATGTTCATCGCCAGGCGGATCATCATCCTTGCGGCAGAAGACATCGGCATGGCGGAGCCGGGGGCATTGGCTATCGCCGTCGCCGCTCAGCAAGCCGTGCATTTCATCGGCCTGCCTGAAGGCGCGATACCCCTTGCCGAGGCCGTGGTTTACTTGGCGACTGCGCCCAAGTCGAACTCCGCATACGTGGCGCTCAACAAGGCCCGTGAGGATGTCAGGCAGTACGGAAGCGTCCCTGTCCCCAAGCACCTGCGCAACCCGGTGACCGGATTGATGAAGAAGGAAGGGCACGGGGATGGCTACAAATACTCCCACGATTACCCTGACCACTTTGCGGCTATGGAGAACCTTCCTGAGCGTTTGAAGGGACACCGGTATTACACGCCGTCTGGCCAGGGCTATGAACAGGAACTGGCTGACCGCATCCAGCGTTGGTGGGGTGATAAAAAGGGTGGGGCAAAAGAACCGCCTTATGGACAAGACAAAGGGTAAGGACTTCGCTAGTCGTTAAGCCGTCGACCTAGCGGTATCATCCGGATCACGTTCAGGGTGAGGATGGCTCCGCCGATTCCCACAGCCAACGGCGCACCGATGAGTACAGCAAGCCCACCAAGCTGGACCGCCGATCGGTGTTGAGGCCAGCGTGAACGTGTAGAGGCCCATCACGCGACCTCGCACGGAGTCAGGAACAGTTGTCTGGAGTAGCGTCGCCTGCGTGGTGTCGTACCCTATGCCAGCAGCACCTATCGCAAACTGGAGCACCACAGAGACGAGAAACCAGGGAGACGCTGCAAACATCATGAGCAGCACTCCGTAGCTCCCAATTGATCCAAGGAGTAGCCACCCGCGCGCGTTGACTCTCTCCTCTGCTAGCGATAAACAGGTTTGAGATTAACCCTCCTGCACCGTACGCCGCCATCAAATACCCAAGCCCATCTGCCTCTACTCCCAGGACGTCTCTGGCGATGACGGGCATCATGTAGGCGTGCGAGTAGCCAAAGACCTCTGCAATCAGGCTCAGAGAAAGCATGGACCGAACTGGGCCCGGCTTGCTAGCGTACGCAAGGCCCTCTTGGATCGCTGGGATCATTGGCGTAGAGGCTGTAGGGATTGTCACCGGCTTTGGTAGGGGCAGTAGAAACGCCATGCCAATGATGCTGAGCGCAGCCATGAGGAAATAGGCCCCTTCGATGCCCACCGTAACAACCATGACACCGCCCAACGCAGGCCCGATTCCCCGCATGATGCTGAACGCCAGGAAGTTGGACGCATTAGCGTTTAAGAGCCGTTTGGGGCCTACAAGGTCGTATGGGATGGTATGGCGCGCTGGCACCTGAATCGCCTGCGTGATCCCGGTGAACATGCTTGCTACCAGAAGGTGCCAGAGTTGTTGTTGCCCCGTGACGATGAGAATGCCTACAGATACACCTAGGACCACGTTGATTCCCTGGGCCATCATGAGTACTCGACGCCTATCGAACCGGTCCAGTGGAGCGCCTGCGGGAAGAAAAAATTATTGCCTGCTATGCCCCGAAGACCGCCAGACAAACCTACCCAGAACGGGGAGTCGGTCAACTCAGGGATCAACCAACCCTGCGCCAACGCTTCCAGCCACCTTGCTCAAGAGCTGGACATGACGTTAGCGAACAACCAGGGGTAATTGGGGATACGGAATGCAGCAAAGGCTCTACCGATCGTATTATCGGCAGGTGGTGGCGTTTGGACAGGTTGTTCAGAATCCATGAAGCTCCAGAGACGTTACGGAGATAGTGACCTGCCACAGGTGAGAGAGCCAAAGCATGGTATCACCGACCAAAAGAAAAGAGGCCTGATTTGCAGGCCCCTCCCTCGTCCTATGTAATTGAGCTAATTAACGTGAGTGATCTTGTATCGGACAGTGCCCTTTGGCGCGGAGACTTCAACCTCGTCGCCTAGTTTTCTTCCCAGAACAGCTTCTCCTACCGGAGAGCTGGTGGAGATCTTTTTGGCCAGGGAATCGGCTTCTCGTGGGTCAACCAACGTCCACTCCAGGACTTCACCAGAGGCGATGTCTTGCAGCTTTAACGCGCTGCCGTGACGGACTTCCTTGCCGGTTGCCGCGTTCTTATCAATGACCTGGGCCTTGCCTAGGGTATCTTCTGTGACAAGCAGACGAGTGGACAATTGGGCTTGGTATTCCTTTGCAGCGTCCAGCGGGGCGTTTTCCCTGACGTCTTTGTCTGCTGCTGCCCGTGCGATCTCGGCGGAGTTGCGGGCCAGTTCATCTTTCAGGTACTGGACGCGCTCGATGAGTTCAGCATGTCCCTCTGCGGTAATCTGTACGATTTCCTCGGTGACTGCTGATGGCCGGGCGGCTTGTGCGCGCGATTGGCGTGGAGTACGGCGGAGCTTCACGTGGAATGCCAGATTGGTCTGAATGATGCCATTTTTCTTGGAGTACTGGAGGAAGTCTCGTACGGCTTTAATCCTATCGCTGCCGCTGAGTGTCTCGGTTGAGGCGTCTACTGAATAGGCTTCCATGTCGGCAGGGGTCAGCGTGGCGACAGAGCGTCCATCGCCGAACCATCGAAGAAATCGGGACAGAGTCTGCCTGACTTCCGCTCCACCATTTTTTTGAGACCCCACAAAGCTTTCAATGGCTTCGCCCAAGTTCAAGCTGCCTGCCTGTTCCGCCACAGTACGGCCTCCGATGCCAATGATTTTTAAGGGATAAGGGGTGGGTCTCTAATCATCTTACTTGTTTGCCAGCGAATTGGAAAGGGTATAAACAAGAGTGCCTTGCACCATCCTGCTATGATAGATGCCACCGTTGCAGAAGGAGATAGTAGATGCCGTTCAACACTGGAGAGGCCACGTTAGATTTCAAGGGCGAGTTCGAAGAGAAGCCCGTCGTATACGGCGTCATGAACGTGGTGAAGGAGATGATCTTTGTTGGTCAGACGAATAATCTCAAAAAACAGATCGCTGACCACCGCACTGACCTGTATGACTGGATGCATCGTGAAGGGCCGACATTCGTTTGTTTCGAGGAGATCGAAGACGAAGACACTCGGCGGAAGCGCGCCAGCGAACTGACATCGGAGTACAGTCCTTCAGGCAACCGGCTGTAAGCAATGGGTCTGCAGCTACAGAGGTCGGTTGACAGCCGAAATCCTCGACAATAGAATTGGGCTCCCTCATCCGGTGCGTTCTGGATGCGGTGAAGGGCCAGTCTCTCATGGCCAGGAATCTGATTGAGGGGTGAACGATGGCTACAAAAGCATATGTGTTGATTGAGACGGCGGTTGGCAAGACCCGTGATGTGATGGGATCACTGTCCGGGGTAACCGGCATGGAAGCTGTAGACGCCGTGACCGGCCCCTATGACATCATTGCCGTTGTGAACGCTGCAGACTTGAACTCTGTGGGCGAGCTGGTGACGGATAAAGTCCACACCATTAGCGGTGTGCTACGGACGGTCACCTGTCTGTCTGTCAGCGTCGGCTAAGCTGCTCGTTCAATCGCTGTTCAGCAGCCTCTGTTGCAGGTCTGCCGGTACCGCTTGAAGCCTCTTCCATGATGGCGAAGAGCGTCGTGCGGCAACGCTACGGGCTGCCTGCGTGACAAGCTGCACCCCACCTATAAAGTCTTCTGCGTTGATGTACTCAGCACCAACCCCACCCTCCGGTGTTGCATTGTGATAATTACCAAGTGGAAACGCAATGCCCGTTGTGGCGTATCCCCACGCGGCGAAACCACTGGCCTCGCACGTCCCGCCGCTCATGAGTTGTCGCTGCACTTTGTAATCAGGATTTTCCGCTACCAGCGCCTGTCGCGCCACGTGCAGGACTTGCTCCGCTTCCGCGCTGAACGTGAACGTCACATCGCCAACTCGAATCACCGGGCCTAAGCCCTGCATGGCACCAGGGAGTTCTCGACTCGATTCCAACGATACGACGAGGCAGTCCAGCGGCAGGCTGTGTTCCTGCGCCATAATGCGAGCACCGACGAGCCCCACCTCTTCCGCTCGAGTGAACACGCCGTAGACATCCCCTAGCGCCGGAACTTCAGCCAAGTCATGGAGAGCAGCCAATATTGCAGCGCATCCAGCAAGGTCGTCTGCGGCGCGCATGTAAAGCAGGTCTCCGTGACGATTGAAGTCTGTGAGGTCGAACACGATTGAGGCAGGGAGCGGCACATCAGCCGCTTCCTTGAGGCTTACCAGCACTCGACGATCTTCAGGAGCGCCGTCAATTCCGGCGAGTTGCGCCTTCCATCGCTGACCGGAGGCGGCCACGACTTCTACAGGAATTGGCGAGGCCACGGGGTCTGCAAAGGAGGCCTGAGGCACGCCGCCCCTCGCCGCGGCCACAAGTGTGTTACCTCGACGTTCGATTGCTTCGAAGCCGGGGTGATCCATGTGGGCGACGAATGCAATGGGAGGTACGCCCGACGTCATGCCGGGGATACGCGCGACGATGTTGCCGTATGGGTCGCGCCGGGGTTCGATGCCGAGTTTGCTCAGCGACTCAAGGACGTAGTCGGAGACAAGACCTTCGTGAAATGAGGTTGCCGGCAACCCGCCAAGGTCTTCCAGTATTTTCAGTGCCTCGTCGGGGGTGATGCTCATGGATGTTCTCCCGTTTTCTGACCGTGATGTTCATAGCATAACGATTCACGTGTGGCCGCAACAAGGTGCCCGCACGTTTGACCCCCTCAAAGGCTGATGCTAGGCTGTGCCATTCCTTGGATTCACGCTTGAAATTCTCATTGGAGTTGAGCTATGGAGAAAACCTCGCCAACCCTGGATCAGATACTGTCGATTCGACCATTGGTAGGTGTTGAGACACCACAGTGGTCGCCAGACGGCAGCCGCATCGCATTCGTTTCATCCCTGGGCGGTACCACGAACTTGTGGAGCATGCCATCGAAGGGCGGATTCCCCACACGCCTCACCGTAAGCATGGGCGATGTGAACTTCCTGGCATCCCGCGCACCGTTATGGGCGTCTACGGACAATTACCTCTCCTACATCTCCAAGAAGACAGGAACTGACGAGGTGTGGTTGTGGCCGACCGATGGGTCCGAAGAGATTCAACTGACCCACCTTGGTGGGCTGATCCACTCGATGGCGTGGTCGCCGGACGGTCAGTCTGTTGCGGTGGCCTGCAATCGAAACGGCGCGTATGAGATCTACCGAGTGGACGTTCCCTCCGGAGAGGCGCACCGGCTGACCGAAGGCCCGTTGTACGCCGTCAACCCGGTCTTCACGCCCGACGGTAAGCACATCGCATACGTCCGGCTGGACGATACGTGGGAAGACCACGATGTGATGATCATCACCCGCGATGGCAAAGACTCCAGGGTGGTCGCAGTCGATACCGATTTCTTCGACTATACCTACGGTAAGACCTTCGGCACGCCGAATGTATCGGCTGATAATAAGACCGTGGTTTTCCGCTCCCAGCGCAGCGGCCACACAAACATCTGGACGGCCCCGATCGATGGCGGTGAACCTGCCGCATTAGCACCGGAAGAGGCGGAGCAGGACAACGCCGTGTGGTCGCCATCGGGCAGGCAGGTCGCATTCACGTCGAACAACAACGGTACACTGGAGATACGTGTGTCCGACGCTGGCAACGGCGGCTCCAGGGCCATTTTCTCGCCGGGCATCGGTGTGTGCTCCAATTTGCAGTGGTCGCCGGACGGCACCGCAATCGCATTTCGATATGGGACGCCAACAACCCCCGCTGATATCTGGACGGTATCGCTGAAAGACGGCCACGCCAGCCAGTTGACCGATGCATCGCCGGGCGGCGGCCTAACGGAAAGGCTCATGAAACCGGAGAAGATGGCTTTCAAGAGCTTTGATGGGCTGACTATCCACGGATACCTGTACAGCCCATCGGACAAGAGCCAGAAATACCCTGGGCTGCTGTACATCCACGGCGGGCCTACCAACCAGTTCTATGACGACCTTCAGGTGAACGTGCAGTACCTGGTGCAGCGTGGCTACGTGGTCTTGCTGCCCAACATCCGCGGGAGTTCCGGCTACGGCAAGGTCTTTGAGGAGGCGAACGACAAGGATTGGGGCGGTGGCGACCTGAAAGACGCTATTGCTGGCAGAGACTATCTGAAGGGACTCAAGTATGTGGATGCTGAGAACATCGGCATCATGGGCAGGAGCTACGGCGGCATCCTGAGCATGTGCGCCATCTCCTTTGCGCCGGGTGCCTTCCAGGCCGCTGTGCCGATATCGGGCTATGGCGACTGGCCGTCGTTGCAGGCTGAAATGGAGCTTCGCCACAACAAGATGCAGGTGCACGAGTTCGGCTCGTTCGAAGAGAACTCGGATGTGTGGTACGACTGCTCGCCCTTCTACAAGATCGAGAACGCTACGACGCCGACGTTCGTCCTACACGGCGAGGGCAAGGACCCATCGTCAGACGCGTCACGACTCTTCGCGGTGGAGATGAAGCGATTGTACAAGACGGTGGAATACAAGGTCTATCACAACGACGGCTACTACGTGGATGCTCCGGCCAACGTGCGGCAGTTGTTGCTGGATGTGGCGGACTTCCTGGACAGGTACCTCAAGGCAGGGTGATACCCTGCACCCAAGGGCTAGCCCTTGACCCAAGTGACCTGCGGTTACCCAAGAACTGAGGCTAATCGCAAGAAAATTGGGGTCGTAGAGGTATGGATTGTAGGAAGCACGATGTAAGAGACTTGCACCCTGCATAGTGAAGTTATCTGGGCTCAAGGTTTGAGGAAAAATCGCTCTAGGAGGTAGGCGATGGCTCAATCACCGGCACAGTATCCCGCGCAACTCTCCGTGGACTACCCGGACCGTCAACTTGACCGGCTATCCAGCGCTCTCCGCATCCTTTTTGTGATTCCCATCGGTATCGTCTTCGTTGGGGCTGGCATGTTGGTAGGTGCGTCGTTTAGCGTACTGTTCCTTCCCGTCATTTTGCTCATCGTGTTCAGACAAAAGTATCCCCGCTGGTGCTTCGACTGGAATCTGAACATGACCTAATTCTCTGCAAGGATAGGTGCTTACGTACTATTACTTAGAGATGAAGATCCGTCCACTGATGAAGAACAGGCACTCCACATAGATATCCCGTATCCGAACGTCGAGGCCGACCTGAACCGTTACCTGCCCATCGTGAAGTGGCTACTGGCGATACCCCACTATGTAGTACTGGTTGTCTTGCTCATTGGAATGGTCGTGGCGTGGGTCATTGCCTGGTTTGCAATCCGGTTCACCGGTAGGTATCCGCGCGGCCTTTTCGACTACATGGTTGGGGTGCTGCGGTGGGTGCTGCGAGCGGAAGCGTATGCGCTGCTTCTGACGACAGACCAATACCCGCCGTTTAGCCTAAGCTAATAGGTAATTTCGACAGGCTCACGCATATGGGTCGAGGGCGAACCCTCGGGCCTAGCCCTGGGTGACGATGTTGACAAGCCTGCCTGGTACATAGACGACCTTCGCTATGGTTTTACCCTCTATGTGTCGTTTGACGTTGTCCTGGGCCAGGGCTAGCTCCTTGGCGTCGTCCTCGCTGATATCGACGGCCACGGGCAGCTTGTCGCGCACCTTGCCATCGACCTGTACCACCAGGGTCACCGTCTCTTCTACTGCCAGGGCGTCGTCCCATTGCGGGAACGACTGCAGATGGACGCTAGCATTCTCGCCGATGCGTTCCCAGGACTCCTCCGCCAGGTGAGGCGCTATGGGCGCAAGCAAAACCAGGAACGCTTTGCGAGTCTCCACCCATGAGGCTTTGCTGGCGGAACCTCCATCCCACACCTTCTGGAGTGTGTTGGTCAGCTCCATCATGGCTGCGATGGCGGTGTTGAACTTGAACGTGTCCAGGTCCTGGTAGACCTTCCGTATGGTCTGTTGGAGCTTGCGACGTAGCTCGCGGCTGCCGCCAGAATCATCGCTGGATTTGAGCAATCCAGGGTCTCGTTCCAGCAAATCCCAGACTCGGTTGTACCAGCGAGTAATGCCGTTGATGCCACCGTCCACCCACTCTCCGCCGCCCTCCCAGGGTCCGACGAACATGAGGTATGTGCGGACGACATCAGCGCCCACTGACTTCACGTATTCGTCTGGCGCCACGACGTTGCCGCGTGACTTACTCATCTTGGCGCCGTCGGCAATGATGTGGCCCTGGTTGAAGAGGCGCAGAAAGGGTTCATCGAACTCCAGCAGGCCAATGTCCCGCAGGGCTTTCGTGAAAAACCGGGCGTACATCAGGTGCATGACAGCGTGTTCAGCGCCGCCGGTGTACTGGTCTACCGGTGCCCATTTCTTCACTTGCTCAGGATCGAATGCGTGCTGGTCATCGTGGGCACTCAAGTAGCGTAGGAAGTACCAGGACGAATCGAAGAAGGTGTCCATGGTGTCCGTCTCGCGCTTGGCGTCGGTGTTGCCACACTTTGGACACGTCGTGTTCACGAACGCTTCGTTTCGGGCCAGCGGCGACTCGCCGGTAGGCTGAAAGTCAGCGTCCTCAGGCAGCAGTACAGGAAGCTGGTCGTCGGGGACTGGCACCTGGCCGCATGACGGGCAATGCACGATTGGGATCGGTGTGCCCCAGTAGCGCTGACGAGAAACCAGCCAATCACGCAATCGGTATATCTGTGTCTTTCGGCCTGAACCGCGAGCATCCAGATAGGCGGCGATGGCGTCCATGCCCTGCTTGTTGGGCATGCCATCAAAGTCGCCGGAGTTCACCATCATTCCGGGCTCTGTGTAGGCAGCCTCAAGGACTTCCTGGCCGGTGGAGCCCTCCGGAGCAATGACCGTTTGTATAGGCAGGCCGAATTTCGTCGCGAACTCGAAGTCGCGCTGGTCGTGAGCTGGGACTCCCATCACGGCACCGGTGGCGTACCAGGCCACAGCGTAGTCGGCAGTCAGGATGGGTACCTGCTGGCCGTTTGCAGGGTTGATGCAGTAGGTGCCCAGGGGAACGCCGGTCTTCTCCCGGTCCGTTGCCATCCGTTCGATGTCCGACTTTGCCCTGGCTTCCTGGACGTACTTCTCGACGGCATCGTGCTGTTCGGGCGACGTCAGGGCAGAGACCAGAGGATGCTCAGGCGCCAACACCAGGAACGTCACGCCGAAAATGGTATCGACGCGAGTGGTGAAGACGCGTAGCTCTTTGTCGTCGAGGCCGAGGTGGGAGATGTCGAAAGAGACTTCAGCGCCCTCGCTCCGACCGATCCAGTTGCGCTGCATGATCATGATCTTCTCTGGCCAATCGATCAGGCCGGAGCCATCCAGCAGTTCATCGGCGTACTTGGTGATGCGCAGGAACCACTGGTTCAGTTCACGCCGGGTTATGAGGGTGCCGCATCGCTCGCACGCACCGTCCACCACCTGCTCGTTGGCCAGCACCGTCTGACACGAGGGGCACCACACAGCCGGGGCGAAGGCACGATAGGCAAGGCCGGCTTTGTAGAGCTGCAGGAAGAGCCATTGGCTCCACTTGTAGTACTCAGGCAGGCAGCAGATGATCTCCCGGTCCCAATCGTAGATCGTGCCCATGGACTTCAGCTGGCCGCGCATCTTATCGATGTTGGTCATGGTCCACGGGTAGGGGTGGACACCCTGCCTGATTGCGGCGTTTTCCGCGGGCAGCCCAAAAGCATCGAAGCCTATGGGGTGCAGCACGTTGTAGCCCTGCATCTTGCGGAACCGGGCGTGAGCGTCCGATGGGGCCAAAACGTACCAATGGCCTATGTGGACATCGCCGGAGGGGTACGGGTACATGGTCAGCTCGTACCACTTGGGGCGAGGGTCGTCGTTATCCACATGGTGGAGCTTGTCCTCTGCCCACTTGGCCTGCCACTTCTTGTCGATGGTCTGGGGATCCCACCGAAGTTCTGATCTGCGTCCGCGGTTCTGGGTCATGTCTTCTCCGTTTGGTCGTCTTGTATATTGATGTCGTCGGAATTGGGCGTGATGCGAGTCGTCAGGTCGACCTGTACCGCCTCGAGGGTCGGGTCAGCGAGTATCGAATCGATGAGTTCTTGTGACCCGCCGACTATTGTGAACGTGTATTCAGGGTCTGTGAACACCGTCCAGCTTTTGTCTTCGGACCACCAGTATGTAGGTGTTGTGTAGTAATCACCTTTGCCTGACAACTCGTCCACCTCGGTCAGTTCACCCTGATAGAGCGTCTCGCTGTCACCCGCATTGGCAATAGAGGTATAGTAGAAACAGCACGGCTGGTCGTTGGTGAACGGCGTTAAAACTGTAGCAAGTTGGGGGCTCTCTTCTTCATCCAATGTTCCTTCTCTCGGGGCGATGAGGTGCCTGGGCCAGCTCCCCTTCGGGAAGTTGAGCGCAAAGGAATCCTGATTGATCTCCGAGTGGAACTGCAACGAACACCTCGTGGTCAAGTCCTGCCAAGTCACCCGCTCGATTTGGTCAGAGCTATCGAGATCACCTTTCACACCTAGTTCCTCCCACGTTGCCGACTTGTCTGTCACTGCGAGGTCTTCGTAGATGGCGTGGAATATCTTGCAGTAGGCGGCGTATGTGACAGGAAGGAACTCGGAGACAAAGCCCCAGATGCTCTCAGGATGAGCGTCCTGGTTTGTGCTTTTGCCTATCCAGTTGAACGGACTCAGGTCTGTTAGTTGTTTCAAAATCGCTCCAACAAAAAATCCGCCCCACGTAGGGACGGATTGCTCGACATAATCCGCGGTACCACCCTGCTTACTTCGTGTCCTTCGCCGTGCTCAGGACGAACGGAGTCGCTTGATTGGCTGTAACGGTGCCACCGTTGGCCCTTAGTTCAGGTCTAGCCTTGGTTCAGGGTCACTGCTCCGGGGCGAGTTCGCGTTGCCTGAGCTGCCGACCTTCCACTGTCTGTCGACTCGCTGATGCTAGGATCCTCGCTACTACTCCCCATCGTCGCATTTAGCTATGGGACGTTGAATCGAGCGTAGCATTCGGTTCGAGACACTGTCAACCGCCAGGGCATTGCCACGGACTCACGTCCCCGTTGGTTACATATAAAAGAGGATAATTGTAGCTATAAGAATCGTTTGCTAGTTCATCTCGCCTCAGCAGGGAGCTTCGCGCGTGAGACGCATTGTCGTAGTTGCAGGAGGACGGCTAGAGTGCTAAAATTCAGGGAGTAGAGCATATCCCCGACGCACTTGAAAGTGGGCTCGTCCCACTTTTTTGCTTGAAAGAAGGGTATGTACGGAGGTCTGGGGCAATGAAGAGTGACTTTCTCATCGCTGTAACCCAGTTGGCTGCAGAACGCGGGCTGCCCAGGGATACGGTCCTTGGCGTAGTTGAAGCCGCATTGGTGTCCGCATATCGCAAAGAGGGCGTTGGCGCTGGCCATGACCTATCGGTCAAGCTTGCCCCCGGCGATGGCGAGGTAACGGTCTATATCCTCAAGACTGTGGTCAAAACGGCCAAGGATGTTGAGGACGAACGCAAAGAGATCACCCTGAAAGAAGCCAAGAAGATCAAGACGGATGCAGCCGTTGAGGACATCATTGAGATTGAGACTGACTTTGCTGCTGCCGGCAGGATCGCTGCGCAGACGGCAAAGCAGGTAGTGCTCCAACGCCTTCGAGAGGCTGAGCGTGAACTGGTGCTCTCTGAGTACACCAGCCGTGTCGGTGAGATCCTTGCAGGCCGTATCGAGCGTGTTGAGCCCGGCCAGGTTGTTATAAGCCTCGGTCGTGCCGACGCCCTGATGCCCCGTGAGGAAGAGGTGCCCAGTGAACGGTATCGCCCGAACACCACGTTGCAGTTCTACCTCTCTGAGGTTGCCGAGAGTTCTCGCGGCCCGGAACTGATCCTGTCCAGGGCCCACAAGAACTTGGTGCGGAGACTTTTCGAGCGCGAAGTCCCGGAGGTCTTCAAGGGCGTTGTTGAGATTAAAGCCATCGCCAGAGAACCGGGCTCTCGCACCAAGGTAGCCGTTCAGGCACGTCAAGAGGGTGTCGACCCCGTCGGCTCCTGTGTCGGACTACGTGGTTTCCGTATTCAGAACATCGTAAACGAGCTGCAGGGCGAGAAAATCGACGTGCTTCCCTGGAGCGAAGACATAGCGGACTTCCTTGCCAACGCATTGAGTCCGGCACAGGTCACCAAGGTTGACCTGGACAATGAAGAACATTCTGCTCTGGTGATAGTGCCAGACCGTCACCTCTCACTAGCCATTGGCCGGGAGGGGCAGAACGCACGGCTGGCTGCCAAGCTGACTGGTTGGCGCATCGACATCCGAAGTGAGTCCGAGTCCAACTTGGAAACTCTTGTAGCCGACGATGAAGGCGCTGTAGTGGTTGCCGGAGCCGAGGCGGTGGTTGAAGCCGCTGCTGTTGAAGCCGTCACAGAGAGTGAGGCTGCCCCCGCGGTTGCTGAAGTTCCTGTTGCAGAAGTAGCTGTTGCCAACGATGAACCTGTCGCAGCCGAGGCGACGATAGAAGTGGATACTAACCTCGCGACTCAGGATGTTGAGCTTGAAGAGTTGCTGCGAGAAGAGGCCGAAGAGGCCGCCGCCGCTGTCGCTGAAGAGCCGACCCCGGAGCCAGCGGCCATCTCAGTGGACGATGACTCAATTTGGGTCATTCCGGATACCGTGAAAGAATCGTCTGTACTGCGGTTTGCAGAGGACATCATGCCGTCTGAGCGTGGACGGAACCGGACAGAGAGACCCGACCCTGCCGCCGCCGCTGCTGCTGCAGCAACCGCTGTTGCCACGATTGCTACCCAGAATCGACCGAAGGCCAAGAAGGGTAAGCGGGCCAGGAGCTAATTCCGGACAGGCTGGTAGTTGAAATGCCGGTAAAGCACGTCCCCGTCCGAACCTGTTGTGGATGCGGACGCAAAAGTGGCAAGCGGGATATGGTACGCATTGTTAGGTCCCCAGGGGGGGTGGTCTCTGTAGACACCACGGGGAAAGCCGCAGGGCGGGGCGCATATCTCTGCGAAAACCCTGCCTGCTGGGAGACCGGCGTCAACCGTAACCGCCTGGAACGGACACTGAAGACAATGATTGGATCAGACCAGCGCATAGCATTGCTTGCCTTCGCTGAAGAACAACAACCCGAATGGGTTGCTTGAAAGGACATACATGGCACGACGATCATTTAGGCCGAATCGGCCGCCGCGGCGAAGAGGACCTCGCAAAGAGGGGCGTGGGGGTGCAGCCGTTGAAGCTGCGATAGATCCTAACGCAGTCCTTGAGTTGCCGCCTTCCATTATGGTCAGTCAGCTTGCTACCGCCATGCATGCCAACCCTATCGATATCATCAAGCAGTTGATGCGCAGTGGCATCATGGCAACGGTCAATGAAGTCATTGATTTTGAGATGGCTGCAACTGTTGCAACCACCCTAGGCCACCGTGTCCGCAGACTTGATGATTCCGATGCAGAAAAAGAGGCGGATCCCCTCAAACCAGCAGAAGATGCTGAGGAAGATCTTGAGCCGAGGGCTCCTGTCGTCACCATCTTGGGTCATGTAGACCATGGCAAGACGACGCTATTGGATGCTATCAGGAATACCAATGTGGCCGATAAGGAAGTCGGCGGTATCACCCAGCACATTGGTGCATACCAGGTTGAGAACGATGGGGTCAAACTCACGTTCCTGGACACCCCGGGCCATGAGGCGTTCACGGCGATGCGAGCAAGAGGAGCCCAGGCTACGGATGTCGCCATACTGGTAGTTGCGGCAGACGATGGTGTGATGCCACAGACAACGGAGGCTGTTGACCACGCGAAGGCCGCAGGCGTTCCGATTGTTGTAGCGATCAACAAGATGGATAGGCCGGACGCAGACCCGGACAGGGTCAAGCGTCAGCTTTCAGAGCTGGGGCTACTGCCAGAGGACTGGGGTGGGGACACCATCATGGTTCCTGTCTCTGCCAAGTCAAAAGAGGGTATCAGTGACCTCCTTGAGAACCTGATGGTGGTCACAGAGGTTCAGGAATTGAGGGCAAACCCCAACCGACCTGCCAGCGGCGTGGTGGTTGAGGCACAACTTGATAAGAGCAAGGGCCCCCTGGCTACTGTACTGGTACAGCAGGGGACATTGCGCGTCGGCGACAACA
Source organism: uncultured Dehalococcoidia bacterium (assembly GCA_913049785.1). GTDB lineage: Bacteria > Chloroflexota > Dehalococcoidia > Lucifugimonadales > UBA1127 > UBA1127. Next base: position 44,563 of record CAJWXP010000009.1, on the reverse strand, counting down.
TCGTCGTTGGTGACACATGGGGTCGAATTAAAGCGATGATTTTGGACACTGGACGACGCACGAAAGAAGCTGGCCCGTCCACACCAGTGGAGATATTGGGGCTCACCACGTTGCCGGCTGCTGGCGACCCGTTCCTGGCGACGGAAGATGAGCGATCTGCCAAGGCGTTGATGGAAACGCGACTTCGCCGTAAGGAGTCTCAGCAGGCAGGGTCTCTTTCAATGGAAGAGGTCTCTACTCGGATCCAGTCCGGTGAGACGAAAGAACTGCCCATCATTCTGAAATGTGACGTATCAGGAAGCATTGAAGCTGTCCGAGCTGTCATCGCCAAGTCGTCATCGGAGATCGCCCAGGTCCGTATCCTCCACGCTGCAGCGGGGACGGTGACTGAGAGCGACATCCTGCTGGCCAGTGCGTCCAGCGCGATCGTTATGGGATTCAACACAAGGATAGAGCCGGGCGCCAAGGCCCTGGCAGAGCAGAACCGTGTGCAGATCAGGCTGTATGACATCATCTACCAGCTTGCGGAAGACGTAGAGAAGGCTATTCAGGGGCTTCTGACGCCAGAGGACAAGGAAGTTTTGGACGGTCACGTGGAAGTCCGTGCAGTGTTCAGTGTAGGCCGCCGGGACAAGATCGCGGGCTGCCAGGTACTGGATGGATTGGTATCCAGGAACTCGCAGGTACGGATCACTCGAGGCAAAGAACTGATATTCACGGGTGGTATATCCACCTTGAAGCGGTTCAAGGACGATGCCAGAGAGGTCACCGCAGGGTTTGAGTGCGGGCTTACGGTAGAGGGGTTCACTGATTTCGAGGAAGGGGACCTGCTGGAAGCGTTCCATATAGAGCAGGGCTAAGAGCCTCGCTTCCAGGATTATCGTCAGGAGCCTTGAGATATGAGCCGTCGTATGGGCCGAGTAAACGGCCTCCTCAGAGAAGAATTAAGCCAACTCATCTTGCGTGAGCTGAAAGACCCCAGAGTGGCATCCTTTGTCACCGTCACGGAAGTGGACACAGCCTCAGACTTGGATCACGCTCGTGTATATGTCAGCGTCATGGCAACCCCTGAGGAGCAGGCTGACGTGTTGAAGGGCCTGAAATCCGCTGAAGGTTTCCTCAGAGCATCCCTAAGCAGTAGGATGCAGATGCGCAAAATCCCCTCACTTACCTTTGAATTAGATGCGACTATGGAACGTGGCGCCGATCTTGTGAAACTCATCGATCAGGTGATTGAACAAGATAACGCCCATGAAGAACGGAGCGTGTGACCATCAACGGTGTATTGAACCTCTGTAAACCTGCCGGCGAAACATCCATGGATATGGTTCGCATGGTGAAGCGACTGACCAAAGAGAAGAAGGTCGGACATGGCGGCACCTTGGACCCAATAGCTTCCGGTGTGTTACCTATCTGTTTTGGACAGGCCACTCGTTTGATGGATCCACTCGTCGACGGCACAAAGCTGTATCGGACGAAGGTGCGACTTGGCGAAACCACGGACACGTACGACTCTGATGGCGCTATCGTGGCCACTGCAGATGCATCGAAGGTGACAAAAGAGGATATTGAAGCTGCTCTAGATAGCTTCCGTGGATCGATCTTGCAGGTGCCGCCTATGTACAGTGCATTGAAGCATGGCGGTGAGCGACTCTACGATCTGGCACGCGCAGGGTTTGAGGTTGAGCGAGAGGCAAGGTCAGTGCAGGTATCCCGCTTGGAGATACTTGAGTGGGAATCACCGGACGTGGTCCTGGATATCGAGTGTGGCCGGGGCGTTTACGTACGTTCCATTGGCCATGACCTGGGACAGGCGTTGGGGTGCGGGGCCCATGTTGTGGAGTTGGAGCGACGCAAGGCTGGACCATTCCTGGTAGAAGACGGCATTACACCTGAAGTGTTTGCCGCGGCTGTGGAAGATGGGACGTGGCGCGATCTGATCCACACTCCGGATACCGTTGTGCAGAACCTCCCTGCGGCCACTGTCAGTGGTGCGATGGAGTCCTTTGTTAAAAATGGTCGCCCTGTGACTCTCGGCCCGCGGGAAGCTACGGCCCAAGTGCAGCACGGCGAACTCTGGCGGGTGTACAGCCACGACGGCCAGTTCTTGGCGTTGGCGCGATACGACAAGCCGTTGGGTCAGTGGAAGCCTGAAAAGGTGTTTGACCCGGAACCTCCCACAAGGCAGAAAAACCCAGCACTTCCATAGGTAATCTGGGCTAAACCTAAATCCGGCGCGTGAGGGCATTGTGGAAACTGACCCCAAAGTCTGCGTGATCATACCCACCTATAACGAAGCGGAAAACCTTCCGGAGATCGTTGCCAGGCTGCTCGCGCTGGATTTGCCCCATCTGACTGCCCTTATCGTTGATGACAACTCCCCCGATGGCACTGGCGCCATCGCAGATCGCATGGCGGAAGTCGAGCCCACCCGCATCCGTGTCCTCCACCGAGTCGCTAAAACCGGCATTGGCCCGGCATACGTCGATGGGTTCAAGGCCTCCATGGCTATGAACCCCGACGTGGTCTTCCAGATGGATGCGGATCTGTCCCACCCCCCTGAGTCGATCCCCGCAATGCTCCAGTTACTGGAATCCACGGATGTTGTAGTTGGGTCACGGTATGTCGATGGCGGCGGTGTAGACGCGCAGTGGAGCTGGCCCAGGAGGGCGCTGAGCAGATATGGCAACGCGTACACCCGATTGGTGGGCGGCATACCCGTTCAGGATGCGTCTTCCGGGTTCAAAGCATTTCGACCAGAGGTCATTGAGGCTCTGACATTAGATTCACTCCGCTGCAAAGGGTTTGGGTTCCAGGCTGAAGTGACTATGGCGTGTCAGCGTCTGGGCTACACGGTTGTCGAACACCCTATCCACTTCTCAGACAGAAAAAAGGGTGCTTCAAAGATATCCTGGGGAATTATCTGGGAGGCGCTTTGGCGTCTGCCTGCCATCCGTATGAGAAGTGTAGTGACTCACAGGGCAACGCGTTAACTCCACATCGCAAATACAAGTATACCCCGATTCAACAATGCTATTCCTATAAGAACTATGCGATATTCCAAACATCACTAACTGGCATGAAATGAATGAAGCTCAATATGGTAAACTCTGTGCAGTTTTGGACAGGAGTGAATGATGACTGTAGACGTATCTAAGGCTATTCCGCCCAGCAGGCATCGGCGTGAAGGTCCCGCTCTCGATTCTGAGGGGTCACGGGAATTCCAGCGTCAATACCCTGAGGAAGCGCGCAGGTACAACTGGATGCAGAACCAGGTGTTGTGGCCTTCACGTGATGCTGCCGTTAATCCGAACAAGGCTGATCTTGGTGATCTGAACGCGATTACGGAACACATCAAGGACTTCGCCAAAGAAGTCGGTGCTGATGTCGTGGGTGTCGCGGAGATGGACCCTAACTTCGTGTTCAAAGACACTGAGACGCCACCGCACACCCGTGTGCTGGCCTTTGGCCTGGCGATGAAGTTCGACATGATGGCAGACATCGGCCAGAATTCCCAACGAGAGGTTCATCGTGTGTACTTCAAGATGTTGGATATCGCGGTGCGTATATCTCAGTACATCGGTGGATTCGGCTACTCGGCATGGGCCCACCCGAACGCAGGGGAACTTGCCCATGTCCCAATGGCGTATTTGGCAGGCCTGGGCGAGCTGGGTAAGCACGGCTCTTTGATCAACCCTGAATTCGGGTCGTCTTGGCGGCTGGCACTCGTGTCTACCGACATGCCGCTAGTGGTGGACGGTCCCAAGGACTTCGGCATCGATGCCATGTGTGAACGTTGCACCGTGTGCACGCGGTTCTGCCCCGGCGAGGCGTTGTCCCCGGAGAAGCAGGAGGTCAACGGTGTATTCCGCTGGCATGTGGATACCGCCAAGTGTGAGCCGTACTTCAACCGACTATGGGGTTGCAAGATATGCTTGATGGTGTGCCCGCTCAATGGCAGAGGCGCATTCAAGGCGGGCTACAAGGTAATAGCGAAGGAATTGGCCCAGGCCAAGGACTATTCAGGGTACTTGCCCGTCCTGGCGAGAAACACGCCGGAAGCGGCAGACAACCTGGTGCTATCCAAGTATCTGAAGTAGGAACAACCAAAGAGCGATGAAAAGGAGCCCGGGGATTAACTGGGCTCCTTTTATGTTGGTCGCTTTTTCTTGAACTTCAGCCGCCACGTGGCTACGAATACTTCCCAACTGGCCTGGCGAAGCTGAACCTTGGACCCCTCCGCCACATGCAGCCAGGAGACGGGGACTTCTTCTACCGTCAAGCCCAGGTCTCTCGCGGCCATTAAGATTGCCAGGTCCAAGGCCCATCCCTGTTCATGCAACAGGGGAATCATGGCATCGGATGCTCCTTTGGTCATGGCTTTTGCTCCACATTGCGGATCATGGAAAGGCAGGCGCAAGAAGAAGCGTGCCCAAAGAGGCAGTATCAGGCTGGCAAGCCGTCGGAACCAGGGCTGTCGCTCCGTCGCGAGAGAGAGGTCCGGTCGCCGCCATCCAATGGAAACATCACTGGTGTTCAAGGCCTCAAACAGCTTAGCGGCCTCTTGGGGGCCGACCATGTTATCGGCATCGACGAACGCGACGACGTCCCCGACAGCGGCATTGAGTCCCCGGAGAATAGCGCCTCCCTTACCAAGCTTCTCTGGGTAGATCAGGGGTCGTATGGCCGGGCAGTCACGTCCAGCGGCTACTACAACGTCTTCAGTCCCATCGATACAGCCGTTCAGAACCACCAGCAACTCCCACTGGGCGTGGTACCTTGGTGTGAACTCAGCAGCGTATGCTTTGAGGGTCTGTCCTATGCGAGCTTCCTCGTTGTAGGCGGGAATGACAATGGAGATATCCACGTAACGGCTTTCTATTGGAACTGACCAACGGAGAATTTCATTCTGCCAACAGCTATAATAGGCAATTGTGCAGGTAGGTACAACGACCTTTCTTGCCTATCTGACAGGCCATTCCGGTAGATTTTGACATAATGACGCGGAGAAACGCATTGGATTTTGATGTAGCGGTGGTAGGGGCGGGGCCTGCGGGTTCCGTCTCTGCTAAAGAGATAGCAGCGGCAGGATACAAGGTACTGCTGCTGGAAGAGCACGATGTTGTAGGACAGCCCGTCCATTGCTCCGGATTGATCTCGCCCAGAACGCTGGAAGCAACAGGCTTGGATAACGACATCGTGTTGAACAGCATCAAGGGTGCTGTTGTGTACACACCGATGGGTAACACGATCACCGTAGGCGGTAATAGGACCCACGCGTTGGTGATAGATAGGGCTCTCATGGACGAAGGGCTGGCGCGAAAGGCACAAGAAGCCGGCGCAGTACTGGCATTACGTAGCAGACTGGCCAGCATGCAGCGAAGCGATGATGGTGTTCGGCTCCACGTCCAACGAGGTTCGGAAAAGGCAGAACAGAAGATAGACGTCAGATTGGTCATTGGCGCAGACGGATCACACTCCGCCGTTGCCAAGGGGATGGGCACGGGACAGTCCGAAGAATCAATCGTTGCTGTCGGCGGCGAGATTTCCATGCAGTCCCAACACGATGACATGGTGGAGGTCTACGTACAACCGGATCTGGCTCCAGGTTGGTTTGGCTGGACGATCCCACTGGGCACGGACGTTTCACGCATCGGTATCGGCAGTGATGAACAGGGTAGGAACCCACGGAGGCTGCTTGAAGGCCTGATGGAGAGCCACGAGCATCTCCGAGACAGCTCAGTCTTACGGCTGCAGGGTGGCGTGATCCCCGTTGCTCCACTTCGACAGATTGCTGAACCACGTGCCATGTTGGTAGGAGACGCCGCAGGGCAGGTGAAACCGACCTCTGGCGGAGGGATACATACCAGTATCCTCAGCGCGAAGATATGTGCTGATGTGGCCATTGAAGCCCTTGAGCGAGGCGCGTTGGGAGAAGAAGCAGCGGCGCGCTATCGTACGGAGTGGATGCGCACCGTGGGGCTGGAACTGTATCGAGGCAGGCTGCTTCGACACATGCTTGCACAACTGACCCCGGTTGAGACGGAGCAGTTGTTACAGCTGTTCACATTGAAGGAAGTCTGCGAAGTCATGGCTGCTCAGGGTGACATCGATTTCCCTGTACACCTGTTCTCTCACCTGTTTCGCCCTGCAGTGGTGTTCCGAGTGCTACGAGCGTTGCCACTGCGATTGTGGCCTCGCCTGGCATGGTTGCTCGTGCAGTGGTACCGAAAGGTATCCAACCATCAACCCGGGCTGCAATAACGACCCGCCTAAAGACTGCCTGCGCGGTTTTTTCAGATTACCCAAATACAGGAGGCCTACGTGCCGCTCATCATGGTCACCGGAGCTGCGGGGTTCATTGGCAGTGTTGTCACCCAAGCCCTGCTTAAAGAGGGCCACGAAGTATTGTCTGTCGATAACCTGAGTAGAGGGCACCGTTCAGCCATTTTTGAAGGGACGACGTTCTTCCGTATCAGCATAGGCGATGGCCCGGCCCTGGATAAGCTCTTTGAACAGTTCAAGGTAGATGCTGTCGTTCACCTGGCGGGGCTGATCCAAGTTGGGGAGTCTGTCAGCGACCCTGATATCTATTATGCGAACAACCTCCGCGATGGCCTGACACTGCTGGAATCCATGCATCGCTGCGGCGTTTCCAAGATGATCTTCTCTTCCAGCGCCGCCGTGTACGGCGTGCCTAACCAGACACCCATACCGGAGGACCATCCGATAGCGCCGGTGAACCCCTACGGCGATACCAAAGCCCGGATGGAAGAGGCACTTGCGTGGTATGGCGAGGCGTACGACTTCCAGAGTGTGTCGCTGCGCTACTTCAATGCTGCTGGCGCCAGTGGGCCTATTGGCGAGGACCATCGCCCTGAGACCCATCTGATCCCTAACGCTATCAATGTGGCGCTAGGGAAGCAGCATCATCTTTCGCTCTATGGGGACGACTATCCAACGCCGGACGGCACCGCTATCCGTGATTACGTCCACGTAGAGGATATAGCGCAGGCCCACGTGCAGGCGCTGGGCGCGTTGGGCCAACTGCCGCGTAAGGCGTACAACGTTGGGACGGGGAAAGGCTACTCCGTTCGTGAAGTCATAGACATAGCAGCGAGGGTATGCCTGGAGGAGATACCGGTCCAGGTGGAACCACGACGCGCCGGAGACCCTCCTGAACTGGTCGCCGATGCCTCTGCGCTGCAGACCGACCTTGGTTGGACGCCCAAATTCTCAACCATTGAGAAGATGGTCCAGGATGCGTTCCGGTGGCACAGAGACCATGAGAACGGGTATCCAGGAGGCTAGCTCTCTTTAGCTAAAGCACCTGGATTCGAATCGGCGGAGCTTGTGGAAGGAAATCTTTTGGAACACAAGCGACCCTTTGCTCGTCTAAGTTATGTGAGCATCGCAGATAGGGTGTTCAAGTCGCAGCTCGGTTATTAGAAAAATCGTTTATATCTGATGCAGAATCGGAATGACTCATTCGATTTTCAAACGTAATGCGAATGAATAATAAACGAAGTGCATGTGACTTATTTTAGAGCGTTTGCTCGCCTGGATAGCTTTGGAGGCCTAGATGCAGTACCTTGCAGTGATACGGAACACGGACACCTTTGATCTTCACCGTGAAGAGATTATCAGGGATGCTGTTCAGCTAGCGGTGATGCTGTATCGCTCCAACGATTTCCCATCCAAGGCGAAGCAAGCCAGGGACCACTAACGCACCTGGCTACTGGGCCCACCACTCATCGTCCTAGCTAAAGCAACATGCTTTCCCCAATTGGTAGCTTGTTGAGTGTAATCAGCCACGATATACTTTCCTCGCTGGCATGCTTGTTTGATTGACTCCCCTCGTACTCACTTGTATTCCTGTACGCATCCTCCTATGAAGGAACCTATGGCTGAGCCACATATTGCGCTGCTCCGTAAAGGCGGACTTCACATCTTGGCGCTTACTCGAGTGGGCGCTGATAACAGGTGGTGGGCTACTGCTGCCGATGGCAAACCATTTCGGATCACCAGGCAGCAGATTGTCTGGGAGACGGACATTGCAATATTGGACTCTGGGCTCTCCCAATGGATAGGCGAGGCCGAGCAGGTGGCTGCGGAAACCGACGTAGAAGAAGCATGGAAGGTGGTACAGGGCGAAGTCCCCGGTCTTTCACTGACAGACCTGGCCGAACTGGTGTGGTCGCCTGCTGTTGAAAGCGTTCAGATCGGAGCATTGCTGCTGTGCCTGTTCACATCTCCGCTGCGGTATTTCCATCCGGATGGCCTCATGTTGACACCTCTGTCTGAAGCTGATGTAGCCCAGCAGATCGAAAAACGAGCGCAGCAGGGGCAAGCCGTAGATGAGGAGTCTTCTTTCATCGCCTGGCTTGGCGGCACCGCCGAAATCGACGGGTGGACACATAGGCAGCAGAGTTGGCTCGAGACCGTCCGGCAATTCGCCTTCGAGGGGGATTCTTCCACCGCGGCCAAAGCGGTCAAAGGCTGGCTGCGACAATTTCCAAAAACCATGGATCCCCAACGGCAGGCATTCGACCTGCTGGTATGGCGTGGTGAGATCGATGAAGACGAGTTCTTCACGCTACGTCGACTGGGTTACCCCAAGTCGTTCTCTGACGAAATACTCGCCGAGGCCGACCGTTTGGCCGCTGCTGAAATAACCGGTGACGAAAACAGGCGAGACTTGTCAGTCCTGGCTGTATTCACCATCGATGAGGCCAGCACCGTGGATATCGATGACGGGCTTTCGGTGCAACGAACAGCGTCCGGTTACGAAGTAGGCGTACATATTTCCGATGCGGCCGCGTTGGTGCCGGCGGTGGGGTTGATCGAAGAGGCTGCTCGGGAACGCATGACCAGCCTCTACCTACCTGAAGCTATGCTTCCCATGCTGCCTCGACAGCTATCAGAGGAGGCGGGGAGCTTGGTAGCCGGAAGCCTACGGCCTGCCATTACGCTGTTGGCGCAATTCAACGACGTCTTTGAACTACAGAGTTGGGAGCTTTGCCGATCGCAGGTGCGTAGCGCGTGCAGACTGTCGTACGAAGAGGCAGATGCTGCCCTTCTGGACGCCTCTGCTCTGTACGGTTTAGAGCTCGATATGCTGAGTTCAGTTGCGCAACCCCTGCGTCACGCCAGACTTGTAGCCGGCGCGTTGGAAATGGACAGGCCGGAACTCAAGGTGCGAGTGGATGAGGACAAGAACGTCGCCGTCTTTGTCAATCCGGTGCCGACCCCAGCACGACGGTTGGTTGCAGAGTTCATGGTGTTCATGAACAACCTCGTCGGCACGTACTTGCGGGAGAACGATATTCCTGCTATCTATCGTTCACAGGACCCGGTGGACATGGAGGATATACCGGACACATCGGTGGATGCGGTGCGCCAGTACCACATCCTCAGACAGATCAGGCCTGCACGTTTGGGTACTGCTCCCGGGCTCCATGCCCTTCTCGGCGTTGACCCCTACGTGCAGGTGACCTCGCCCCTACGACGGTACACAGACCTGGTCAATCAGCGTCAGCTTGCAAGCATGCTGGATGGTGATGCGCCCACGTACGAATTGGAGGCGGTGAAGGCTGCACTCTTTCGAGCCGATGCGATGCTGCGAGACCTGAGCCGCGCGGAGAACGAGCGCCAACGCTACTGGATACACAAGCTGATGTCCGGCAAGCTGGGTGAGGAGTTTTCCGCTATCGTTCTCGATGCGAGGGACCGCGACTACGTGGTTGAACTTGAGGCGTACCTGATCCGCAGTAACGTCTATCTACGACCGGGTACGGAACCAGGAGATACAGTTCAATTGGTGCTGCAAGAAGTCGATACCTGGCGTCAGCAGGCCCATTTTAGACAAGCTGACTAAAAACGGGGCCGCTCATCAACGTGAACGACCCTGTCATCCTGCCATGTACGCCTTAGTTTCTTTAGCTGTCAGTAGCACCCTTGTAGACTACCGTGGCCGGCTTGAACACGCCCCACGCGAACCAGAAGTGATTGCCGTGGGCCACAGTCTCCAACTGCTCACCCGCCAGTGGACCTGTCAGGCCTTGACCCAGTAGGTTCCGCGTAGTGCCTGTCTCGTTGTCCACAAAGCCGTCATCTGTCGCTTCAAAGGTAAGTTGTTGCTCCCCTATGATGGGTCGGAACACGTTGGTAGCGCCGACGTCCCGGCCCACAGCGATGTTGGAGGCGTCCAACGCGGAGTTGGTTCCCGCCTGGAAGAACACCACCAGGTCTGATCCGGCAAGAGAGTAAGGAACGACTCTTTCCTCCGCCAGAACATCGAAGGGAAACGCAACCGTCTCGCCACCCTCATCAATTGCGACGATCCTGTCCTGCGCTTTGAGTCGACTGTCCGTCTCGCCGAAGAACAGGAACGGTGATGACGTATCGTACAAAGAATACGGGTTGCTGCCGTACCTCCGGTTGAAGCCAGTGTCTCGAGAGAGGACTGTCCCGTCAGGGTGGGCCGTCTTGAACTGCTTCCATGACACGACAGGTGAAGCGATGAGCGTCAGTTGTTCACCGACCAACTCGCCGATGATCCCTACGCCTTCAATCTGCTGCCACCAAGTCTCCGTCTGACGGTCGTACATGATCATCTCACTGAACCGCAGGTTGCCGCTGACGCCAAAGTCCACGATTTATCGCCCAGTCGTCGATCAAAGGTCAATGCTGAGTTGCACAGAGGACAATAGGTGACCACCACAGGGACACAGCCCACGGTATCGTTGATGATCTCGTGCCAGATGAGGATGCCAAGGGGGTAGGCCTTCACATCGCCATTGATGTCGACGACCCGTACTGGTTCGTTATCCACAAGCCACTGGCCGGCGTCCTCCACACTCTCGAACTGAGGGTCGTCTATTGCCGGGATGCCGTCCTTGCCCGGGCCGCCGGAGAAGATGTCGCTGAGCTGCACCGTGCGCTTGCTGAAGTCCGTGCTCCAGCCGCGTATGGAGAACTGCGCGCGTTCCAATTCCTCATCCCTGTCCTCAATAACTATGAGGTCGGGTGGAGGGGTCACTTTGGCGGTGGAATCAGAGGCCGATGGCAGTATCTTTGTTGGATCTCCAAGGGTGAGGGAGGGCGTTGTGGCGGAACTCGCATCCGTCGGCGCCGGAGCTGCTGCCGCAGCACCCCCGGTTTGCGCACCGTCGGGCGTACCGCTACTTGCACAGGCTGCACTGACGATGGCTATCACGGCCAACACAGGCACCAGCCTCATATATCGTGATGGTCTTAGAAACACTTCAACCATCCAGTCACTCTCTTGCCCTGAATACGGCTGTACTCGATAGGTTGGATGCGACTGGATGGTTTGGGATGCACTCAGGATACAGGGAAATCTAGCAGTGTGGGTAGTGCGTAATATAACAAACGAGGTGCGTCGAAATCCGTACTGACGCAACCTAAATCACCTTGACGGTAGGAATGGATTTTACTATACTCAAAAGGCGTGCTTCGGATTCCTTCGGAGCAATGGCCACCTGTAAAACTCCCAGGCAAACGGGCATAACGCAGTCTGGGGCCAAGCCAATGAATGCTTGGTCTACTACTGTTATGTTTCTGAAGGTCTTGGCGGTGGCTATGTGCGGTGCTACACTGGTAGCTGCTTGGAGGGATGGCGGAGCGGCCAAACGCACCAGACTGTAAATCTGACGCCCGAAAGGGCTACGTAGGTTCGAATCCTACTCCCTCCAGTCCTTGTAACAGGGAATCTAGAATCGAACGCGGGCCCACATAGCTCAGAGGTAGAGCACGTTCTTGGTAAGAACGGGGTCGCCGGTTCGATTCCGGCTGTGGGCTCCATATACGCTGAGGAGGTTAGTTCAAGAGATGGCAAAGGAAAAATTCATTCGAGACAAACCACATCTTAATGTGGGCACGATTGGTCACGTTGACCATGGCAAGACAACGTTGACCGCTGCCATCAGCTCTGTGTTGGCCAAGCAGCCCAACAACAAGACGAAGTTCGTGGCTTTCGATCAGATCGATAAAGCACCGGAAGAGAAGGCCCGTGGTGTGACCATCAACATCACCCACGTTGAGTATGAGACGGAGAACCGCCACTACGCTCACGTGGACTGCCCAGGTCACGCCGACTATATCAAGAACATGATCACCGGCGCTGCCCAGATGGACGGCGCAATCCTCGTTGTGAGTGCACCGGACGGCCCCATGCCCCAGACGCGGGAGCACATCCTTCTGGCTCGCCAGGTAGCAGTGCCGTCGGTTGTCGTCGCGCTGAACAAGGTTGATGCGATGGATGACGAGGAACTGCTGGAACTGGTGGAGATGGAAATCCGTGAACTCCTTACGAAGTATGACTTCCCTGGAGATGACATTCCCATCATTCGTGTGTCTGCGCTGAAGGCGTTGGACGGCGACGAAGAAGCCGAGAAGGGTATTCTTGAACTCATGAAGGCTGTGGACGAGCACATTCCTCAGCCTGACCGGCCCAAGGATCAGCCCTTCTTGATGCCTATTGAGGACGTGTTCAACATCAAGGGTCGCGGCACAGTGGTGACGGGGCGAGTTGAGCGTGGAATCGTCAGGGTTCAGGACGAAGTAGAGATGGTGGGCTTCAAGGAAACCCGAAAGACTACGGTCACCGGCGTGGAGATGTTCCACAAGCTGCTTGATGAAGCTGAGCCCGGAGACGCTGTAGGCTGCTTGCTCCGAGGCGTTGATCGCGAAGATATCGAGCGAGGACAGGTCCTTGCCAAGCCCGGTTCAGTGAAGCCCCACACAGAGGCTGACGCCGAGGTCTACGTGTTGACCAAGGACGAGGGCGGCCGACACACGCCGTTCTTCCCCGGCTACAAGCCACAGTTCTACATCCGGACCACAGATGTGACCGGCGAGATTGGTCTGCCTGAGGGTGTGGAGATGGTGATGCCCGGTGACAACATCAAAATGCGCGTTAAGCTGTCTGTACCTGTAGCAATGGAACAGGGTCTTCGGTTCGCAGTCCGTGAAGGCGGGCGCACCGTGGGTTCAGGCGTCATTACCAGCGTAGCTGACTAGAGGAAAGAATGGCTAAAAAAGGCGATAGGGGTGATATGACGTTCCAATGCACTGAGTGCAGAGAGCGTAATTATCACTCCCAAAAGAACAAGCGTAATGATCCGCAGCGGCTGGAGCGCAGAAAGTTCTGCAGTCGTTGCAGGGTTCACACGCTTCACCGTGAGGTGAGGTAACACCAATGGCACGTCAGAATACCCGGAAGTCCTCGATACAGCAGAGCATGGGTTCTGCGGCACAGAGCAGAATGTTCCGCATGGGGTTCTTCGGGGAAGTCTATGCAGAGTTACGCAAAGCCGAGTGGCCAACTCGGCAAGAGGCGACTCGACTGACCGGCGTGGTAATCGCCATAGCAGGGTTGGTCGGGGTTATCCTCGGCGTACTGGATTTCCTCTTTGGCCTATTGGCCCGAAACACTTTGTCTTAGGGCCGCAGGAATACGGAGGACGATGTGACTACGCAGGAAAACGTAGACCAGATAGATCAGGAACCAAAAGAAGGCACCGTCTCTGGGGCAGGTGAAGGACACTGGTACATTGTCCATTGCTACTCCGGGATGGAAGAGCGCGTTAAAAAGAACCTTGAGCAACGCATAGCCACCATGGACGTAGAGGCCAAGATCTTCGAGGTCGTGGTTCCTACGGAAGAAGTGGTTGAGATCAAGGACGGGAAACGCACACCAAAGAGGGAACGGCTGTTCCCCGGCTATGTCTTGGTACGTCTGAATATGGACGACCAGAGCTGGTACGTAGTGCGGAACACTCCCGGCATCACAGGGTTCATCTCCGCTGACGAGGAGGGCGAGCGTAAGGCCCGTCCCGTGCCGTTGACGGAAAAAGAGGTTGCCAACATCTTCAAGCGCATTGACGCAGCACAGCCCAGAGCGAAGATTGGACTTGCCAAGGGTCAGAGCGTGAAGGTGGTTGACGGCCCGTTCAGTGAGTTCATCGGTGTGGTGGACGAGGTTTTGCCTGACAAAGGTAAGGTGCGGGTGCTGGTATCGTTCTTCGGGAGAGAGACTCCGGTGGAGTTGGACTTCCTCCAGGCTGAACGCATCGGCTAAACGCGGAATTATCGAACTTGGTAAGGTGCGGGCGCATTGCCCGCACCTCTTTATGAGGAGTCTGCATGGCAAAGAAGGTTCGGGCCCTAATCAAACTTCAGATTCAAGCTGGCGAGGCAACACCTGCCCCCCCGGTTGGACCTGCATTGGGACAACACGGTGTGAACATCATGGAGTTCGTTAAGGAGTACAACTCCAAGACGGCCAACCAGATGGGAAGCATTATCCCGGTGCAGATAACGGTGTATGAAGACCGTTCATTCACGTTTGTCACCAAGACTCCACCGGCGTCTGACCAGCTACGGAAGGCAGCCGGCGTTGAGAAGGGTAGTACTGAACCCCTACGCCAAAACGTAGGAAGAGTGACGTTGAAACAGATTCAGGAGATTGCTCAGAGCAAGATGGCAGACCTGAACTCAGGCGACATGGATGCCGCTGTTCAAATGATCAAAGGCACAGCCCGAAGCATGGGCATTGAAGTGGTGGAGGGCTAAATGACTACCGGCGCAATGCGATCCCACGGCAAGCGATACGATGATTCAGCAAAGAAACGGGAGCACATGCTACCGTATTCCGCAGAAGACGCCGTGAATATTTTGAAAGATATGATGTCCGCCAAGTTCGATGAGACTGTGGAACTGCATATCTATACCAATGCAGACCCACGCCACGCCGACCAGCAGATTCGTAGCGTGACTATGCTGCCTCACGGAACGGGCAAGACCCAACGTGTGCTGGCTTTCGTTCAAGGTGAAGGCGAGACCCTGGCGCGCGAAGCGGGCGCAGACTTTATCGGTGATGCAGAGACCATCCGCAAGATAGAAGAAGAGGGCTGGACCGACTTCGAAGTTTCCATCGCCACTCCAGAGATGATGGGCCAGATCGGTAAGCTGGGACGGGTTCTAGGCCGAAAGGGTCTGATGCCCAATCCTCGCACAGGCACCGTTGTTCAACAGCAGGACATCCCCAGGGCAGTAAAGGAAGCCAAGGGTGGTCGCGTAGAGTTCCGCATGGATCGCTCTGCGAACCTGCATATGCCCATCGGCAAGCTGAGTTTTACGGCAGAAGCCCTTGTGGAGAACCTTGCAGCAATGGTTCTGGCAATCACTGAGGTCAAGCCTGAGGGGGTCAAAGGACATTTATTCAAGACTATGCACCTGACCTCAACCATGGGGCCAAGCCTCATGTTGGACATCGCAGCAGTTCAAGCCATAAAGGTGGAGTAACCGGGAGTTGGCATTTGCCAGCAGGTTGAGCTAATATAGGATCAGTTGCCGGAGACCGTGGGCGGCCTGAAAAGGCCTTAATAGCGTAAAGCCCCCACGCAGGTGGAATAGAGCACGTGTTGTTCTGCACCTCGGTCTTGCGGCCGGGGTTTTTATTTTGGGGCCATGAGCCCTGTAAACGGAGCGTGAAGATTGCCATCAGATAAAAACGTTGACGCTCTTGAGGAGATCAAGGAGAAGCTGGCTAGCAACAGCGTCTTCATCAGCACCGGATTCACAGGCTTAGGTGTCGCGACGATGACGCGATTCCGTCAGAAGCTGCGAGAGCAGGGTCTTGAGTACCGCGTGGTGAAGAACACGATTGCGTCCCTTGCAGCGGACGAGATCGGATTTCCTCAGATCAAAGAGGTACTGGCCGGCCCCACCGGGCTTGTCATGGGCAACGGCGATGCTGTTGCCGCTGCTAAGCTGCTGACTGAATACCTACAGTCATCCCGCATTGCTATGCCGTTGAACGGGGCAGTGA
Organism: uncultured Dehalococcoidia bacterium; assembly: GCA_913049785.1. Taxonomy (GTDB): domain Bacteria; phylum Chloroflexota; class Dehalococcoidia; order Lucifugimonadales; family UBA1127; genus UBA1127. Next base: position 28,707 of record CAJWXP010000009.1, on the reverse strand, counting down.
TTGACGGACAGGTGATGACGCCCGCGGAAGTGAACGCGTTGGGCGCCCTCCCGACGAAGCCCGTCCTTATGTCGATGTTGATGGGCCAGATGTCTGGAGTGGTTGCACGACTGATGCGAGCATTGAACAGCCCGGCACAGAGCTTGGCTATTGTGTTGGAGCGGTCTACCGAAGGCAAGGGCGAGGCCAACGTCCAAAGCACGGAAGACGCACCCGCTGAAGCAAGCATGGACAGTGCATCGGTTGCGGATGCTGCTACGGACACGGCTGAAGCAAGCACGGATAGTGCACCTGCAGCAGATGCTGCCACGGACGCGCCAGAAACAGACAGCGCCACAGATGAAGCTCAGGCCGAAGAAACGCCTGAAGTGGAAGAGATTAGCGAGGAAAGCGCCGCTGAAGCAGAGAGTGCTGAAGAGGAAGCTCCCGCCGATGGCAAGGATGAAGCGGCAGAAGAAGAGAAAATAGACAACTAAGCAAGTTGCGTACCTGACCAGATAAACAATATCGGGAGGAAAGACAATGGCGACGAAAGAAGAGATTTTAGAGGGTATTTTGGCACTGCCGGTGTTGGAAGTGTCCTGGTTGGTCAAGCAGTTGGAAGAGGAATTCGGCGTCAGCGCTGCTGTTCCCATGGCAGCCGCTGCTCCTGCTGGTGGTGCACCCGCCGCTGGTGATGCTGGCGGAGCCGGTGAAGAGGCTCAGACGGAATTCACGGTGACGCTGAATTCATTCGGCGAGAACAAGGTCAATGTGATTAAGGCTGTCCGAGAAGTGACAACCCTGGGCCTGAAGGAAGCCAAGGACCTGGTTGAAGCTGCACCTCAGGCCATCCGTGAGGGCATCAGCAAGGAAGAGGCTGAAGAGGTCAAGACCAAGGTTGAGGCAGCTGGAGCTTCTGTATCCGTCGCGTAACGTCGCCAACAATCCCTCGCAAATGCGAAAGGCGAGGATGTTATGAGCCATCGGAAAGATCGTGAGCGGTTCCTGGAACTGCGCCACCAGAATCCTGACTACAAGGGTTTCCGGGGGTATGAGAACGACCCATCCAAGACGGGTAACACCCCCCTGGTGGCGGTGAACTGCTCTGTGTGTGGGAAAAAGCGCAACGTTGCTGTGGGTATTGCAGATGAGCTGGGCGAGAACTACGTATGCATCACCTGTGAATCAGAGCGAGAAGCAGCGGCGAACGCCACCACATAACCGGGATTCATGAGCAACAGGGTTGCAGCTTAGGAGGAGGCGCCAATGGAAGGTCAAACTCCTCCAAGCACATACCAGCTTCGCATTCGTGATCTGCCTCAAGGTGAACGCCCCAGGGAACGCTTGCGAGACTATGGCCCACATTTCCTCAGCAACGCTGAACTATTGGCCATCCTCCTACGCACCGGAACCACTTCAGAGAACGTGTTGAACCTGGCTACACGTTTGCTTGCCACCCATGGCGGGTTTGCAGGCCTAGCCAAGGCGGGGTTCCTTGAGTTAAGTCAGATCAAAGGACTTGGTGAAGCCAAAGTATCGCAGGTCATGGCAGCTTTGGAGCTTGGGAAACGGCTCTCGGCGTTACCCAGCGGTGAGTATCCCGTGATCCCCTCTCCCCAGGACGTAGCTGATCTTCTCACTCCCGAAATGGCGCTTCTCACCCAGGAAAGCCTCCGAGTCTTGCTTCTGAATACCCGAAACCAGGTGTTGTCGGTATCAGAAGTGTATCGAAGCAACGTCAACACTGCCGTCATCCGCGCCGGAGAGGTGTTTCGGGATGCGGTGAAAGAGAACTGTCCATCGGTCATCGTGGTCCACAATCACCCGTCGGGAGACCCTACTCCCAGCGCAGATGACATCAAGGTCACCAGCCAAACTCCAACAGGCCGCAAAACTGCTGGATATCGAGCTGTTAGACCACATCGTGCTTGCTCAAAGTGGGTTCGTCAGTTTGAAAGAGCTGGGTAAAGGGTTTCAGTAGAACCTTATCCACCAGATACATACATATTTCAGGCGCCATCTAACAGGAGGCAGGTACGCAACCCTCGGATCAAGAACCACAAACACCCAAACGCCCCCGCATGTACTACGGATGGGTAATCGTCTGGGTCACTATTGCTTCAGCTATTGGTTCAGCAGTGAACGTTAATCCCACCATCGGAATGTTTGTGAAGCCACTCGGTGAAGAATTCGGCTGGAGTCGGTCGATTATTGCATTGGCTGTGGCCATCGGCACCGTATTCGGTGGTGGGCTGGCGCTGTTTGTAGGCCCGATCATTGATAAGTTCGGTGCCCGTTGGGTCCTGTTCATCGCGTTTCTTTTAATGGGCAGCCTACTGATCGCCATGAGTGGCATAAATAATCTTTGGCAGTTCTTTGCCATCATTATTGCGACTCGGATGCTATTACAGGGCATCATCAACCTGACGAACCAGACCGTGTTGGCCAAGTGGTTCGTCAGGAAACGTGGCAGGGCTCTGGCCTACGGGAATCTTGGACAGCGATTTGGACAGGGAGCGGTTCCCTTTGCTGTTCAGATGATTATCACTGCGTACAGCTGGCGAATGGCTGCGGCTGCTATGGGAGTGTTCGCCTGGGCCATAACGCTGATTCCTGTCCTCTTGTGGATGCGTAGAGAGCCGAAGGATATGGGACTTCGGCCGGATGGTGACCCGCCCCAGGGTGAAGAGGATCCCGAATCCGCGTCAGGCAATACGAAGAAACGCTCCCGTCAGCCTGAAATACATTTCACCCTGAAAGAGGCATTGCATACACGAACGTTCTATATTCTCGTTGCTACCCTCTGCCTCACCAGCTTTGTGAACACTGGAGTGAACTTCAACCTTTTCCCCTACCTGACCGATCAAGGCCTCAGCGATTCAAAAGCGGCGACAGTGTTGCTTATGTGGTCGTTCATAGGCATGCCAGTAGCGTTGTTATCCGGTTTGCTGGCAGAGCGAATATCCGTGCAGTGGGTCATTGTGGGTTTCCAGGCAGGAATGGTTGGCGGAACTCTACTGCTACTCAATGTGGATGCGTTATGGGTCGGCATTGTGTTTGCCCTGGTACATGGTGCCAGCTTTGCGGGGTCGCTCCTGGCACAACAGGTCATCCTTGCGGACTACTACGGTTCAGCAAACCTGGGGGCGTTGCGGGGTGTGGTGTTGCCCTGGCAAATGGCATCGAACGCGGTTGGGCCACTGGCCGCTACGCTAGTGTTCGATATCAGGGGTGACTATACCGTCATTCTCTGGATATACGTTGCGATACAGTTGGCGGTACTGGTGGCGTTGTTACGAGCGCATCCGCCGAAACTTCTGAGGTCGACTCCCACCCATTAACTGTTGGTCATACTGCCGTGCTTTTAGGCTATCGCGAACCCTACTTTCGGGTGGCATCGATGACCAGTTTGGCGACCTCCGCCGCGTCCGCAGCCCCATCAGTGTCCATACCCAACTCACCCAACCACTTCATCCGCTCATAGGCCGCACGGTGGATGCTGCCGCTGAAGCCCAGCGAGTCCATCATGGCCGCGACCTCCGGCATCTCCTCCGCCCGACGCACCGCACGCTTAGGGTTCCCCGGGACAAAGCGATCCATAAACTGGAGTACACCGGACATGGAGCGCTTGTACTGTTCAAGGACGGTCTCCTCAATGCCCAATGCCGTCGCCGCAAGGAGTAGATCCAGGGCCATCGTAGAAAGGCCCTTTGTCATGCCGGCGTAGCAGAGCTTCATCCCTGACGCCTGCCCCACCACATCGCCCAGAACGCGCGTAGTGAAGCCGAACTCGCTCATAATAGCCACTTCGCTGGCTCGAGGCCCGGAGAGGTAGAACGTTGCAGCCGGAAGGTTGCCTGGGCCGCCGACGATCCCACCGTCCACCACGTCCACGGTATCGCCGATGTCCGCTTCGATGGCCTGCACAGTGCCTGGCGCTACGGCGTTGAACTCGCCGAACATGGGGTGCGCGCCGATACTTCTAGCTGCCTCGCCAACCTGGTGGGCCACCCCTGGGGCTGCGTTTGAACTGAGCATAGATAGGACAAGGTCAGACACACCCACGACCTCTTCCATTGACCCAAGGTCTTGCACGCCAGCTTTGACTGCATTGGCTTTGGTTTTATCACTTCGGCCTTCAAGTGTTGTTACCACACGAACACCGTTATCGTGCAACAGCTTGGCAACGGCTGTACCCATTTCGCCTATCCCCAGGACACCTACTGTCTCTAAACCCATGATTTCCTCCAGAAGTGTTAGATACGTGTTATTCAGAAAAACTTCCGTTCAAAAAAGCGGTCATTGCAGCGTTGAATACGTCCGGCTCTGCATGTGCGGCCAATGACCGGCATCAGGCAGAACCAGCAGTCGAGTGGAGGGTACCATTTCGGCTGCAGCGTAGGCATGGGCAAGGGGGAAAAAACGGTCGCGACCACCCCAGATCACCATGAGTGGCATCGGCAGGTCCGGTAATCGACTCAAGAGGCGATGTTTGCGCTTCATGCCGAAGACGTCTACACCCGCCCTCAGGGTCTTGAGCACGGCGCTCCTTGCTCCGGGAAGGGAACGGGTCCGCACCAACTCTGCGGTGAGAACCTCTGTGGCGATGTCCTTACCAGCGAAGATCTGTCGCAGCATGTTGGCTGTACTGCGAGTCGCCTGACGTTCAGCCAACTCGCCCACAAAGGGGAGTGACATGAGCCGAAGGAAGGGTGCAATCTCTTTGCCGAACCCGGCGGTATCGATGAGGACCAGGTGGGTGATCCTTTCCGGTTCAGCCAGGGCACTTTTCAGAGCGATAAGACCACCCATCGAGTTCCCCACCAGCGCGGCTGATGACAGGCCCATCGCATCAAGGAACCCGAAAGTGAAAGAGACGCTTGCATCAATGGTGTAGGAGACGCCCTCTTTAACGCTGTCCCCGTGGTCGGGGATGTCCATGGCGTACACGGTGAAGTTGGCTGCCAGTGCCTCAATGTTCTCCTGCCACGTCAGGTGTGACGCACCAAGGCCGTGCAGAAGCACCACCGGAGGGCCATCTCCTGCCTTTGCGTAATGAACGTTCATCCCGTTGACGTCTACATAGTCTCGCTGCACCGTTGGAGGCACTTTTGTACTCCGATGTGTTAGCGCTCATTACCCTGCGTTTGGCTGCTCCGGTAGGGCGGTTCATTTTGCGATGGCATGGTTGGTAGAGAAGGGCGTCTGCAATTCCAGTACAGGATGGCTGAGAGCGCGTAGAGGAACATGAATGTGAATACCACCGCACCATATCCGGAGTTGTCAGCCGTCCAACCAGCATAGATAGGCCCAGCTGCTGCGAGAGGCGTGGTTGCGCTGCTCAGGATGCCCCAGAGCCTGGCGTAGTGGCTGTTGCCGAAGTACTCACCCAACATTGCCCGGTTCAATGCGTGGACGCCCTGACCGAACCCGAAAAGTACAAGGAAGACGTACACGAACCAGAATGTACCCAGTACGACAAGCAAGAGGGAAAGTGCTTCCAATGCCACTACTATTCCCATGACTTGCCTTCTGGGAAAATGATCACCGACGATTCCTATGGTGATTCCGCCGATTGCCCCAGTAACGGCCAGGAGCCCTATCAGGAAACCTGCTTCTACTGCGCCGAAGTCATATCGCTCCTGGAGCATGGGGGACATGTGCAGCTGCATCCCGGCCTGGCCCATCTGACGAAGCCCCAGGGCGCCCATCAAAACCCAAAAGGAGCTTGTCCGCCTGGCCTGTCCTATGGAGAAGTTGATGGTTTGGGTGATTCCAGCCACTGCCGTAGAGGGGTTGCTCTCGCTTTCTACAGCACTCGAGGCAGCCTTAGGGAGATCGCCGTCCGGCAGCAGGCCCATATCCTGGGGGCGCGTCCGGATAAACCGTGATATGGGAATCACCAGGAGGAAAACGGCGATACCGGTGACAATTGCCCCTGTCTCCCAACCCCAGCGGGAGATGATGAATGCCAACACCGGGGCAAGAACGACACCACCCATGGCCTGGGATGCCATGCCGATGCCCATAGCCCTGCCCTTTTTACGTTCGAACCAGTTGTTGATGGCGGTCCAGTTGGGGGCGAAGCCACCGATGTTCGCACCAAGGGAGACCATGAACGTCCAGGTGACGATGAACATAAAAAGGTTGTCAACAAAAAGGCCGAACATGATGAGCCCAATACCCATCAACGTCATGCCAGCCAGGATAGGTCCGCGAGGTCCAAATTTATCGATAAAATAGCCTATGAGAGGGGCCAGGATGAAGTTTTCTGTTCGGGCCAATGAAACTACAACGGATGTCAGGAATGCGCTAATGCCAAGGGCTTCTGAAACTGGGTTGAAGAACACCGTTGCGCCGTAGTTATTCACCCCGGACGAAAAGCCCATAACGAAACAACTAGCGGCCAGCACATACCAGCCGTGGAATATCTTCGGCTTCTTGGGACTCTCTATGGGAGTTGAGTCAGAAGATTCCTGAATGGCCATGGGCGTTAGGCTCACCTAATGTTTCTAAATGGGGCAACCCCATGAGGATACCTTGTAGATACAACCAGAGCAAGGCTGTGCAGGGCGCGCCCTGCACCCATGTGACCCGACGGCCAGGGTTACCTTAAGCATGCTACCAGCCAGGTGAAAGTGACTTTTAGGCAGTTTGAGATGCAGTGAAGCCAGTTCTGTAGGACAATGTAGGTGGCTTCTTTCCGACGATAGCCGATTGGGGAGGGTGTTTTGACTGAGCAGAGCGTGATTCATGCGCCGGAATTTCCAGAAGGTCTTGATTGGCTGAACACAGAGTCGCCGGTCAAGATGAGCGACTTGCAGGGTAAGTTGGTACTCCTGGATTTCTGGACGTTCTGCTGAGTCAACTGCATGCATATACTTCCGCAGTTGCGGAAGCTAGAAGAGCGGTACCCGGAGGAGCTGGTGGTATTGGGCGTCCACTCCGCAAAGTTCACCGCTGAACAGGACACTGATGCACTCCGACAGGCCGTACTTCGCTATGACATCCGCCACCCTGTCGTAAACGACCGTGAATTCGCCGTGTGGCAGCGGTATGCCGCCAGGGCGTGGCCCTCACTGTTCTTCATCGACCCAGACGGCATGCTCATTGCCAAGCACGAGGGTGAGTACCGGTTCGAGGACCTGGACAGCTTCGTTGCGCCATTGATCGCCGAATACGAAGCTAAAGGCTCCCTACGCCGCAGCCCCAATGTATGGTCGCTAGAGCGTGACCGCCAGGCTGCTGAACATGACGTAGCGTTTCCCGGCAAGGTGCTGGCAGACGCGGCTTCAGACACACTCTATATAGCGGACTCCGGGCACCACAGAGTAGTGATTGCATCCCTGGATGGTGATGTCCAGAAGGTGATTGGTGCAGGGACGCCGGGGATGGCGGACGGTGACTACCAAACCGCGCAGTTCAACAACCCCCAGGGCATAGCTGTGGCTGACGGCATGCTCTACGTAGCTGACAAAGAGAACCACGCGATACGCTGCATAGACCTCACCACCAAGCAAGTCACAACCGTTGCAGGCACTGGCAGCATAGCCATGGCGCGGTCAGCTCAGGGCGATGCACGTGAGACGCCACTGCGGTCACCATGGGATGTTGAAATCGCGGATGGCGTTTTGTACATCGCAATGGCTGGTACGCACCAACTATGGTCGATGGACATCAAGGCAGGCACGTTGGGGCCTTTCGCCGGCAACGGACGGGAATCATTGAGCGATGGCCCGCTGATGGAAGCTGAATTGGCGCAACCCACCGGACTTGCTTTTGATGGCGACGGCAAGCTTTATTTTGTCGATAGCGAGACAAGCTCCGTGCGCTCGGCCAGCACAGCGCCCACCGGCAACGTGGAGACGCTTGTCGGCACCGGTCTGTTCGACTTCGGTGACCGGGACGGCGTAGGCGATCGAGTGTTGCTGCAACACCCGCAGGGCCTCTCCTACGCCGATGGCATGGTCTACGTGGCTGACAGCTACAACAACAAGATCAAGCGCCTGAACCCTGCGACGAAAGAGGTCACGACCCTCTTCGGCGAGAGTGAAGTCCAGTTGTTTGAGCCGTCCGGCGCCTCAGTGGCCGGTGGCAAGATGTACATCGCAGACACAAACAACCACGCAATTCGTGTAGCTGACCTCGATTCAGGCGATGTGGTGACGCTGGAGCTACGGGGGTTGTAACGCTGTTGACGGGACTGCCACCCCTCGACTACACTACTGGCACAATCGAATATAGCCCCGGGGGGAGCTTGGGAAGCCAGGCTGAGAGGTTCCGATTTAGAGGGACGACCCCGAAAACCTGATCTGGGTAATGCCAGCGTAGGAACGAGGTCTTTCCATACGTAATGAGCCACCTGGACAAGGTGGCTTTTCTGTTGTTTAGGACAACTGAACAACTGGGGCTGAAGAAGGAAGGGACAATGTTTTCCAGACCCACAGTTCTTGTAATGGTTCTTCTCATGGTCATGGCACTGGCAGCTTGCGGTAGTAGCAGCAGCGAGGACGAGAATCGAGAACTCGTCATCATGACTCACGATAGCTTCAACATCGGCGAGGATGTCATTAAGGCATTCGAGGAGGCCAACAACGCCACGGTGGTCATACAACCCGCTGGTGACACCGGCGAAGCGCTAGTACGGGCAATCCTCGAGAAAGGCAACCCCTCGGCGGACCTGTTCTACGGCATTGACAACACATACCTTGGTAGAGCCTTGGATGAGGGGATCTTTGATACCTACGAACCTGAAGGGCTTCACAATATCCCGGAGCAGTTCATCCTAGATGGCAGCCACCATGTCACATCCATCGACTACGGCTACGTCAACCTCAACTACGACAAGGCGGCTCTGGCCGAAGCAGGATTAGAGCCCCCTGTATTGCTGGAGCAGCTGACAGGAAGGGACTGGAAGGGCAAGCTGGTCGTCGAGAACCCGGCTACCTCTTCGCCGGGTCTAGCCTTCCTGATCGCGACGGTAGCGTACTTCGGTGAGGACGGCACGTATGACTACCTGGACTTCTGGGCCGACATGAGAGAAAACGATGTATTGGTGAAGGACGGTTGGAGCGACGCCTATTACGGCGACTTCACCATGTATGGCGGAGACAGGCCGCTGGTAGTCAGTTATGCAACCAGCCCGGCGGCGGAGTTCTTCTTCTCTGAGACTCCACTGACTGAGCCCCCTACGGGCAACATCCTGATCGATAAAGCAACGTTTCTCCAGATCGAGGGCATCGGCATCTTGAAGGGCGCGAATAGCCCGAACCTGGCCAGGAAGTTCATAGATTTCGCTCTGGAAAGGCGGTTCCAGGAGGATTTCCCGGACAAGATGTTCGTGTACCCCGTCAATCCTGACGCAGCTACTCCTGACTTCTTCAAGTTCGCGGAGGTCCCAGCGCAGCCTGCAGGCATCTCCGCTGAAGAGATCGGCAAGAAGCGTGAAGAGTGGATAGATGCATGGACCGCGGTGGTTCTACGGTAACGTTCCGCCCAGTGCGTTCTCCTATTGATTTGTCTGTGGTGGCCGGGTACTCAGCCTCTCCTGAGAGTGAGTGGTGGTTCGGGTCCGGTCACCATCGGAGTGAGGATTGATGACCGCGCGTCGACTGATCATTATCGGCCCCTTAGTGTATTTGACCGTCTTCTTCCTGTACCCTCTGGGGGCCATACTAGCCAAAAGCCTTGATGCCGACCCGTTCATCGGCTTCGGCCCGTTTAGCCGCTTGCTCGGCGATTCGTATTACTTGGGGCGTATCTGGTTCACCATCTGGCAGGCTACGGTATCTACGATGTTGACCGTGGCTATTGGCCTGCCTGTGGCATACCTGTTTGCGAAGCACGAGTTTCCGGGCAAGACCGTCCTGAAAGCCGTCAGCACAGTGCCGTTCATAATGCCCACCATTGTTGTGGCTATGGGATTTATAGCGTTGGCTGGCCCTCAGGGGTTGCTGAACTCGGCGTTGATGGACATTTTTAGCCTTGATAACCCTCCTATACGGATCACCAACACCCTGACTATCATCTTCCTGGCGCACGCCTTTTATAACTACTCCATCATCGTCAGGATCGTCTCCACCTTCTGGGCCAACCTGAACCCACGACTGGAAGAATCAGCGGCGATGCTGGGCGCAAGACGCTTCGATACGTTCATCTACGTGACGTTACCCCTCCTCCTGCCAGCAATCGTCTCGTCGGCGGTGCTTGCCTTCGCCTTTGCGTTCACGTCGTTCGGTGTCGTGTTAGTGTTAGGCGGGTCCCAGTTCGCAACGCTGGAGGTGGCAACGTACGAGCTTACGGCCAAGTTGTTTCGACTAGAGCTTGCAGGGGCGTTGGCCATCATCCAGATGTTGTTCACCTATGCGTTCCTCCTGGTGTATACCAGGTTTCAGGCGGGAGCCGCTGTGCGAGTCGATCTCGTACCCCGCGAGGCGACGTCTAGCCACAAGAGGGGTACAGGCCAAACCCTGTTCTTGATCGCCTTCGTCTTTGGCTTGCTGGCGATGCTGTCGCCGCTGTGGGCGTTGTTCGAGCGGGCGCTCTCTTCGGGTGGAGGTTACTCGTTCACGCACTTCACCGGCCTCTTCTCCAACGAATCCGGTTCATACTTCTACCGGTCGCCCGTCACGGTCATATGGAACTCAGTGCGGTTTGCTGCGGCAACTATGGCCATCTCGCTGGTGGTGGGAACTATCGTGGCCTACTTCCTTGCACGACCGAGGCGTCATGGCGCCGGAGTGCTGGACGCGTTGTTCATGATGCCCCTGGGTGTATCGGCCGTCATCATGGGCTTCGGCTTCCTAATCGCCTTTAACCGAGACCCGCTGGACCTCCGGGCCTCCTGGTTCATCCTGGTCATCGCGCACTCTCTGATCGCCTACCCCTTTGTGATCCGGAGCGTCCTGCCCGCACTGCGAGGGATGCCTGTGCAGCTTCGGGAGGCTGCAGCGGTATTAGGGGCGTCACCGACCAAGACGTTCTTACACATCGACCTGCCCATCCTGTCTCGAGCGCTGCTTGTGGGGTCGACCTTCGCATTCGCGGTATCGATGGGTGAGTTCGGCGCATCGTTGCTGCTGGTGAGGCCGGAGTTCACCACCATGCCCGTGGCTATATTCCGATTGCTTTCACAGCCGGGTGCAGCCAACATAGGGCAGGCGCTGGCAATGAGCAGCATCCTGATGGTGATAGTCGCTGCAGGGTTCATCGCCATCGAGCGATTCCGCTATAAGGACATGGGTGGCTTCTGATGCCGATTCTCGAAGTCTCAAACATCTCCAAATCGTTCAGCGATGGCTATGCCGTCTATGATGTGTCGCTGACCGCAGAGCGTGGCGAGATCGTCGGCCTGCTGGGACCGAGCGGTTGCGGCAAAACGACGCTGCTACGACTCGTAGCGGGCCTCGAACAACCTGACAGCGGCTCGATCTCCTTTGACGGAGTCACGTTGGACGGAATGGCACCAAAAGACCGTGGCTTCGGTTTGATGTTCCAGGATCTGGCGTTGTTCCCGCACATGGACGTCATAGGCAACGTGTCCTTCGGCCTACGTATGCAGCATCTGGCAAAAGACGAGGTACGGCAGCGCGTAGACGACCTGCTGGGAGTGGTAGACCTTACCGGGTACGGCCACAGAAAGGTCCATGAGCTATCGGGGGGCGAGCGACAACGAGTCGCGCTGGCGAGGTCGCTGGCACCGAAGCCCAAACTACTGATGTTCGATGAACCCTTCGGCTCACTGGACAGAGGATTGCGGGAGTCGTTGCAGACTGAGGTGAGGGCCATCCTCAAGGAGATCGGCGTCACATCGATCTACGTGACCCATGATAGGGATGAAGCGTTTGCCATGGCTGATTCCATCGTTATCATGGACAAGGGTTCCGTCGTGCAGGCCGGCACAGCCCAAGAACTCTTCAAGGCACCACGAAGCGAGCTTGTGGCACGGTCGTTGGGCCTGAAAAACGTGATGCTGGGAACTGTAGCAACACCCGGGGTTGAATCGCCCATCGGGGTTTTTCCTATAGACGACCCTGCGCTTGGGAATAACGTGGGTGCACGGGTGTTGGTGCTAATCGATGACCGGCAAGTCTCGATCAAGCAGCAAGGGGGTTCTGCGGAAGGACCGGCGCTGGAAGGAATCGTTGACAGCATTCAGTTCCACGGTGGCGAGTCAGACCTCGTAATCCGCATCGGTGAGGGTAAGCTGTCCTGCCTGGTGCGACCCGGTGATGTGTCTATGGCCCTTGCTGCCGGCGACAGCGTGTCAGTAGTTGTTCCGCCACACGCCGTACGGTTGGTGCTCCTCGACCGATAGACAGCACCTACGGAAATACGTGCGCGCAGTCGTTGACAGGTCGATGGCTGCTAGCTACCATAGTCATAGGGTTGATACGAGGAATCAGGGGAGGCGCTAACAATGCCAGAGACAATGACTCCACTGTCCATCCACATCACGGAAAAAGCGGCCAAGAAAGTCGCTCAGTTCGCTGCCAAGGATGCCAAGGGCGAAGAGTTCGGCCTTCGTGTCGGTGTGAAGGGCGGCGGTTGTTCCGGCCTGACGTACACACTCTCAGTAGAATCCGGCCCTCAGGCCGATGACAAGATCATCGAGGACCAGGGCATCAAGCTGTTCGTCCCCAAGAAGAGCTTCGTCTTCCTAGCCGGGACAGAGTTGGATTTCTCAGATGGCCTGAACGGCAAAGGATTCGTGTTCAACAACCCCAACGCCAAGAGCACATGCGGTTGCGGTACCAGTTTCTCTGTCTAAGCTCAAATACGTATAAAATGGCCGCCTTCCAGCGTATGCAGGATTGGCGGCCTTCGTTTAGCAAGGATTAGCAGATGGATCCAACGCCACTCTATGAAGCACAGAAGCGGTCCGGCGCTATATTTAGCGATATAGCCGGTTGGGCAGTGGCGTCCTCGTTTGGCGACCCAATGGGCGAGCGAAATGTCGTTCAAGAAGCTGTGGGCATCGCTGACCGGTCTCACCTCGGACGCATCCTCGCTCACGGCTCTGACACCCTCGACCTGCTGAACCGACTCACAACTAACCTTGTAGACCCCCTTCCTGTGGGCAAAGGTGAGTCCACTGTGATCACGACTGGCAAAGGTCGCATCCTCGACTGGATTACGATGCTTCACCACAACGACGACGTTCTACTCATCACGTCCCCGGAGCGGCGGGAGGCTGTGTCCGAGTGGATAGAAATGTACACCTTTGATGAGAACACCACCCTGGAGGAAGTGACGCAGTCGACCGCAATGCTGTCCCTCCTGGGCCCGTCAGCAGAGGGCGTTGTGGAGACTTTGCTCGGCACATCGGTTAAGCAGCTTTCACGGCTGGGCTGCATGGTTGCAGACTGGAGCTGCCACCAACTCATCATTGCGCGCACAAACCCATCGGGGCAACGAGGATTTGACATAATCGGCCCAGCAGATGTCGGTGAGGCGCTTTGGGAGGCAGCTCTTGGACTAGGCGCTTCTCCTGTAGGCCAAGAGGCCCTTGATGCCTTGAGGATAGAGGCTAAACTTCCCAAGTGGGGCAATGAGCTTACTGAAGAGCACAATCCGCTTGAAGCCGGACTTGAGGGCGAGGTTTCCTGGACCAAAGGTTGCTACACCGGCCAGGAGGTGGTGGCGCGCTTGTACAATTACCAGCGTATCCAACGTCATCTGGTCGCTTTGGAGCTTTCTGAAGACGAACCGATTGAGCTCAACATGCCGCTTTTGGCAGACGGAGAGACCGCAGGCTACATCACCAGCGTTTCCACCTTGCCAGGCGACAACGGTGTATCAGCCCTCGCATCGATTCGGACGGCATACGTTGAACTAGACCGTGTGTTGACAATTGGCAACGCTAATGGTGCTAACGCGCGCGTAACTTGGGTGCCTGAATTCCTGAACGAAGGCGCAACATCCTAAGATAAACTCCCATATCCATAAACACCTTGGAGGTCTGCAATGGCAACCAGCATCAGTAACGGCTCATATAAAGTGGTAGGCACCAGGCCGATTCGACACGATGGCGTGGACAAAGTGACGGGCGTCGCACGGTTCAGCAATGACGTGAACCTGCCCGGGCTGCTCTACGGCAAGATGCTCCGTAGTCCCCACAGCCATGCCATCATCAAGTCGATCGACACCAGTGCAGCCGAGGCGTTGGATGGGGTGAAAGCTGTTGCTACAGGGGCGGACCTTCCGCAGCTATCTGGGCTGGTGGAAGACCTAGTCGAGGGCTCATTGCACAACTTCGGCTTCATGAGCAACAACATCCTTGCGAAGGACAAAGCCCTCTACAAGGGCCACGCCATCGCTGCCGTCGCTGCTACCACCGCACAGGTCGCCGAAGCCGCTCTGGAGTTGATCAGGGTCGAGTACGAGGTGCTATCGCCTGTTACCGACGCGCGTGAGGCCATGAAGCCCGGTGCAGCCATCCTGCACCCCCGTTTGGTCAGCATGTCCAACGCAGCGTTACGTCCGGGCGGATACCGTAAAGAGGACGAGGCTGGCGAGGAAACGAACATCGCCAACCATTTCGAGTTCAAGCTTGGTGACCCGGAGCAGGGATTCAAGGACGCTGATGAGATCGCTGAACGAGAATTCCACACATCGCCCGTCCACCAGGGGTACATTGAGCCCCATGCCGCAACAGCCCAGTGGAGCGCCGACGGTAAACTCACCATCTGGTCGAGCAGCCAGGGCCATTTCATGGTGCGAGAGCAGACAGCGCGGATGTTGGACATCCCCATCTCTCGGGTGAAAGCAGTTCCAATGGAGATAGGTGGAGGGTTTGGCGGCAAGCTATTGGTCTATTTAGAGCCCGTTGTGGCCATCCTCTCCAAGAAGTCGGGACGCCCTGTGAAGATCGCTATGAACAGGGCGGATGTGCTTGAAGCGACAGGCCCGACCGCGGGCGCCCATATCACGGTGAGAATCGGCGCTACCAAAGACGGAAAGATTACCGCCGCTGAAGGCCGATTGATCTACGAGGCTGGCGCGTATCCGGGCTCACCGGTCTCCGGTGGATGCCAGTGCATGTTCGCTCCCTACATCGTCCCCAACGGGTACCTGGAAGGGATCGACGTGGTGGTGAATCGACCGAAGAGCGCAGCTTATCGTGCACCCGGCGTACCCGTAGCGGCGTTCGCTGTAGAGACGGTGATGGACGAACTCTGCGAGAAGCTGAGCATAGATCCGCTCACTTTCCGCGAACTGAATGCAGCAAAAGAAGGCGAACGCCGGATCACTGGGCCTCTTCACGGCAGCGTTGGGATGGTTGAGACCGTACAGGCTACCCAGACCGGCTCCCACTACACTGCGCCGTTGAACGGTAAGTTCCGTGGCAGAGGAGTAGCTGCTGGGTTCTGGGGGAACGGGAGCGGCCCCGCTAGTGCGATCGCCAGCGTCAACCCCGACGGCACGGTAAGCCTTGTTGAAGGCTCTCCTGACATTGGTGGCACACGGGCATCTGCTTCCATGCATGTCGCAGAAGTGCTAGGCATCAGGGCTGAGGACGTCAAACCATCCATTGGCGACACCGATTCCATTGGGTTCACATCCAACACAGGCGGTAGCTCTGTCACGTTCAAGACGGGTTGGGCGTCTTACACGGCAGCCCAGGACATCAAGCAACAGATGATAGAGCGTGCAGCGTCTGTCTGGGACGTGAAGCCTGAAGACGTGGAATACGAAGACGGCGTGATCAAGCATAAATCCGACGGCGCTCTCACCAAGACCTTCCAAGATATGGCCGCCCAGCTCAACGCGACAGGTGGCCCCATTGTCGGTCGAGCAACGGTGAACCCTCGCGGTCAGGGTGCATCGATAGCGGTGCATGTGGTGGATGTCGAGATCGACCCTGAGACAGGCAAAGTAGACATCCTTCGCTATACAGCTGCCCAGGACGTGGGCCAGCCCATCCATCCCAGCTATGTAGAAGGCCAGATACAGGGTGCCGTCGTGCAGGGTATCGGTTGGGCGTTGAACGAAGAATACGTTCTGGACGATGATGGCGGGATGCTGAACGCCAGCTTCCTGGACTATCGCATGCCTATCTCCCTTGATGTGCCACCTATCGAGACGCTACTGGTGACAGTACCCAGCCCTGCGCACCCCTACGGTGCTCGTGGCGTTGGCGAAGTCCCTGTAATCCCGCCGATGGCCGCGATAGCCAACGCTATCTACGCAGCAACGGGCGTCAGGATGAATGAACTGCCCATGACTCCGGGACGGTTGCAGAAGGCGATGGCGGCCAAAGGTGTGGAAGCTGCTGGTTAATAGCTAACTCGCAGGGAATTGGCGCAGCCGGGAGCTTGGGTGCAGGGCCTGCCCTTTTCAGAGGATGAGGGACATCCCACCGTCTACGACGATGACCTGACCTCGGATCATGGCTGCATCCTCACTGCATAGGAAAGCAACGGTCTTGGCCAGGTCTTCTGGCGTGAGGAGTTCGTTCCCGGGGGTCTTTGATCGGGCGATTTCCAGCATATCGTCGCGGTTGGGGAAATGTTCAAGCGCTTCCGTAGCTACGTAGCCTCCTGAGACTGCGTTGACGGTGATTCCCAACGGAGCTAGCTCTACCGCCAGATACCGCGTCACTGCCTCCAGGCCTGCCTTGGACACCCCAACAGACAGGTAGAGCGGCAGGACTCTACTCGAACCCAAGCTGCTGATGTTCACTATCCTGCCGCCTTCTGACATGAGGGGGACGGCGGCCTGCGCACAGAGCCACGGAGCCTTTGTGTTGATGTTCATGGTCCAGTCCCAGTGCTTCTCCTCAAGCTCCATCGCGGAGCGTTGGACACCGGACGCTGCGTTGTTTATCAGGATATCCAGATGGCCGAACTTGTCGCTGACGGCCTTGAAAAGCTTCTGAACCTGCTTCGCCTCAGCAAGATGGGCGGTGACCCGGATGCATCTCACACCAAGTGCCTCGATCTCTTCCTGGGCGCTGCGGGCTTCCTTATGGTTGCGGAAGTAGTTGATGGCGATGTCTGCGCCACGCGACGCGAGTTCAAGGGCTATGGCACGTCCGATGCCCCTTGAGCCACCGGTGACCAGCGCGATTTTTCCCGCGAATGGTTTGGCGTCAGAAGATGTGGTCATGGATGTGTTAGGAGATCACCAGGCCACCATCGACTGCGATGGCTTGCCCAGTGACATAACTTGCTGCGTCTGATGCCAGGAACCCTACCATCCCGGCTATCTCCTCCGGGGTGCCGAATCGCCCTATCGGCACTCTATCCATGATGGCTTGCTTCAGCTCCTTTGGGAGGTCTTCCACGATGTCCGTTTCAACGTACCCGGGGGCGACACAGTTCACGGTGATGTTCCGAGAGCCCACTTCCTTGGCGATACTCTGGGTGAACCCCACCATGCCCGCTTTTGCTGCTGCATAGTTGGCCTGCCCGGCGTTGCCGCGAAGCCCGACTACTGATCCGATATTGATGACGCGACCCCACCGGCTTCTCACCATCGTGCGGATGGCCTCTCTCGTACAGAGGAAGATGCTACGGAGGTCAAGGTCAATGACAGAGTCCCAATCCTCGTCGGACATGCGCATGAGGAGGGAATCGCTGATGATACCGGCGTTGTTCACCAGAATCTCAACAGGCCCAAGCAATTCCGAGGTCTCTACGAATATCCGCTCAACGTCGGTACGCTTAGTTACATCGCCCTGGACTGCTACGGCGGAGCTGCCTGCGTCCTCAACGAGCTTGACCACCACGTCGGCAGCAGCTCGATTGCTGATGTAGTTCACCGCTACTCTTATACCCTGATTGGCAAACTGCGATGCAATCGCCTTGCCGATGCCTCGAGAACTGCCGGTGATAAGGGATACTCGTCCGTCTGATGCCAAGCTGTATCTCCAAAAGTATTTACAGGGATGCTAGAGAGACTATATCGCAACGCTGGCGCGAATTGTCGCCAGTTCCTCTTCCATCTTGGAGGTGAGGGAAAGCTCTCCCAGTCGTTTGGCTGTTGCGATGGCTCCCGCGATACCGATTGCCCTGGCACGGCCGTGTCCAACGATGACGTTGCCCTTTACCCCGAACAGTGGGCCTCCGCCGGTGTGCTCTGTCCTGTTCAGAATGTCGTAGATGTCCTGGCTTACCGCTGCTGCATCGGCCTCTGACACAAGCCCGCTGAGACGTTCTTTCATGTACGCGGCCAAACTGACGCCCAACCCTTCCATGGCCTTCAAAAGGATGTTGCCAACAAAGCCATCGCAGACGATCACGTCGGCAGTATTCACTGCAAGGTCATGGCCCTCAACGTTGCCGATGAAGTTGAGGCCACTCTGCTGGAATACGGGGAAAGCCTCTTTGGTCTGCTTATTACCCTTTGTGTCCTCTGAGCCGACGCTGAGAAGGGCGACCCGGGGGTTGGTGACATCCAAGTATGTCCGTGCGAAAGCAACACCTAGCGCCGCGAAGTTCAGGAGCTTAGTGGGGTTGCAGTCGATGCTGCTCCCAAGTTCGATTAGGGTGGTTTTGGGCGCCAGCCCGTACATCGGGCCACCGAGGCCTGGTCGTTCGATGCCGGGCATCATGCCGAGGCCAAAGGCGCTGGCAGCCATCGCCGCGCCGGTGGAGCCCATGGTGACGAAGGCGTCCGCCAAGCCTTCCTTGACCAAACCGACTCCGATTATGGCAGAGGCTTTGGGCTTTGCACGAAGAGCTTGTAACGGCGACTCGCCATCACGGATGACATCTTCTGAAGGAACAACGGTGAGAGGCAGGTCCTGGGCGGAATGACGCTCTATCTCCGTCTGTATCTCCGTGGGATCCCCCACCAACAAGACATGAAGATCGCCTGCAGCAACGGCAGCTACAGCGGCAGCCACGGTTTCCGAGGGGCCAAAATCGCCACCCATAGCATCCAAGGAGACGCGAAAGGGTGATGTGGATGCACTGGTCATTGATGCCTCCCTGTGGATGGTACGCTGATACCTATGAAATCCATAGGTGATTATACGGATTAGGACACGGGGAAATCAAGGAACTCCGTAGCCCAACGTGCTGGGTCTATGCGGATTCCATCGCTTCCTGGGTGATAATCCCTATCGTCCGTATTCGCTGGCTGGTAAGGGCTATCACCAGGGCAAACACGGCAACGATAACACCGCCCATAGCGATGGCGAACTCTGGATTGACCCAATCAGCAATGAGTCCGGCTTGGAGAGCACCTAAGGGTAGAAGACTCCACGTCAGGCTGTATATGCTGAAGACACGCCCTCTCAGGTTGTCCGGCACCAGCGCTTGCAACGTGGTCTGGACCATGACCATGTAGAATGTGGATGCCGCTCCACCAACAAACAGCATGGCAAGGGACCAATAGTAGTTGGTGGAATAGGCGAAAAGGATCAGCGAGATGCCGAAGACTACTGCTCCACTAATCAAAAAGAACCCTTTGCGGGGGGATTTACTGAGGGATGCGGCTACAACGACCATCAAGAAGGCACCGACTCCTCCAATGGCGTACATATTCCCCAGTCCCTCTGATCCCACATCGAGCATGTCTGTGGCAAATATCGGTAGCAGAATGAGATAGGACATCCCAAAAAAACTATTGAGAAAGGTCATCCCTATCAGGAACGCAAAGATACGGTTGTGCAGGACGAACCCTATCCCCTCTCCCATACTTTGCAAAACGCTGCCTGCCTTGGCCCTTGTTATAGGAGGCACGTGGAGCGCTATCATTGCGACGACCATGACGGCGAAGCCGGAAGCCGCGACGTAGAGAGCAGCCCCAGCCCCGACGGTAGCAATGAGGCTTCCAGCAACTATCGGACCGATAACGCGCGTAAGCTGCCAGACAATAGTGTTCAACGCCACAGCGTTCATCAAGTCTTTGCGATCTATGAGGTGGGGGTACAGCGCCTGACGGGCAGGATTGTCGAACGACTGTACTCCGGCGATAAGGAATGACAGCAACAAGACGTGCCAGAGACCGGCGATATCAAAGTAGACCAGACTTGCAAGGATGACCAACAGGGCGCCAATGGTGCCCTGTACGATCATGATGAGGTACCGCTGATTGAAACGGTCAGCTACCACCCCGCCGAACAGGTTGAGGATGACCGTTGGCGCAGCCATAACACCGCCAAGGAACGCCAGGGAGGATACATTTCCAGTGATGTCCCATACCAACCAGGCCTGGATCACCATGAGCATCTGGAAGCCAGTGACGGAGATCAGAAGCCCGAAAAAGTACAGCCGATAGTTTCGATGCTTCAGGGCAGCGACAGACGTGAGGAGTCGCTGCTTCAGCGTAATTTTTGGTGCTGTACTTGTTGATGTTTCCAAGTGCGCCTCATTTGGACTTACGACTGCGACGACTCAAGTGAAAATCTTATGCTTCCGCTGAATCGCCCTGGGTAGGACTGTAGACCCCATGGTATTCCTTGGGTAAGAGGTCGGCAATGCGGCCCATGACCGAGTCCATCATGGACGTGATTTGATTAGCATCCATTTTTCCCTTTGTGTCCGGCAGGGTAAAAGGTTTCCCGATGTTCACGGTGAGATCTCCTGTGGGAAACATGACTCTCCACAGTGGCCCCAGTCGCTCCGTGCCTGTGAGGCCTACGGGCAAGATTGTAGTTTGGGTCTTTGCAGCCAGGAACGCGACGCCACCCATAGCTTTCTGCATACCCACGTACGGATTGCGGGTAGATTCCGGGAACACGACAATGGCACGATTTTGTCGCAAGAGTTGGCGCATCCAGAGCATCGCCTGGATATCGTTCCCCTCCTCTACTGCGTTCAAGGCAAATGCACCGTAGGCCTTGAGGAACCAGCGAATCCCCGGTTGGAATATGCCGCGTTTAGCAATGAAATTCACTCTCCTGGATACGCTGGCGGCGATCATCGGTGGATCGATATTGCTCATGTGGTTGGATACTATGAGCAGTGGCCCGTCAGGCGGGACGTTCTCCTGCCCCGTAACCTTCCAGTTACTGAACAAGCGAAGGGCGCCACGCATCGCCACATTGCAAATGCCGTATGTGATATCTGCCATGCTAGCTCCGTGCCGCTACAAGCTGGGCGATCTTCGCCACCACCTGCTCTATAGAGAGACCGTCGGTCTGGATGATGTGGGCGTCGTCGGCAGGTCGTAGGGGCGACGACGCTCGTTGTGAATCCTGCTTGTCACGGGCTTCAAGGTCTTTCTGCACAGCGCCCACTGATTCCTTGTCGTCGGTGCCACTCTTCTCCAAGCCTCGTCGCTTCGCCCGTTCTTCTGCGCTGGCTTCAAGGTAGACCTTGATGTCAGCATCGGCCAAGACCACCGTCCCGATGTCCCGACCGGCCATGACGATCGAGCCTGCAGCTGCCATTTCTCTTTGCTTCGCTACGAGGACTGCCCTGACACCAGCGACAGCTGAGGTACGTGAGACTGCGGCCTCTACCTCGGGGTCACGCAAGGAACCAGTCACGTCGTGATTGTTCACAAGTACGCGTGCGCCGTCAGGAGTGTCGGTGATGGCAATCTGTGTTTTCGCGGCAAGGGTAGTTAGTGCAGCATCGTTAGAAAGAGGTGTGGACTGCTGAATTGCCACCAGGGTCACAGCTCGATACATGAGACCTGTATCCAAGAACTGAAATCCTAGCTGGGAAGAAAGAAGACGCCCCACCACGGTTTTTCCTGACGCAGCGGGGCCATCGATTGCTATTATGGAGACCTTTGGCACTGCTCCCCTTCTCTGTGAGCGCGGAGTCTACTGCCATATGCGCTTGTTATCGGCTAGTCGGCAGCATCTTCGAATTGCGATTTTATTTCGTCATAGTCGAGGGCCAGCAAGCGTACCACTACGTTGAACGTAGCAACACCGCTGATCCCGACGATGAAGGCGAACCAGACGGTGAGGCCTCCGCGCATCTCATCATTGCCGATAGTTGCGTCAACGATGCCGGGAATGAATCCCAGAAGAACCAGAATAGACAGGTTCACTGCAGCAAACCGGAGTGGTGATCCAGGGCTGTCATGCAGCCAACGATGAAACCGGTAGCGCCAGCTCACGGGGCCTCCTTTGTGGTTACGCAAAGCTGCGACCGCTCTTGTCCGGCCCAGCCTACTTCGGAGATTAGCATACCTGAGCGGATGTGATTGGGCAAGCTGGAAATGGGTTGGGAGCAACAGGTTTCACGCTCTGTTGACACTCATTCATCCTCTGCGTACCATCGATAAACCGCACTTGGAGGTTTCTGAATGTCCCCTGACTCCCCGTTGTCACGTACTGCGTTGTACCCCAATCACATCGCTGCCATTGGTCGGATGGTACCCTTCGCAGGGTGGGATATGCCCGTTCAGTACGAGGGCGTCCTTGCTGAGGCCAAGGCAGTGCGAACCGCCGTAGGTATCTTTGACGTGTCACACATGGGCCGACTG
This sequence comes from uncultured Dehalococcoidia bacterium, assembly GCA_913049785.1. Classification (GTDB taxonomy): domain Bacteria; phylum Chloroflexota; class Dehalococcoidia; order Lucifugimonadales; family UBA1127; genus UBA1127. The sequence goes on along the minus strand of CAJWXP010000009.1, from coordinate 6,330 downwards.
TACATCGATGGCGCGGGCAGTGGTGGTTTTTTAGAAAAATTGCTCACCTTCTCTGTGAAGAACCTGAAGCCTGGGCGTGCTCGTTATGGCTTCTTGCTCACGAAAGAGGGCGGCGTCATCGACGATACCGTGGTGTATCAGCAATCAGCGGAGGATGGCTCCAACGAACGGTATCTGCTGATCTGCAACGCCGCAAACCGGGAAGCCGTGACCGCATGGATCGAGCAGCATCTAAAAGGTTTTCCTGCGGTGTCCATGACAGACTTCACAGTAGAATCGGTCATGATGGCGGTGCAAGGGCCGGCATCTGCAGCGCTCGTGGATACCCTCTGCGTCGGTAAAGAAAACCCCTCGTCGCTGCGTCCTTTCGGCTCTATGAGTCAGGCAGTGAAGCTGGAAGCTGATGCGTCACTTGTAGAAGTGTTCATCGGCAGAACGGGGTATACCGGCGAGGATGGCTTTGAGTTTGTTGCAGACGCCGACCATGGCCCTGCACTGTGGGATGCAATTGTGGAAGCCGGAGCGACTGCATGCGGTCTGGGTGCCCGGGACGTGCTTCGGTTGGAGGCGGGACTCCGGTTGCACGGATCTGACATGGATAACACCAAGTCTCCGCTGGAGGCCGGGCTAGACCGGTTTGTGAACATGGACAAGGAATCGTTCATCGGACAAGACGCCTTGAACGCGCAGATCTCCAACGGTATCAGCCAGAAACTGGTTGGGTTTCGGTTGACGGAACCAGGTATTCCCAGGCACGAATATTCGCTATTCAAAGACGGAAAGCAGATAGGTGAAGTGACCAGCGGAACCTACTCTCCCAGCCTTGACACGGGTATAGGCATGGGATATGTTTTCTCCGAACACTCAGCATTAGGCAACCACATCCAAATTGACCTCCGTGGTCGGCCTGTGGAAGCAGAGATTGTGGAGATGCCCTTCTACCATCGCCCCAAATGATATCGACGAGAAGTCAGGAGTAGACAGTCATGAGTGAGCATCCAAGCGACCTGCGTTACACCAAGGAACATGAATGGGTACGAATTGGCGATGACGGGACAGCCACCATCGGCATCACGTTCTTTGCGCAAGATCAACTGGGTGACGTGGTCTATCTGGTGCTGCCCAAAGTGGGTTCTTCAATAGAGAAGGACAGCAAGATGGGCGAGGTTGAATCCGTAAAGTCTATTTCTGACCTTTTCGTGCCAGTGAGTGGAGAGGTTCTGGAGATCAACAAAGACGCCATCGATCACCCGGAGCGCATCAATGAAGCGCCCCACGATGCTGGCTGGCTCATCAAGGTCAAAATCTCCAATGAAACAGAGCTTGAACAGCTGATGTCTTCAAACGAGTATGACCAGGCCATTGCTAGTTAGGCGATTCAAAACCAATGAATGACGTATTTCCTCACTCCTATTTCCCTCACACTCAAGCGCAACGGGCAGAGATGCTTGCAGTTGTTGGCGTCGGCTCCGTAGATGAACTGTTCGCAGACATACCCGAGCGTTTCCGCAACCCCGAGTTCCACCTGCCACCGGCCCTAACAGAGCTAGAACTTGGAAGAGAGCTTGGCGGTTTAGCCAAAAAGAACGCCGTACCGGGCGAGTACGCTAGCTTCCTGGGTGCCGGAGTCTATCGACATTTCATCCCTAGCGTTGTTTCTGCAATGATCTCTCGAGGCGAGTTTCTGACTTCTTACACGCCGTACCAGCCCGAAGTGAGCCAGGGCACCCTGCAAGCTACGTATGAATTCCAGTCGTTGATCTGCGAACTGACCGGCATGGAAGCTGCAAATGCTGGTATGTACGATGGCGCCAGCGCTATGGCAGAGGCTGCATTGATGGCATGCAGGATCACGGACAGGGACAGCGTGATGGTATTGGACACCGTGAACCCGCGCTACCGCGCAGTGCTGGACACCTACCTGCTCCCTCAAGGCATAACGATCAACACTGTTTCACTGAGCGACCTGGTTGTAGACGAGACAACAGCGTGCATCTTGGCCCAATACCCGAATTTCTACGGCGGCATCGAAGCGTTGGGCGACCTCGCCGATACTGCTCACCAGGCTGGAGCGTTGCTGTCAGTGAGTGCGAACCCGGTGGCATTGGGGATGTTCAAAGCACCCGGTGACTACGGAGCGGACATCGTCAGCGGAGAGACCCAACCCCTCGGCGTATCGATGAGCTTCGGCGGGCCGTTCGTTGGTTACTTCACATGCAAGAACGAGTACATTCGACAGATGCCTGGTCGTATCGTCGGTCGAACGGTGGATCATGAGGATCGGATCGGCTATGTGCTGACCCTGCAGACACGTGAGCAGCACATCCGCCGAGAGCGTGCGACGTCGAACATCTGCACGTCAGCGGCGCTCATCGCCACCGGCACGGCTGTGTGCATCGCCGCTTTAGGGCCTGGTGGACTCCGGCAAATGGCGGAACTCAGCTACCAGAAGGCGCACTACGCTGCCAGCGTCATCGGCGCAGTGGATGGCTATGAAGTAATTGATGACGGCACATGGTTCCACGAGTTTGTGGTGAAGTGCCCTCAAAGCTCGAAAGAGACTACGAAGAAGCTATTGTTGCGCAACATCATCGGCGGCCTCGACGTCAGCGACAGCGTACCCAACGGGATGCTCTTCTGCGCCACAGAGATGAATACAATGACCGAGATTGACGCCCTTGCGGATGCCCTTGGGCAGATTGCGAAGGGGTCATAACTATGACAACGGAAACGCGAAAGCCCCAAGAGTCACATCAGACCCTCTGGGATATCAGCGTTCCCGGACGCTCCGGTGTACGCCTTCCAGAATCGGATGTGCCCGTTCAGCCAATGCCGGATGCTGCGCTGCTCCGTGAAGAGTTGCCGCTTCCGGAGCTATCGGAGTTGGACGTTGTCCGCCACTTCACACGGCTATCGCAGAAGAACTTCTCTATAGATACAAACTTCTACCCGCTGGGATCCTGCACCATGAAGTACAACCCCAAGATTAATGACATGGTGGCATCCACGCCCGGGTTTTCCGGGATCCATCCCCTCCAACCGGAGGAGACCGTTCAAGGCGCGTTGGAGTTGATGTCTAACCTCCAGGATATGCTCCAAGAGATAACAGGCATGCCGGCAAGCACCCTTGCGCCTCTTGCCGGTGCGCACGGCGAGCTGTCTGGCGTGCTGATGATTCGCGCATTTCACGAACAAAACGGCAACCCCGAGCGCAAAGTGATGCTTATCCCGGATAGCGCCCACGGGACCAACCCCGCATCGGCGTCGATGGCGGGATTCGATGTCGTCACCGTGCCATCAGACGACCAGGGAAACATGGATCTGAAGGCCCTTGAAGCCGTCGCAAACGATAAGCTGGGAGGGTTGATGATCACGCTCCCAAGCACGTTGGGGCTGTTTGATCCCGGCATTGTGGAAGTGTGCGAGATCGTGCACGAGGCTGGAGGTCTGGTCTACGGCGATGGCGCGAACATGAACGCATTATTGGGTCGTGTGAAGCTCAACGACCTGGGGTTTGACGTAGTCCACCTCAACCTGCATAAGACCACGAGTACTCCTCATGGTGGCGGCGGTCCGGGCGCAGGCCCCATCTGTGTCGGCGACAAGCTGACACCCTTCATGCCATCCCCGGTGGTTGAGCGAGATTCTGAGGGTGGGGTTGAAAGCTTCAAGCTGGTATCTCCACCGAACACCATAGGTACGCTCTCCGCAGGACACGGCAACTTCGGGGTGCTTGTCCGCTCCTACGCCTATCTGCGAGCGTTAGGCGCTGGCGGCATACGTCAGGCCAGCGGCGACGCTGTGTTGAACGCCAACTACCTCCTGAAGCGCCTAGAACACCTCTACTACCTTCCCTACGACCGCATCTGCATGCACGAGGTCGTATTTTCAGGAAGGTGGCAGAAAGCCCAAGGTGTGAAAGCGTTGGATGTATCTAAGCGGCTCATTGACTACGGTGTGCATCCTCCAACCATGTACTTCCCATTGATTGTGGAAGAAGCGTTGATGATCGAGCCCACGGAGACAGAGAGCAAAGAGACATTGGACGCCTTTGTGGATGTCATGATTGCCATCGCACAAGAGTCCGGCCAGACGCCTGAAGTGCTAACAGAGGCGCCCCACAACACACCTGTGGGCCGATTGGACGAAGCACGCGCATCCCGACAGCCTGACGTTCGATATCGGGCATAGCTTTCCACACGGGTTCTCGACTAAAATAGTCCTGTGCGCGGGCGTAGCTCAGTGGTAGAGCGTTTGCTTCCCAAGCAAAATGTCGTGGGTTCGACTCCCATCGCCCGCTCCACTCCCACTCCGTAGCTGGCTCATAGCTGAGTCAGGACGGTCAAATTCCCTAGTCGAAATTCCCGAAAACTCATTTTGGGGGCAATTTTGGGGGCAATAGAATGAGACAATATGGACTCCAGGAGACAAAACTGGCAAAGAAAGACCCCGCTTTCGACAAGGGTTCGCCATAGCAACTAGATATCGCCCACAGTGTCTCTAGGAGGTTACTAGAACACCGTTCTGATGAGACACTAAGGTTCCTTATTGAGAATGCCAGGCAGCTTAATGAAGATGGTAGTGTGGCGATTTATGAAGACGGGAAGGTAATTGAGGAGTAATGAGAATAAAGCTGGCATTAGTTCTATCGGTGCTGATTGTAATCCTTGTCTTTGCTTATTACAGTGCTTCTCCTGCTCCAGGGGAACCTAGTCCCAGTATCAACGAAACCAACGAACCGATGGGGAATGAGGAAACAAGCGAGTCTCAATCCACTGGTAAGGTTCAACAAACGAATACTCCACTTCCACAATCAGTTAACTCTCCCACCTCGGTACCATCCAAGAAAACATTTAACTCTTCGACTAATCCCTCTAGAGATGTATCAGTTTTGAGTGGTCGTGCCCGGGACAAATTCATCCAAAACCTTCCAGATCTCAGCTATTTTGCAATTAATAAATCGGATCGTTTTATTGTCGATTTCGAGGATGTGATTGCTGCACATCCTTATCCTGGACAAAGAAGTCCGGCACCTCACAATGACGCTCAAATATATTTTTCTAATTCAGATGAGCGATGGCAAAATGAAAGGCGTCCCTCAGACTATCCAGCTATATACGCAGTCGCCGACGGGATAATAACTGGAGTAGATGCATACAGCTTAAATGACCACACTGATTATGATCCACCATGGTGGCATGCCAAATATGCTTTTGTCATTGCTATCGCAAATGAAGGAGATGTAGTTATTAATTTTCAATATATGATGGAGCCGTATATAAATTTAGAAAACAAGCCTAGCGGTTTTTACGATCAATTCATACTTGTCGAGAGCGGCCAAGTCGTGAAAAAGGGGGACGTCCTTGGATACATGTACGTACCGCCGTTCGAGCAAAAAATTGGGCCTAGGGCCTCGACCCATATCGCATTCGCACTCGAACGACAAGGCCAAGGCAATCTTTATATGTATGCTCCTGCCATTTTTACTGAAGATGTGGTCGCGGAATTTGGGAATCTTTGGCAGAACCCAAAGGAGGGGTGGGGAAGTTCTAGTTTTGGGAATGATTGGTTACGCGCTAGAGGTGTCCCCATGGGGATGGGTTGGATGATTAGCGCTAACGAAAATCCATTCGGCGATTGGCCGCTGGATGTTATTGCCTATGACGGGATACGCGACCTTGAACTAGATGGGCAAGCCAAATTGAACGCAACCGATATAGGTTTTTTCGAAAAGGATTTAATTTTCCATTTAGACGGCAACGGAGATTATGTAAGTGAAGAATTCAATATTCCAGTCGAATGGCAAATAATAGTAGCCAGTATCGGCGGCCCGATGTCTGTAAGCGCAACTTCTGATCAAAGGACAATGCCCATATACGACCGAGGCCCAGACGGAGGATATTGGCAGAGTATCTCTCCTACCATTCCGCCAGGGCGAACCTTCATAACTGTCAGTGATCCTTCTGAATGGGGGTGGGCGATTGCGATTGCACCGGCCGGTTCCCAATATGTTATTCCTGGTGAGAATACAAGAAATCCTAGCTGTCCGCCGGGTTGCCCTCCTTTACCGTCACCAAGATAAATGTTGACCAACTTGCAGGTCTATGTAATTTCTTAAAAAGAGAAGACCATGACCATTCGGAGTTTTCTAAGACTTAAATCGTGAAAATTTTAGCGGGATTCGCTGAAAAGGCAGCGCAAGGCCATGCCATCGGTAAACCCCCTCATAAACTTTTTCTGGTGGTTGTATGTCACCCTGGCTCCGAGCCAACCAGAAGAAAATCGCTGGAGAAGGCTTCACTGATTGAGAGCGTCTGGTGGCTTCTCCCA
>CAJWXP010000008.1 GCA_913049785.1 uncultured Dehalococcoidia bacterium | reverse complement strand
GCCGGGGGGAGAGCCATGCAGTGGCCCGTTATTTCAAACATGATTCAACAATAGAATGAAGAATGAAGGTGCCTCATGGTCAGCCGCAACAGCCCAAGCCTCTCAAAGAGTCGTTTCGCTGCAGGCCTCCAGTGCCTGAAGCGTTTGTACTTCGAATGCTTCAGCCGAGATCTTGCTGATGCGGTTACACCTCAGCAGCAGGCGTTGTTTGATGGTGGAACTGTTGTGGGCGAGCTTGCGAGGGATCGTTTCGGCCCGGGGTTACTTATTGCAGAACCCTACTTCGAGCACACAGTAGCAGTACAACACACCAAAGAAGCAATGGAAAACGATGAGATCCGGACACTGTTCGAAGCGGCATTTTCATTTGAAGGGATCAACATACGAGCGGATATCCTAACCAAGAACGATGACGGGTCACTTGATCTCATTGAGGTGAAGTCGAGCACATCGTACAAACCAGAACATTTACCTGATATTGCCATCCAGCAATATGTCATCGAGGGTCTAGGTTATTTCGTCCGTAAAGCAGGGTTGATGCACATCGACAATACCTACGTATACGCCGGCGGGGACTACGACCTTGAACGGTTGTTTACCGTCGAGGATGCAAGCGCCCAGGCCCAAACCTATGCCTCCTCAGAAGCTCGGGGCCAACTTACTGAAATGTGGAACGTGCTGGGATCGAGTACAGAGCCCGCGATTGCCACTGGGCCTCACTGCACCAAGCCGTATGTTTGCAGTTTTTACGGGCACTGCCACCCGGCTGAGCTACCACATGCAGTAAACCAACTTCCGAGCGTCAGCGTAAAACTTCTCAACAACTTCAAGTCTGCGGGTATTCGGGAAATATCTGACATTCCTACTGGCTTTCAAGGGCTTACCGACCGTCAACTGAGAGTGCGTGATGCTGTGGTCACAGGAAAACCCTACGAGAGTGGAGACCTGCAGACTGCCCTGAATGACGTGACTTATCCCATCCACTTCCTCGACTTCGAAACGATCAGTCCAGCCCTCCCTCTGTACGTTGGAACGCGCCCTTATCGACAAATACCATTCCAGTGGTCTATTCACACGCTGGACTCAACTGGTGGTCTACGCCACGTGGAATACCTCCATAACGCGGCCGACGACCCAAGAGAGACGCTGGCATTGGAAATGTTAGAGGCACTAGACGATAGAGGCTCGATCGTGGTGTACACCGGATTTGAGGAAGCGCGAATTAAGGAATTAGCCGATGCCTTACCGAAGCATCGAGGCTCCCTGCTAGATCTTTGCGGCCGGATCTTCGATCTCCATAAGGTGCTGAGCGCCAACTACTATCATCCAGAATTTCATGGCAGCTGGTCTATCAAATCGGTATTACCAGCGTTGATACCTAATCTGAGCTATGCGGATCTAGACATCAAAGATGGTACTCTAGCGTCACTTTCGTTTGGACAAATGATATCGCCAGAGACTTCAGAGGAAGAGAAAGCGCAAATACGGGAATCGTTGTTGGCCTATTGTAAGCGTGACACTGAAGCAATGGTGGAGATATATCGCCAGCTCAGGACTGAGTGACCGTCGACAATGGGGTCGCTCACATTGAGACGCGATTCCCCGTATCTTCCCCACAGGGTCAATTGCGTCTACGTGATCCTGAGCGCAGCGAAGAATCTCTCACTCGGCCAGGGAGATTCTTCGGTCGTGATCCCGGATGACTTCCTCAGAATGACTGAGGGTCTAGGGGCGAACCAGACTTCGCAGAGAAAAAGAATCCCGCTCCGACGTATATCGGGGCGGGAGTTTTGTTGAAAAGCTAAGCGCCTCGACTAGAAACCCTTGTCCTGGAGGTATTTCTTCAGGTTTGCGTCCTTACGGGGCTGGAAGATGGAGTCTTTGCCCGGCAGGTCTGAACCCGCATTCTTATTACCGGAGAATCCGCCAAAGAGCTTGAAGGGCAGCGTCAGAGCCGCAGCTACGCCTAGGAGAACAGCGCCCTTGCCCAGGACTTCCCGCCTGTTGAACCCGCCCTGTTCCCTTTTTCTTTTTGAGCCCATATGTATCCTCCGTTTGTTTGACGGTCTTCACTCTACAGGGAGACGTTTCCGATGGCAACACCCGTAATGCATCGCCCCTCAAAAGATCGGAATGAGGGAATCGAGGGCGGATTGAGTGCTGGTGTATATTGACACTCCTCTTCGAGTTGCGATATTCTTCACAAGCTGAATCGGTGAGGAATAATATGGACCCGAATTTCATTAGTTCGCTTGACTGGATTGAATACAGAGACTTGATCTCTTACCTCTGGCTTTTCCCCATACTGATGTTTGTAGTCTCCTCCAGCATTCTGATCAGCTTCGGGATCATCCCGTCCTTAGTAGAGAGCAAAGAGATTCCTGAGAAGGCCCAACGGATACGCCCACTACTGTATCTTTCTGCCATTGGAGCAGCGGCAGGGTTTGTAGTGGTTCTGTTTGTGGCCCGAGACCTGGCGAGAGTCATTGGGAATACCTACGAACGATGGTGGATCTAACTCGAATGATTTTGAACATTCAATGCATGGAGCGTGGCTTGAACTCCAACATACAGGATAGAGTGTCTTAATGCCTAAGATGCTCATTCCCATTCTTTCGATTCTAGCTGTCGCAGGGACTTTCCTGGGACTGGGCATCGTTTTCGTCACATCTGGCGAAAATGGAACCATCGGCATTGGACTCGGCATCATCGGTGCCGTCTTGATAATCGCCGGACTCCGGGCGCTGGAAGGCTACCTGTCCCGCGGCGGTAAGATCGCCGGCAGGAAGATCACATTGCCGAGCGGCATGGCACCCTTCTGGGTGCTGACCCTGGCGGTCATCCTGGTTGCGACTATCTTCTTGGGCCTTGGTACGGTCTTCATCCTGGGCGGCAACAACTTCACTGTGATCGCGGGTCTGTTCATCATCGTGGGAGTTCTCATCGTCGGTGGGTCCTTGGGGCGCATCGATTCAGGTGACATGAACAAGCGACTTCGTACGTTGGCCATCGTCTCCGTTGGTTCTCTAGTCGGAGCATCATTCTTGATTGTAACGTTGGTCGTCGGTGGGAAAATGGCCGGGCACTTCTTCTGGGAAGTGGATCAGGTCTTCCTCCAGACACCAACGCAACCCATCGCCTTCACCCACGTGCCTCACGTGCAACAGGCTGGCATTGACTGCGTGTTCTGCCACCGGACGGTAACAACCCAGCCAACGGCCAGCATCCCCCCGGTCCAGCAGTGCACTTTCTGCCACAAGATCATTGCGACGGAGAGCCCGGAGATTGGGAAATTGCTGGCGGCATGGGACAACAACCAGCCTATCGAATGGATTCGGGTGCACAGGCTCCCGGACCACGTACGATTCGTGCATGAAGCACATATCACCTTCTTCTCTGCCAAAGATGGCGTACCTGCGTCTGCTGTGTGCTCTCTGTGTCATGGCGATGTAGGGGCGATGGAAGAGGTATCCCAACAAAAGCAACTCCAGATGGGCTTCTGTGTGGACTGTCACCGGAACAACAACGCACCCACAGACTGCAGCACCTGTCACTACTAGTGCCTTATGGCCTCGTGCTGAAACCGTTTCAGGACGAAGATAACGGATGAATGGTACAAGTTAGACTGATGAGGACAAAAGGCGAATGGGCGTAACGCGGCGACAGCTGCTCAGGTTCTCCGGCATGGGAATGCTGGGGGCGGTGATCTTTGCCGGTTGCCGTATCCCGGATAGAGAGTTCATTGCCGAGAGCCCTGTATTGATTCCTGAAGACCTTGTTGAAGGCCAGGACGCCTATTTTGCTACCCTCGCCCGACCGAGCACCGGCGTTGAAAGCGTGCTGGTGCGGGTCATGCAGGGTCGTGCCAAGAAGATCGAGGGCAACCCTGACTACCCCATGAGTCAGGGCAAGCACACTGCTCAGGCCGAGGCATCGCTTCAGGAGCTGTATCACCCTGACCGGATCGCGACACCGTTGCGACGTGTTGGCGAACGCGGATCCGGGGAGTTCGAATCGATCTCCTGGGAAGCGGCGATGGGCGAGCTTCAGGCGAAACTTAGTGAGTTTTCCGGTAACCCCGGCAGCGTGGCAATGATCACGGAGCCGCTGCGGGGCGCTTTAGGCACGGTAGCCAGTCGATTCGCTTCCAACTACGGTGCTACACAGATGGCCTTTGAAGCGGTAGACCAGACGGTGGTCCGTGCCGCACTTAAGAATTTGTTCAATCAGGACAGACTGCCTATTGCTGACGTGAAGAACGCGCACTATGTCCTATCCTTTGGCTCTGACTTTCTGAGCAATTGGCACGCGCCGCTTCACTACAACTGGCAGTATGGCGAGTTCCGGGGCACGGAGAACGGTAAACGCGGCACCCTGGTTCAGATAGAGCCGCGGTTCTCTATGACTGCGGCCAACGCCGACACATGGGTGCACATCAACCCGGGCACTGAAGGTGTGCTGGCACTGGCCATAGCAGATGTGATCCTGAAGGAACAGACAGGCAACCCCGCCGGTATGGAAGCCCTCAGAGATGTCATCGAAGCGAACGCTCAGGACCTACCCACCGCTGAGGATGTGACGGGCGTATCCCAGGCCAAGATCGTGAAGATGGCACGGGACTTTGCAGAGCACCAGCCGGGAGTCGCTATCGGCGGCGGGTTGGCAGCGGCCCAGACCAACGGCCTCTTTAACATGACAGCGGTCTATCTGCTCAACGCGCTGGTAGACAACATCGGCAAGAAGGGTGGACTCCTGTTCAACCCGGAAGCACCGTTGAAGGATGTCGAAAGCAGCGCAGCGGCTTCGTCGCTCGTGGACTTCCAACGACTCGCGGACAGGATGCGTACCAGTCAGGTGAACGTCGTGTTAGTACATGGCGCTGACCCGGTCTACGGACTTCCCGGTGCCCTCCAGTTCAGGCGAGCAATGAAGGACAACGTACCGTTCATCGCCAGCTTCTCCAACTTCATGGATGAGTCGACGGCGATGGCCGACCTGGTGCTGCCTGACCTGGTTCCCATGGAAGGTTGGGGCGACGACGTTTCAGACCCCGGCCCCGGCTACGAGTCGATCGCACTTCAGCAGCCCGTAGTGATGCCTTTTGTGGATGTCCGCAGCTTTGGAGATGTTCTGCTGGCAACGGCGGAAGGCCTGGGTGGCGATATGACGCGAGGCCTCCCGTGGAACACCATGAAGGATGCCATCCGCTCCAATGCGGAGGAATTGTTTAAATTAAATAGAGGCTCTATTCAGCAATACCCCTCGTTTGAGGAGTTCTGGATAGGCGTACTCCAGCGTGGTGGCTGGTGGGATACCAAGGCAACGTCCAAGGACTCCACCAAAGCCAAGGTGGACACGATTCCAGGCCAGGCGACACCGACATTCAGTGGCGCTGCTGCCGAGTACCCGTTCCACCTCCTGCCATTCATGTCGCACTCCATGGGCGATGGACGAGAGGCCAACCTGCCCTGGCTCCAGGCGACGCCGGACCCGATTACAACGGCGGTATGGAGCACGTGGGTGGAGTTGAACCCGCAGTCAGCGAAAGAGTTGGACGTTAGGGAAGGCGACATCCTTGAGGTGACATCGCCAAAGGGAACCATTGAAGCGCAAGTCTATGTCAATCCTGCGACACCACCCAACGTGGTCAGTATACCGATGGGCCAAGGTCACACGTTCTTTGGTAGGTACGCCGAGGGTATCGGCAGCAATGTCATGAGTATCCTGGATGCGGTTTCTGATGCGGATACCGGAGCCCTGGCTTGGGGTGCAACTCGGGTGAAGCTGACCTTGACGGGTAGGCGGAGCCGGGTACCCAAGTTTGAGGGAATGGTTGTCCCACGTCAGCTGCATGAGCGTCCTGTATATCAGATATCTAAAGGGACAGACCACGCATAAGAAGAGAGAATTCGCGTCCAAGTAAGCGGGTACATCCTGCCTAAAAGGATTCGGGAGGACCAGGTGGCGATAGAAAGAAAATGGGGCATGGCGGTTGACGCCGATAAATGCACGGGCTGTCAGGCCTGTGTGGTGGCATGTCAGTCTGAGAACAACATCCCCATCAATGAGTCTGACCACTTCCTGCAACGTCGCGCAATCCAGTGGATTCGCATCGAGCGATACTGGGAAGGCGAGTTCCCTGACGTGAAGGCACGGTTTGTGCCGATGCTCTGCCAGCACTGTGAGAACGCACCGTGCGAGCCGGTCTGCCCGGTGTTCGCTACGTATCACAACAATGAAGGCTTGAACGTCCAGGTGTACAACCGCTGCATCGGCACACGGTTCTGCGCCAACAATGATCCCTGGAACGTCCGGTTCTTCAACTTCTGGGAGCCTGTATGGCCAGAGACCCTGCGCAACCAGTTGAACTCTGATGTGACAGTCCGCAGCCGGGGCATCATGGAGAAGTGCAGCTTCTGCGTTCAGCGGATCCGTCGTACGGTACGTGAAGTGACCCGAGAAGGGCGAGAGGTCGTCGATGGCGACGTCGTTCCCGCCTGCGTTCAGTCCTGCCCCACGAATGCCCTGGTGTTCGGCGACTTGAACGATGACTCAAGCCAAGTGAGTGGGTTGAGCAAGAGCGGTCGACAGTACCGTATCCTCGACCAGCTTGGCACAGAGCCGGCTATCTACTACCTGAAGAAGGTAGATCCCAACGCAATCACGGAAGAGGCGCATGCATAACGGCGGCCCCCACGGGCACCATGTAGACCTGCTGGTACGTACATCAGCAGAGGTCAACGACGAGGTACTGGGTTGGACCATGCGGACCAGCCCCAAGTACTGGTTGTTGGTGTTTGCTCTTGCCGGCGTGACCGTGTTGGGCTTCATTGGCTTTATCATCAAAGCTGGGAACGACGGACTTGATTCCCATCTACCCTGGGGCTATCTGGCAGCTGGACTGGCATTTGTGCTGACAACCAGCCTATCGGCGCCTCTGGTGGCTATCGCGCCTCGGTTGGCCAAAGCGCACTGGAGCCGGCCCATCTCTCGCATTGCAGAGATATGGTCAGTATCTGGTTTGCTGGTTCTTCTGGTTATGATCCCCCTGTTGGTGTCTCTGCCTTCTGCAGATGACCGCAACACCATGTGGTTCTACAACAAGATCGCAGAGGGGTGGCCTCCTGGAGCGCCGCACCTGTACATCGCACTTACGTTGATCTTCTTGTTCATTAATGGCATGGGATTGCTTTGGGCCTCAGCCATACCGGACTTTGCTACAGCCCGCGAGGATGCCTCCGGCTGGCGCAGAGTGTGGTACGCCAGGTTGTCCCTAGGCTGGGTAGGCACTAAGCGTCAGTGGCGTGCACTCCGTGCAGGACTTGGCGTATTGGGCGCCTTCTACTTCATGTTCCTGGTCTTCGCCCACACTGTTGTGAGTTTTGACTTCAGTCAGAGCCTGGTTCCTGGACAACGGGACTCCATCCTGCCCACATGGCAGGCTCTTGGCGGCATTCAATCTGCGCTGGCCTTGGTCATCCTGAGTGCGTTTGTCATACGAGCTGCGGGCGGGTTCAAGGACTACATCGGCGTGAACCAGATCTGGAGCATGGCCAAGCTCATGCTGGCCTCCTCATTGCTCTGGATGTATTTCTGGTGGTCAGGGTTCATCGTCCTTTGGTACGGCAAGACGCCGCTGCAGCAGAACTTACTGCAGTTGATGTGGTTCGGGCCGTATCGCACGATTTTCATCATGACGCTTATTATGAGCTTCGCCGTACCGCTGTTGATCTTGATGTGGAACGGGGCTCGAAAGAGCATCCTGGGGCCGACGATCGTGGCCGTGTCCATCCTGACCGGTGCGTTTTTCGACAAGATCCGTATTTACGTATCCTCCTACTCGATTGAGGACGTGAACGCTCATACGCTGGACTATGTGCCTGCGGGGGTGACGCCGGAGAGTGCGGACATCATGATGCTGATGGGTGTGGTAAGCGGAGCAGTCCTCTTGTTCGCCCTGGCAGTGAAGTTCATACCGGTCATCAGTCTGTGGGAGACCCGTGAAGGGATGCTCCTCCAGGAGATCCGCCCGTTGAAGAAACTTCCGCTGAAGGTTTTGGCGAAACCCGAATAGCGGGGCGAGGCCCTGCACCCATGCTGCTTAATGAGTTTCTACTCATACACAAAGCAGCATCAGGAAGGGTTATTTAGGGCAAGGAAGCCCTGGGGAATGACTGTAAGGTGAAGGAGCAGGGATGCAACAGCGTCCAACGCTGACAGAGATAGATATAAACCGGGACCTACTGCGGCCGACGTTAGCGACGCCGATGTGGTTCTACGGTCTGATGATGTTCTTGTTCCTGATAGTCGCGGGAGCGCTAGGCGCGTTTGCCTGGGCTATCAACCACGGGACAGGGGTATACGGACTCAACCGTCCGGTGATGTGGGGCTTCCTCCTGGTGAACTTCGTGTTCTGGGTAGGGATCAGCCACGCCGGAGTCATGCTGTCCGCCATCCTGCGCCTCGCCAATGCTGAGTGGCGTCGCCCTGCGACCCGCGCGGCAGAGGTGCTGACCGTCTTCGCCCTGGGCACCGCAGCCCTGCACCCGCTCTTCCACTTAGGTCGACCGTGGCGCATCTACTGGTCCATGCCTCCTGGATATGACTTCGGCAGAGGGATCTGGCCGGACATTCGGTCTCCTTTCGTCTGGGACCCTACAGCTATTTCGACTTATTTGACGAGCACGGCGCTATTCGTAGGCCTGCTGCTGATACCTGACATCGCCGTCTTGCGTGACCGGTCTTCCGGCATGATGCAGCGCGTGTATTCCATGATGAGCCTAGGTTGGCGGGGCAATACCCGACAGTGGAAACTCCAGATCATCGCAGGTTTCCTGCTCTCGGCATTGATCCTGCCGGTGTTCGTCTCCGTGCACAGCATCGTGTCGTGGGACTTCGCTGTCCAGATCGCCGTGGAAGGTTGGAACGCCACCATTTTCGCGCCGTATTTCGTCATCGGCGCGGTACACTCGGGCGTGGCGGGCGTGATCACCGTCCTGGCACTGCTGCGATGGCTGTTCAAGTGGGAGAATTACATCCGCGACGACCACTTCGACGCACTGGCGCGTTTGTTGATAGTGGTGGCTGTGGGCTGGTTCTACTTCTTCGTCATTGAATTCATGATGGGCTTCTACCCCAACGAGGAGCCTGAGTTGTCCCTGAGGAACTTGCAGCTCACGGAGTGGCCGTTCAACGCAGCGTTCATTGTGTTTGCTCTGACAGCGTTCTTCATCCCCGTGCCCCTGTGGCTGTTCCGCAAAGTGCGGCGCAATGTGGCGTTGATGTTCTGGACTACGGTCATGGTGAACATCGGGATGTGGCTGGAGAGGTTCCTCATCATCGTCCCGAGCCTGATGCGAAAGCAGGTGCTCACGTTCAACTGGGGCTCCTACAACCCCAGCCCGATCGAGTTGATCCTGGTGGGCGGAAGCTTTGCAATGGTGTTCCTGGGAGTTCTGACATTCGTGAAGTTCTTCCCCATCATCCCTCTGGCAGATGCCAAGGAGGGTGCGATAATGGCAACTGAGATCAGAGTCGGGAAGGTGATGGTCCCGGCAGCGTACAGAGAAGAGTAAATCAGCGAAGCGAGATGGAGCTATGGCAGGTAGAAGCATAATGGGCCTCTTTAAAGAGGTGGACGAAGCTGTTGAGGCAGCGGACAAACTTATAGAAAACGGCATGGACGATTTCGAGGTGCTTACGGGTTCACCGTACCCGGAAGGCGCTTTCGGGGAGAAGGTGGCTAACCATCGTCTCTACGTGTGGCCGTTGGTGGGCGCAGCCCTGGGTTTCTCCATCGCCATCCTGGTGACGGCGGGAACGCAGTTGGCCTACCCTGTGGTCACCGGCGGTAAGCCTATCTTGGCCCTTCCCCCTATGTTCATCATCGCTTACGAAGGCACCATGCTGGGCGCAATCCTCTCCACGATCATCGGCGTCATATTCGAGTCACGCCTACCCAGAGCGAAGATGGGTCTCTACGACCCTCGCATCACGGAAGGTTACATCGGTCTGGTCGTAGTTGCCCCAGACGGGGAAGAAGAACGCGTTGATGCGTTATTCAAAGCAGCAAATGCGGCTGACGTTAAATTGGAGCCATTAAGTGCATAGCATGCGTCATTTGACAGGCATTAGCAGCGCAATGCTGGGTACAGGACGGCCAGCTCGTCGTGTCCTGTTGCTTGTCGTCGTGCTGGTAGTGGCTATCGCCGCTACCGGCTGTCTGGCCAAGAGCGGCACCTACGCCCCCATTGATTGGGCGGCGGAGATGCACTACAACCAGTCATATCGCGCTCAGGAGCCGCCTCGGTTGGCGTCGCCGCTGGGTGCAGTGCCCTTCAAGTTCGCATCGGACACCCGTGAGTTGACCCGTGAGCCAGCTATCGAACCTGCGGACTACACTGCCCTGACCAACCCTGTGACGCGGAGTGCGGCCACAAGTGCTGCGGGCGCCGAGCTGTTCCGAGTGAACTGCTCCATGTGCCACGGCAACGAGGGCCTTGGCGATGGTCGAGTCAGCGCATTCCTTCTGGCCTATGGCTACATCTCCGCACCAGACCTGACGGCGGACGGCGTTGTCGCAAAGTCGGACGGCGATCTGTATGGCATCCTGACCAACGGCATCAACGTGATGCCTACGTTTAAGAACCTGCTGTCTCCCAGCGATCGATGGCTGCTGGTGGACTACATCCGCGAACTCCAAGGCAACTAGCCAGGGCATCGCCCTGGACCCATATGCCTGTGGTTACCGAAGCAGGGTTTAAATCACGCCGCGGATGTCTTGGCCAAGGCGAGTTCTGCACCTATAGCTCCCTGTCTGCATCAAAGGTGTGGCTGATGGGGAAAGTGACCTTCATCCAAACACATGATTTTGGCGCATCCCCATCTGGTCTACACACGTAGTAAGCTAGTGGTAGAGGATGGGGCGATACAGCGTAGTTGGTTAGTGTCTCTGGCGGTGGCTGCAGCAGTAGTAGGGGCTGCGATCGTGGTGAGCGCGGTGGTTAATCCGCTATTCGGTCGCTACGTACACTGGGACTGGATGGCAGGACTGGCTCCTACCCTCTATGTGATAGCGGTGGTAGCTTTACGTCGCAGGTGGGTCTAGGGAGGACTTATCCTTCACCTGTGTCTCTGACGGTTACCAAAGGCAGTTGTTAGGATAGATCTGGAGTAGTAGTTGGCGATGTTCAAAAGGACATGGCGGCAAGGTGAGATAACGGTCGTTCTCCTGATCGTTGGCGCTTTCACCGTATTGGCTGCCTGCACCATCTCCACATCCCCTCTCCCTCCAGATGAAAGGCGTGCGCAATCGCTGGATAAGTCGCTCATCTGCCCGATCTGCCCTGGAGAGACCATCGACCGCTCTCAGGTGCTACTGGCCAACCAGATGCAGGTCATCGTGCGAGAGCAGATCGAGGAAGGCCGCTCCGACTCGGATATTCGGCAGTTCTTTGTAGACCGCTACGGTGAACGTGTCCTGGCCGCGCCACCCAAAGAGGGGTTCAACCTCTTGATGTGGATTGCGCCACCGGTGGGCGTCGTGCTAGCGCTTCTGGTGTTGTATTTCGTCACGAAGTCGATGCTGCGACCAGGGTCCGCACCTGCGCTACGAACGTCAGGCGCTGGCGACAACGCTGACAGTGAGCTTGATGCCTATCTGGAGTTAGTAGACAAAGAAATGGGCGAGGTCGACGAATCGACTGAGCAATCAGACAAGAACGATACGGAAGGGACGTAAACCATGGCCGACCTGGGTTCTATCACACTCCTACTGTCGCTTGCGCTTGCGGTGTACGCGGCTTTGGGCTCCCTGGTTGGCCAGTGGAAGCGCGCTCCGGACCTGGTAATCAGCGCGCGCTACGCTGCGTACCTCACCCCGTTGATGCTTGCCATCTCCACGTCGGTGCTGGTAGCTGCTTTTGTGACCCACAACTTCGAGCTACGGTATGTAGCAGGGCACAGCAACCTGGCCATGGACCCCTGGCTTACCTGGGTTGCCTTCTACGCCGGCAACGAGGGTTCCATGCTGTTCCTGTCACTCATATTCGCCGCAGTGAGCGGGCTGGCGATCTGGCGAGCCCCTGATGAAGTCCGCCCTGCGCTTCCCTACACCACCTTTGTGTTGATGTCCATCACCGTCTTCTTCGTTGCTGTGATGATGACCATGGCCAACCCCTTCTTCGAGCTTCCCGTAGCCCCAGCGGACGGCCAGGGTATCAACCCGCTACTGACTCACGTTGGCATGTTCTTCCATCCGCCCATGCTCATGGCGGGCTTGATAGGCCTAGGGATACCCTTCGCCTTTGGCATGGGACATCTGATGGCAGGGCAAACGGGCGATGAATGGGTGGATACCGCGCGTGTCTGGGCGCTCATCGTGTGGGCCACGTTGACCATCGGGCTACTGCTGGGCGCATGGTGGGCGTACACCATCCTGGGATGGGGCGGCTACTGGGCCTGGGATCCGGTTGAGAATGCAGGCCTGCTGCCGTGGCTACCACTGACGGCCTTTGTGCACTCCATCATGGTGCAGCGTCGCAGAGGGATGTTCCGCATGTGGAACATGGCCCTGATCATCCTGGCGTGGGGCTTTGCCATGTATGGCATGTTCATGAACCGGGGTGGCCCTGTGCCTTCTGTCCACTCTTTTGGACAATCGACGATGGGTTGGGTGTTCCTGGTCTTCCTGGGAGTCAACCTCCTTGGGGCGTTTGCCCTGTTCTTCTGGCGATACTCATCTCTCAAGAGCGCAGCGGCGTTGGAATCGCACCTATCCCGAGAGGCCGCATTCCTGCTGAACAACTTGCTGTTCCTGATGATCGCCCTAGTGACGCTGTGGGGTGTGGTATACCCGTTGGTGACGGACGTGTTCCGTGGTGTGACCATCACGGTGGGCCGACCGTACTTCGATGTGGTTGCGGGGCCGCTGTTCCTGGCGCTGGTGGTGCTCATGGGCGTTGGCCCGTTATTACCGTGGCGTAGAGCGTCCGGTCAATCTTTGCTGCGACTCATGCGGATCCCCATCATGGTGGGACTGGGCACGGCTTTAGTGTCAGTTGCCCTTGGCGCGGCATCGTTCATCCCGGCCCTGGCCTTCGGCGTTTGTGGCATGGCTGCTGCAGGCATCGCACGGGAGTGGGCCAAGGGGGCGCAGGTGCGCCATAACAAGGGGGAGAACTATGCCTTAGCCTTTACTCGCCTTGTGTCTTCCAATAGGCCTAGATACGGAGGCTACATCGCGCATATCGGCATCATCATGGTGGCCTTCGCAGCCACTGGGTCATCGTTTTACAGCGTGCAGGACGACTTTTCCCTGCTCCCCGGTGAACGGGCAGTGTTGGGCGACTATGAGATGGAGTACCTTGGCAGCACGACGGTGGTCAAGTCAGACCGAATCGAACAGCGTGCCGACGTGCTCCTGTATAAGAACGGCGATCTCATCAAGCAGCTCCAACCTGGCTATGCGTTCTACCCCAGCTTCTCCATGGCTGCCACCCGCGCGGGCATCAGGCAGACTCCGGTGGAAGACCTGTACATCCTGGCCAGTGAGTTCTCTGAGGATGGGCGTGCGCTTTTCAGGCTGCACATCAACCCGCTCATCATCTGGTTGTGGTTGGCGGGGCCGGTCATGGTCTTTGGTACCGTTGTTGCGCTGTGGCCTGAACGTCAGAAGGCTGCGGTGGCCATATCTACGCTGAGGGTTGCTCCCGCTACTGCGTAGGGCTGAGGTACACTGGAAGCAGTAATTTGACACGTAATGAGGAATAACGCTGTGGCTCTGGCCTTATCCGCTTTACTCGCTGTGCTTGCCATAGTTGTTGTGGCTATCCCCTTTTTCCGCACACCCAAAAAAGCAGACACCTTCAACCCCCAGGACGCGGAGGCGTTGCGCTCTCAGCGTGAGTCCATTTACCAGGCACTGGAGACCCTGCGTCTTGAGCGAGAGCTTGGCCAGGTGGACGACCGGGAATATCAGCGCCAACTGCGAGAGTATCGACGTCAAGCGGCCATCGCCCTTCGACAGCAAGAACAGGTAGAGGGCGACCTGGACGAGCTTGCGGCAATGCTGGAGGATGAGGTGCTGGCAGCCAGGACCAGGCTTCAAGAGGGTGACGACCAACCCAGGGCTGATTCCTGATGCATCGTCGGGTTGTTTTTACCGCCACGATGGCTCTTATGGTCATCATGCTGTTCAGCCAGTCCCACCAGACCTCTTACGCACAAACATCGATTGAATTCTCTGGGACGGTGACCAACGGCACTGCCGGAGCTGATGTCCCTGTAAACCTTCAGGTGACCCTGCAGTTTCAATCGGACACGAGCGAAGTGATCGAGCGGGTCACGTTGACCTTTGACGATGGCACATTTCGGTTTGTGAACCTGCCGCCTCAGGGCAACCTGGGCTACGTGGTCTCGACGACCTACCTGAGCGTTGAATACACCAACCGTATGCTGGGCGAGCCGCTGGTGGGACCGCTGGAGGTCACGATCTACGAGCTCACCAACAACTTCTCCGTACTCTACTTGCTGGACGATACGCTGGCGTTGACCTCTGCCGATAAGAAGACCCGGCAAATAGAGGTGCTGGAAGCGGTCAAGATCAGAAATAGCAGTGATCGCACCTTTCAGACGGACGTGCAGACGGACGGGCCTATGAACCTGCTGCGATTCACACTGCCTGAGGGCGCTACAGACCTGGACGTGGAGACGTCGCTGCCGGGCGGGCACATCCTGCAGGTGAACTTGGGCTTTGCGCTGACCACACCCATCCCTCCTGGCGAGCATGACATCCTGTACGTCTATCGAGCACCGTACAGTGGTTCGACCCTGGCGTACGAACCCCACTTCCCCATGGGTGTAGCCGCGTATCGGGTCATGATCCCAGAGGGACTGGCGAGGGTCGTCAGCCCGGAGATGTTGACCGCGGCTTCGGCAACAGTGGGCGACAGGACGTTTGTGATGCTGGAGTCAGAGAACATTCCGGCGGGAGAACGCGTAAGGTTCGTCATGACTGACCTGCCTCAGCCATCGCTCATGCAGCGCGCTGAGAAGATAGGCAAGAGCGACGGGTTCCAACGTGGCGTGCTGCCTGCGGTGGCTGGCCTGGTGTTTGTAGGCCTGTTGGGGTTCACGCTGGTGCGACGTCGTAGGGCGTCTGCGGACATGGTCGACGGGGATGATACTATCCATGATGAGCTTATCGTCGCCATCGCCACGTTGGACGAGCGCTTCGAAGCGGGCGACGTCGAAGAGGAAGCGTACAAGCAGCAGCGGGCCGCCCTTATTGCAAGGGCGCAGACGGAAGGATGATCCACTTGGTTGTCATTCTGAGTCCCGCATTTCGGGGCGAAGAACCCGGATTCTTCGGTCGTCTCACTCCCTCAGAATGACATACTGGGTCAAAAGGAACTTGTAGTGGCTGAACAAGAAGGCATCACCCCAGAGGAACGCCCGACAAACCACCGTAAGTTGGTGGCGATGGCCGCTGTGGCTATCCCGTTGGTTGCGCTGTTCGCCATCCTTGGTGTCGCGTTGAGTCGCTCGGGTGGCGTGCCCGCTGGCATCGCCATCAACAGCGCGTTCGGCGAGGTGGACGTGGACAGCGACATTGCACGGGACTTCGTCGTAACCACCTTTGACGGCGAAGAGCTTCGGCTGTCGGACCTTCGCGGGCAGGTGGTCATGCTGGACTTCTGGGCGTCGTGGTGCTCACCGTGTCGACAGGAAGCCCCGGCGCTGGCAGCGGCCTACCTCGGCTACAAAGCGCAGGGCGTGGAGTTCGTGGGCGTGGCCATCTGGGACATTGAGGACGAGGCGATACGGTTTGCGGGGGAGAGCGGCGCAACCTATCCCATGGGCGTGGACACCAAGGGCAACATCGCCATCGACTACGGCCTGACGGGCATCCCTGAGAAGTACTTCATCGACGCCGATGGGAAGATCGTCAGGAAGTTCGTGGGCCCCGTCAGCGAAGAGATCCTGGAGAGCGTCTTCTCCGAGTTATTGCCCCAGGGCTAAGCAGGATTAGTTCTAGACCTGTGTGCTTGACGGTTACCACTCGCGGTTAGCTCGCGTCAGCAATCATCTGACGCACATGGGCTTCCATTATCTGCTGCATCTGTTTTACTTCGTCAGGGCTTTTGCCGTCGAATAGGTTAGAGTGCACTTTCTCACCGTGTGCCATCATCGCCGTGAGAACCGCACCCCCAGACTCTCCCTCAATGATAGCTCCACCTCCTTCACACGTTATCTGCATCCCTCGCCCCCTTTTAGGCATGTGAGTTCTGGATAAATCCGCACCGCCAGGCACAAAATAGTCTAAGACCTTTAGTGGCCGCGATAGCGATTAATGATAGGCATGCGACGGTCTCGACCGAACGCACGCGGCGTGATTTTGATGCCCACTGCACCCTGCCTGCGCTTGAACTCATTGCGGTCAACAGAGCGCATGACGCGCTCTACTACTGCGGCCTCAAACCCCATCCCCAGCATCTCCTCGTAGGAACGGTCCTCCTCAACGTAGGCCTCAAGCACCTTGTCGAGCAGGTCGTAGGGCGGTAGGTCGTCGTCGTCACGCTGGTCGGGCTTCAACTCCGCGCTTGGGGGCTTGGTGATGACGTTCTGAGGTATCGGTGACGCGGGCTCGCCGTGGGTGTTACGCCACTCGCACAGCTTGTACACCAGGGTCTTTGGCACGTCTTTGATGACAGCAAACCCGCCGGCCATATCGCCGTACAGGGTGGAGTAGCCCATAGCGATCTCGCTCTTGTTGCCGGTGGTGAGCACCAGCCAGCCGAACTTGTTGG
Organism: uncultured Dehalococcoidia bacterium; assembly: GCA_913049785.1. Lineage (GTDB taxonomy): Bacteria > Chloroflexota > Dehalococcoidia > Lucifugimonadales > UBA1127 > UBA1127. Next base: position 46,400 of record CAJWXP010000008.1, on the reverse strand, counting down.
ATACGGCCATCAGTAGGTTGCCACGGATTCGGGCCTGGATGTTCTGCTCCGCGATGTTCGGCTCAGTGCCCTTGAAGAAAGGGTCTAGCGCGCCTTCCATTGCGCCGTGCACACTCTCAATGGGCAGGGTACGCATCTTGATGCCCAGAATCTTGACCATGTCCTCAGAGTCGGACACGCTGCCGTCCGACGAGTAGCGCGAGGGCATGGTGATACCCTCCACGTTCTCTGCGCCAAGGGCGTCCACCGCCACGACGCAGGTGAGGCTGGAATCGATGCCACCGGAAAGGCTTATCAGCGCCTTACTGAAGCCGTTCTTCTGCACGTAGTCGCGGGTGCCGAGCACCAGGGCCTGGTACACCTCCCCGATATCATCTAACGGCTCTGTAACGTGACTGGCGATGGGTGGGCGTTCGATGTCCTTGTAGGTGGAGACTTCGAAGTGCTCTGTGCCTGTGACGGCCTGGGACCGAGGGGCATGAACTCGTCGCGGGAAATCCAGATCAACGTCCAGGTCGGCTACCAGCATCTCTTCCTGGAACTGGGCTGCACGTGCGAGTGGAGTGCCATGTCCGTCCAGGATCACGCTCGCGCCATCGAATACCAGCTCATCCTGCCCTCCGACCATGTTCACATAACCGATGTACAGACCGTTGTCGGAAGCTCGATTGGCAAGCATCTGCTCCCTATCGGCGCATTTGCCTGCGTGGAACGGGGAGCCGTTGATGTTGACGATGACCTTTGCAGCGGCATCCCTCTGTACGGAAACCGGCCCCTCCGGGTACCAGATGTCCTCACAGATGTTGACGCCCACGCCCACGCCGTTGATGGTGTAGATGGGGCAGACGCTGCCCGGTTTGAAGTACCGCATCTCGTCAAAGACGCCGTAGTTAGGCAGAAACACCTTGTGGTATGTGCCGACGAGTTGGCTATCGTGGGCCACGGCTGCTGCGTTGTAAATCGCGTCACTGCCGCCGTCCACGAACCCTGTGATCACAGTGATGCCCCTTGCCGCTGCCACGACTTTTTCGAGGGCTGCCTGATTGTCTCGGATGAAGGAGGGCTTCATCAACAGATCTTCGGGTGGATAGCCGGTGAGCATCAATTCGGGGAAGGCTACCAGGTCTGCCTTATTATCCCGAGCTTGTTCGATGCGCTCCAGGACGATTTTGGTGTTACCTGCGATGTCGCCAACGGTGGGGTTTACCTGGGCCAGCGCCAGGCGAAAGGTGCGCACGAACTAGTCCTCCGTATTTGAGACCCTTGGGTCTTTAGCTATGCTTGCAGTTTACTACGTGTGACCCTTCTGGTCTCTAGCTACCTGCGGTGTTGGGCGCAATGTATCACTGGTCACGTTTCGGGGGAACGAACCAGCCGACCATCGTACGTAAGAGCCCCTTGGTGTCGTCGGACTCGGAGTTGATCCCAAGGGCCGCCCCAAAATCGTTGAGGGCACCGGGGATGCGGCGTGAACCGTGCACTCGACTGTATATGTAGGAGATCTCCGCGCCCAGCACCACCGCCATGGCAGAGAGGTATATCCACAGCAATAGCACCATGATGCCGGCCAGTGATCCGTAGACCACGTTGAAACTCCCAAAGCTGGCGACGTACCAGCTGAAGCCAATTCGGACGCCATGGAACACCGATGCGCCAATCATCGCGCCAAGCCACGTATCGTCCCATTCAACGCTAGTGTTGGGCACGTATCGGTAGAGCAGCATCAACACGCCAAAGGTGGCTGCCAGGACGCCTGTTTCCAGGAACACCTTGCCGATTGGCCCCTCGAAGAGCCAGACGGAGGTCTCCTCCAAGGGCGCCAGGCCCAGGACGTTCGTCGATAGCACGGCGGCGGACAACGCCATCAATGCCACGCCTGTCAGCATCAAGATGTCGATAGCCCGTTCCAGAAAGAAGTAGTGGGGCTGGCCCACGTGCCATGCGTGGTTTATTCCCTTACGTACCGCTGAAAACACGGCGGTGCCGGAGAACAGCAGGCCGATGATCGCGATGGTGCTGAGGGCGCCTCTGGACTCGGCTACGCTGTTGATGATGTCCAGCAGGTACTCTTTTGAAACCGGGATGTGCTCAATGATCCCCTCTACCATGTTGGTCTGCTCCGCAGGCGTGGAATTGGAGTAGCTGAGGATGGAGAGACCTACCAGTGAGAGTGGAAACAGGGAGAAGAGCGTCCAGTACGCGATGCCCGCAGCGATGTAGGGGCAGTTGTTCCGCATGAAGTCAGTGAGCACGACGCGGGTGAACAGCACCGATTGCTGCCAGCCGCCCCCCTGATGTTCGTTCACAGGCTGCATGGTCTCCTCAAGCTTTACGCTGCATAGCTATGGTACCCTACGACTGGCTTGAATCTCCCAAGGACCGATTACGCATGATAACAGGTGAGGCCATGACTACGGCGAGGCACACCCAGCTACAGAAAGTGAACCTGGCATTGGGTGGCGGCGGCGCGCGGGGCTTCGTGCACGTTGGCGTCCTGTTGGAGCTGGCGGAACGTGGGATAGAGATAGGAAGCATCGTGGGGACCAGCATCGGAGCATTGGTCGGATCCCTCTATACGTTCCATCGCTCAGAGACCTATGGCCACCTGCCGATCAAGGAATCGCAAATGCATGCTGCAGGGGCAGTAGAACAGCTATGTTTGGCATCGGATTTAAGCAATTTCCGAGACATCAATTGGGCACCCATCGGCTGGCTGAGAAAGGGCGCGCTCAAGGGGGACAAGCTGGAGGAGTGGTTACAGAAGAATCTTTGGCCGGAGCGATTGAATAGGCCTGTGAGCTTTGGCGATTTAGCGTTTGACCTGACGTTGACCGCCACAGACGCCGATACCGGCGACGCACTCATCCTCAATACAGATTGCGACCCTCACGTGCCCATCCACCGCGCTGTGCGAGCAAGCTCATCGATCCAGGGGCTGTTCAAGGACATTACCATAAACGTGTCCGGCAAACCTGTCCGCTGCTGGGACGGCGGCACGACGGGGAACTGCCGCTTTGACATCGCGTTGAAGCGAGACTCAACGCTACCGACCATCGCCTGCACTCTGACCAGGGTGTCCGACCCCATGCCGCCGGGAGCACCATCCTGGCATCCGCGAAACGCCCACTGCGCATCCTGGTGCGCACCAGCGAGATCCTGATGCGACAGATAGAGAACATAACTTATGAGTTGTTGCCAAAAGAGCAGCAGGACAGGGTCATCTGGGTGAGTCCGGGGTTTGCGGGTGTTGGTCTATTGGACTTCTTTCTGTCAGCGTAGAAGAAGCGTGCGCTCATTGAGAGCGGAGCTTCGGCGGTGCGAGAGAGCCTACAAAGACGTGAGCAGACTCCTCGGACGATTAGATTCACGCCGTGGGCATTGCGCGGTAGGCAGCAGAGGGTCTAAGACCCCTACAGCAGCGGTAGGTATTCCTTGATCTCGTAGTCGGTTACCTGGCTACGATAGCGTTCCCACTCGATGCGCTTGTTGGTCAGCAGCGTGTCCACCACACGATCGCCAAGGGCCAGTCGCAGGATATCGCTGTCTTCCGCCATTTTGATAGCCTCGAACAGGCTCCCCGGTAATGTCTTGATCCCCTTGTCCTTCCGCTGTTCATCCGTCATCTCAAACACGTTGCCCTCTACCGGCGGTGGCACATCGTACTCGTTGCGAATGCCGGCAAGCCCAGCCGTCAGCAGCGCCGCGAAAGCCAGGTACGGGTTGCAAGCAGGGTCAGGGGCGCGGTACTCCAGTCGAACAGAATCCTCCCGTCCGGGCTTGAAAGACGGGATGCGTACCAGGTCAGAGCTGTTACCACTGGCCCAGGACGTGTACACGGGGGCCTCGTAGCCAGCCACCAGCCGCTTGTAGGAGTTGATCCACTGGTTGGTGACTATGCTTATTTCCGGGGCGTGACTCAGCAGGCCTGCCAGGAACTGCCTTGCCAAAAGCGAGAACTTGAGCGGGTCGTTCTCATCGTAGAAGGCGTTGGTGTTACCCTTGAAGAGGGACATGTTTACGTGCATCCCGGAGCCGTTCAGGCTGCTAATGGGCTTGGGCATGAATGTTGCGTACAAGCCGTGGCTCAGAGCAACCTCTTTGATGACCAGGCGAGCTGTCATGACGTTATCCGCCATAGTGAGTGCGTCTGTGTGCTGCAGGTCGACCTCGTGCTGGCTGGGCGCTGCTTCATGGTGGGAGTACTTCACCGGAATACCCATGTCTCCCAGGTTCAGCACCGTCTCTCGACGAAGCTCTGTGGCGACATCCCCAGGGGTCTGATCAAAGTAGCCTGCACCATCGAGCGGCGTGGGGTCCTCGGGGCTCTTGAAGTAGAAGAACTCCAGGTCAGAACTGACGTAGAACTGGAGGCCAAGCTGGTTGGCTTCCTCAACACATCGTCGAAGCACGTTGCGTGGATCGCCTTCGAATGGTGTGTGCTGGGGCGTCAGGATATCGCAGAACATGCGAGCCACCGCGTTTTGCCGAGGTCGCCATGGCAGGATGCGGAAGGTTGTGGGGTCAGGCAGGAGCACCATGTCCCATTCCGTGTCACGCGCAAAGCCCTGGATGGACGAGCCGTCAAAGGTGACTCCGCGAGTGAGGGCGTCTTCAAGCTCCTCCACGGTGATGGCGATGCCCTTCATGTTGCCAAGGATGTCAGCGAACCAGAGGCGAATGAACTTCACGTCCTCTTCCCTGGCGGTGTGAAGGACGAACTCTATTGCTGCTTTGTCGTGCTCAGTGGTCATAGTGCCTCCGTGGCTGCTACCCTTCCCCTGAAACGCACAAGGGGCGCTCCCATCAGCGGAAACGCCCCTGATGCGATCATCTTGTTTCTTATGCGTCCAGGTAGAGAGCGTACTCGTATGGATGCGGGCGCAACCGCATGGGGTCAACCTCACGCTTTATCTTGTAGTCGATCCACGTGTCTATCAGGTCCTTGCTGAAGACGTCTCCACGCAGTAGGAACTCGTGGTCGTTCTTCAGTGCGTCCAGTGCCTCTTCCAGGCTTCCGGGCACCTGTTGGATGCCGGCCGCCTCTTCTGCGGATATGTTGTAGATGTCCTTGTCCAGAGGTTGGCCGGGATCGATCTTGTTGATGACGCCGTCAAGGCCAGCCATCAGCATAGCGGAGAAGGCCAGGTATGGGTTGGCCGTGGGATCCGGGCAACGGAACTCCACCCGCTTGGCTGCAGGGTTAGGGAAGTAGGCAGGAATCCGACAGCAGGCGCTCCGGTTCCGCATGGAGTAGGCCAGGTTTACCGGTGCCTCATAGCCTGGGACCAACCGCTTGTAAGAGTTGGTGGTAGGTGCGCAGAAGGCCAGCAGCGCCGGGGCGTGCTTGAGCAGTCCACCGATGTAGTGCAGGCCAAAGGTGGAGAGGTTGGCGTAGCCCTGGTCTGCGTAGAACAGTGGTACACCATCCTTCCAGACGCTCTGGTGGACGTGCATGCCCGTGCCGTTGTCCCCGAAGAGGGGCTTGGGCATGAACGTTGCAATCTTGCCATGCTCTCGTGCTACGTTCTTAACCAGGTACTTGTAGGTCAGAACCTTGTCGGCCATGCTCAGGAGGCTATCGAACTTCATGTCGATCTCTGCCTGACCGGCAGTCGCAACTTCATGGTGATGTTTTTCAATGTGGATGCCAGCTTCCACCATGCGCTGGACCATCTCTGAGCGGATGTCCTGCTGGGTGTCCACGGGAGGTGTGGGAAAGTAGCCTTCCTTGTGACGGATCTTGTTGCCCAGGTTCGGGCCGCCGTCCAGATCGAACTCGGCGCCGCTGTTCCAGATACCCTCGTCAGAGTCGATGAAGTAGTAACCACTGTGGGCATTCTGATCGAAGCGGACGGAATCGAACATGAAGAACTCAAGCTCCGGGCCCCAGAAGCTCACATCGCCAACGCCGGACTCCTTCAAGAACGCTTCTGCCTTCTTGGCGATCAGGCGCGGGTCACGGCCATAGGGCTTGCTCACACTGGGGTCGACGATGTCGCAGATCAGTGAGAGGGTCGGCATCGCTGCGAATGGATCGATCATTGCAGTGGTCGGGTCCGGCACGATCAGCATGTCGCTCTCATGGATGGCCTGGAACCCTCTGATGGAGGAACCGTCAAAGCCGGTGCCCTCTTCAAAGAGCTTTTCCTCATACTCGATCAGAGGGAGGGTGAAGTGCTGCCAGGTGCCGGGAAGGTCGCAGAACTTCAGGTCGATCATCATGATGCCGTTTTCTTTGATCATCGCCGTGACATCGGCGGGAGTGGTGGGCTTGTTGTCACTTGTCATTGAACACTCCTTACAGTAAGTCTTGTACTTCTTTAACCCGTCCACGGGTTACAAGTAATTCGCCATTTGTTCGAGAACAATATATCGCGTCCGTGGGTACCAGGTGTTTCAGTCTTGTTACAAATTCTCCCGACTACAGGATCAACCTACACACGTGGCTACCTACACGACGGGGCTCATACCACCGTCCATATTGATAGCTACGCCGGTGATGAAGCTGGCCCGCTCCGATGCCAGGAAGGTGATGAGGTTGGCCGCTTCCGCCGATTCTCCGACTCGACCCAGCGGGACGTTCTTCCCCATGTTGGCGTAGTGCTCGTCTAGGGTAAGTTTTGGGTTTTGAGCCACCAGGGCCTTGAACTTCGTCTCGTGCTGACCCGCCTTGATGAGGCCGATGCAGACGGTGTTCACCAGGATGTTGTCCGAGGCCACTTCCTTCGATAGCGACTTGGTCAACGCGATGCCTGCCGCCCTGCTCACAGACGATGGTGCGGAGTTGGCTCCCGGCGTCTTGCCTGCCAGGGCCGTGAGGTTGATGATGCGCCCCCAACGCTGCTCCTTCATGTGCGGGAGCACCCCCCGGATGGTGCGCGCCCAGCCAAAGAGCTTCAGGTCCAGGTCCGCCATCCAGTCCTCGTCGCCGATGTCCTCAAAAGCCTTGCCGGATGCTGTGCCTGCGTTGTTGACCAGCACGTCCACGCCGCCCCAAGTGTCGTTGACTGTCTTGATGAGGTTGGCTACCTGGTCCGGCTTCGATACGTCGGTGGGAACCGCCAGGACCTCACCCCCTGTGACCTTGCGTATCTCCTCTGCCGCAACTTCCAACACATCGGGTCGACGTGCGCAGATGACGACGCGAGCGCCCTCTACCGATAGGGCTGTGGCTGTTGCCTTGCCGATGCCCTCGCTGCCGCCGGTCACCAGGGCTACGCGCCCCTTCAATTCATAGTCCATGTTGCTCCTTTGTGCTTGGATGCCCGCGATTATATCTGTCAGGCACGCGTCGCGACAAGGGTGTGCATTGACGGCCCCTATCTGAATTGATACGCTTGCTTGGGTTTCCCCCCCCGGCATTTTCCTTGAACATACGACGATAGAGGTGTGACATGGCCCCAGGTCCCGTCCCAGAGTTGATCCCGTCCCATCGAACATTGCTTGGCCCCGGCCCCAGCGATGTTGACCCCCGGGTGCTTCGCGCTATGTCCACACCAATTCTTGGGTATCTTGACCCGGAGTTCATTCAGATCATGGACGGCGTTGCTGAGATGCTCCGTGAGGTCTTTGGGACCGCTGAGGCATTCACGCTCCCCGTTTCCGGTACCGGCTCAGCGGGGATGGAAGCCGCTCTTGCCAACCTGCTGGAGCCCGGCGACGTGGCGATGGTGGTGGAGAACGGCTACTTCGGCCTCCGACTGTCAGAGATCGCTTCACGCCAGGGGGCAGAGGTGCTGACTGTGTCGGTTGAGTGGGGCCAGACCGCATCACCCGAGGCGGTTGAGGCCGAGTTGAAGAAGCACTCCAATGTGAAGCTGCTTGCCGCCGTTCATGCGGAGACCTCCACGGGCGTGCTGCAGCCACTCAAGGATCTGGCGAAGCTGGCCCATGACAACAATGCACTCTTCCTGGCGGACACCGTGACATCGTTGGGCGGCTCACCCGTCAACTTCGACGACATCGATATCGACTTCGCCTACAGCGCTACACAAAAGTGCCTCGGGTCGCCTCCAGGAATGTCTCCGGTGGCGATAGGCCCGCGAGCGCTGGAAGTGATCAAGAACCGGAAGGAAAAGCCCCGAAGCTGGTATCTGGACCTAGGGTTGTTGTTGCAGTACTGGGCTGGGGGCACTCGCGTTTATCACCACACAGCTCCCATGAGCAATATATACGCACTGCGAGAATCTCTACGGATGGTGCTTGAAGAGGGTCTGGAGAACCGGTTTGCACGGCATCGGAAGAACGGTAGAGCCTTGAGGGCTGGCCTGGAAGCGCTTGGCCTGAAGCTGCTGGTGCCAGAGGACCGGTGCACCTATCAGCTGACATCAGTGTTTGTGCCGGACGGCATTGAGGACGCGCCACTGCGACGTCGTTTGCTGAACGAGTACAAGATCGAGATCGGCGGCGGGCTTGGTCAGTTCGGTGGCAAGATGTGGCGGATCGGGCTCATGGGCGAGTCGTCAACGGTTCCCAACGTGTTGTCGCTTCTGTCGGCGCTGGAGACGATCTTGCCGGAGTCTGGGTTTGAGGTCGCAGGTGGTTCAGGCGTAGCTGCTGCAAGCAAAAGCTTAGCTGCCGACTCATAAGACCTGGCGGATACCGGAGATTGGTTTGAAAAAGAGGGCCGCTTAGCGGCTCTCTTTTCTTTGACCTGAGCTACTACTTTATTGCACCGTGAATGCTGTGGTCATACCGCTCTGGTAGTGGCCGGCGACGTTGCAGATCAATACGTAGTTTCCGGGGGCAAGGTTGAAGGACACGCTGGTGGATGCGCCTGCTCCCAAATCTGCCTGCGGGATTCTGCCGATCGCTCCTCCTGCAGCTGTTTCATCCGCTTTTGCGGTGGCGGTGTCCACCGTTAACGCGTCGGAAGCCACGTCTGACTGAAGAATGACGAACTCATGGGGCAGAGCTCCAGTATTGGTGGTCACAAATGTGATATCTCCAGCCCCACCTACAGTGGCGTCCAGACTGATGGAAAACTCGCTCAGTTCAACGTTCACTGTACTGGCACTGGCGCTGGCTGCCGGAGCGGCCGTGGGAACAGGGGCTGTGGTCGGAATGGGTGCCGATACCGAGTTGGCACCATCGTCGCTGCTACCACACGCTGCTGCTACGAACACCAGGGCCATCGCGAACATTAGGATTGCCGTTAAACGCTTCACATCGTCTCCATGTGCAATTAATCACAAACAATTATTATACGATATTCGGTAGGCTGTTGGATGCATTTTCAAAGGGCTGGACGCTGGGCTCAACAGAACTAGTCCCCCAAGAAGCGCACAAAGGCCTCGTTGGCCAGGAGCTTGCCACGCTCTGTGAGCTGAATGGTAGCCTCGGGCCACATGCCGTTGGATTTCAGAAGGCCCAGGGAGATGGTCTCCTTGATCGCATCGCCATAGACCTCGTGCAGGTTCACCCCGTAGCGCGCACAGAAATCACGGTTCCGCACCCCTTCAGCCAGTCGAAGTCCCATGATGAGGCTGTCCGCCATTTCCGTCTGGGCGTCCATCGGCTCGATGTCCTGCACGTAGCCAGGATTCTCTCGGAGTAGCGTTTCCAGGTCCGGAGGCGGCTCTCCCCATGCGTTGACCTTGGCCATGTAGGTCACCGGCGACTTGCCGTTGGCGAACCTGTAGCCGCCAAGGAAGGAGTGCGCCCCTGGCCCCACACCGAGATACGGCAGGTTATGCCAGTAGGTGATGTTGTGCTTACTCTCTCGACCGGGCTGAGCCCAGTTGGATATCTCATAGTTCCGGTAGCCTGCCTTTGCCAGCGCCCCTGTGGCCCACTCGTACATATCAGCAGCCAGGTCAGGGTCTTGGTCCGGTATGATGTGCTTGGACACCTGCTGAGCCATGGGCGTGTCCGGCTCCAAGGTCAGCGCATACGCGGAGATATGCTGTGGAGCTGCGGTGATGATGCCCTCTATGTTGCGCTTCCAACTCTCCAGGCTCTGGTGTGGCAGGCCATACATGAGGTCCATGCTGACGTTGGTGATGCCTGCCCGTTGCACCGCTTCAAACGCCTTGAGCGCTTGCGCGACGCTGTGTCGTCTTCCCAGCAGTTGGAGCTCTGTGTCGTCGAAGGACTGGACGCCAATGCTGATGCGGTTCAGACCTGCTTCCACAAACCCCGTCATACGTTCCAGGGTGACATCGTCCGGGTTCACCTCTGCGCTTATCTCTGCGTCCTTCTGAACGGCGAATTCAGCGCGAATCAACGTAAACAGGTCGTTCATCTGCTTCGGCGAGAGCATCGATGGTGTGCCGCCGCCAAGGAACACGGAGTTAACGCGAGGGTGCCTCAAGGTGCTGGCCCACGTACGAAGCTCGTTGCTTAGTGCCTCTATGTACGAGGGGATGAGGTGGTTGATACCGGCGTATGTGTTGAAATCACAGTACGGACACTTGGTCTCACAGAAGGGGATGTGGAGGTACAGGGCAATGCCGTTCGACAAGCTCCGACCCGTCTCGCTGGCTGTGGTCGGCCCTAACGGTTCTATTTCCTGCTGCTCGTCCATGCATCAAGTGTAATGGGTCTCGTCCAGTCATGGCTATTTGAGCCGAAAAACTACGTAATAGAAAGAGCCCTGAGTTTATCCTCAGGGCTCTTCATTAGCGCCTGATTCAGTGTTTGGCTATTCTGCCATCTTCTTCAGGTTCACCGGAGTCTTGTCCATGCCATCGCGAACATAAGGAGCACGGATCTCCTCATAGTTGTCACGCAGGCCGATGATCATCTCGTGGGTGGGGTTACCCCAGTCGACCTCTACGCGGTGGGTGACCTTAGTGCCGGAGCCGCCCGGTGCTAGATCAAAGTACCATTGCATGCGGCCTACCCACTCAGGAAGAGCAGGGATCACGGTGAAGGAGAATGCCTTGCCGGGTTCATAGGTGACCATTGTGGATTCTGCGGTCAGTTCCATGGAGTCGCCACCGACGATGACTACTTCCTCGGCTTGGATGGTAGTTCCCACGCTACCGGTCCAGAGGATACGGTGATCTTCTTGACCTCGTCGCTGCCTGCCAGCTCAACGTGCTTGGTGGGGTCGGCCACAATGCCGAAAATCTTGTCTGCGGATGTGTTGTTCGTTGCCTCTGCGGTATAGGAAAAATCAGCCATAGTAATACCTCCTCCAAAGTGTGTCGCTGGTATCGTTACCAGCGCGATAATATGATGTCAATTCTCGTCAAGAGATGCATGATTTGGTGACTAAAATCGTCACGGGCCCATGGGTATCCCCGCAAGCTATTTATTGGCCGCGCTTACCAGCTACTCTGCCCAAGAAATTTGTGTTTGCCTGGCCCCAGGCATATTGTTGTCTTGTTTTTGCCAGGAAAGGGGCAGCGGTGCAGCCTACTGAACAAGTGTCTCAAAAAGGTCACCCGCGTTTCTACTATGGCTGGGTAATCGTTTTCATCGCCATCGTAGGTGGGGCGTTCACCAGTGGGGCTAGCGTCTGGGGCGCCAGCATATTCGTTGCACCCATGGGCGATGAACTGGGTTGGTCCCGGTCAGCCTTCTTTGGCGCCTTCACCATCCGGGCCCTGGTTGCCGGAGTGCTGGCGCCTGTGTTAGGCCCTTTGCAAGACACGAAGAACGGCCCGCGATTGTTGATGCTTGGGAGCGCGCTCAGCCTTGGCACTTCACTGGTCCTTCTGAAATACGTCCACGATCTGTGGATTTTCTATCTGGTGTTCGGCGGCATGGGAGCGCTTTCCATGGTGGCGCTGAGCGAGATGTTGACCGTGGCTATAGTGCCGAAATGGTTCATCCGCAAGCGTGGACGGGCAATGGGGCTAGCATCTATCGGGACGGCGATGGGGCCGCTGCTATTCCCTATATCGGTCCAGGCGATCGTCTCTGCCGTTGGTTGGCGCGATGGTTGGTTGGTCCTCGGCCTGGTGACGTTAGCTGTGCTGGTCCCCTTGTCCTTCTTGATCAAGACTCGACCTGAAGATATGGGCCTGCTGCCGGACGGCGAAGAGTCGCCGCTGCCCACTGCCAAGACACCGACACCCCCGCCCATCGCTGAAGTGAGTTTCACCAGACGCGAGGCCGCACGGACGCCGACCTTCTGGCTGCTTGCGATATCGTTCAGCTTGGCGACGTTGAGCATGGGCGGTTTCTTCGCTAACTGGTTGCCGTACTTCCAGGACATCGGATTTTCGGCCAAGGTGGGGTCCCTGGCGGCCATTGCATACGGCATAGGGTCTATCAGCATTAGGTTGGTATGGGGCCTCCTCAGTGAGCGGTACTCAGTCCGTCATCTGCTTGTTGTCCAGGCGTTACTGACGGCGGTCAGCGTCTATTTCTTCTTGCAGATATCAGGCCCAACCACTCTGGTCATGGCCGGGGGGTTCCACGGGCTGGCGGTAGGCGGGTTCTTCATCATGAGACCGCTGATCATCGCGAACTACTTCGGGCGACTCCATTTGGGGGCCGTCAACAGCCTGATCAGACCCCTCACGACGATAACAGGCTCTTTAAGCCCACTTATGGTAGCGGGACTGTTCGATGCCTTTGGCACGTACACCTGGGCGTTCACAGCCGTCTTGACCGCATGGCTATTGGTGGCCGCAATCGTCGGGTTCGCCAAGCCGCCCCGGAAAATGCCCACCGCAGCGAACCCACAGGGATAACAGCCGATTTGTCTGAACGTTCATTGCCTGTTCAGAGTATTCGCCACCATGCTTCTACATCCCGCATGTTCCAGCCACTCCGAACACCTGGAATCCCGTAGAGCCGCTGCTTCCACCACGTTCCGTGCCGCCTCGGAAGGAACCCGCCCCGTCGCAGTGACCCCAACACGTTGGTAACCACTAGGCATGTGGGCAAAGGGCTGAGCCCTTTTAGACGCTGAAGAGGAAGTTGACCACATCCCCGTCCTGCATGGGGTAGGCCTTGCCTTCAAGTCGGAACTTGCCCACCTTCTTGGCTTCTGCCAGGCCACCGGCAGCCATTAGATCGTCGAAGGTGACCACCTCGGCGCGGATGAACCCTCGCTCGATGTCGGAATGAATCTTGCCGGCGGCCTTCTGCGCGGGAGTCTCTTTGGCTATCGTCCAGGCACGGACTTCGTCAGGCCCCGCCGTCAGGAAGGAGACCAAGCCCAGCAACTCATACGACGCCTTGGCTACGTGATCGCGGCCGGGCTCCACAATGCCCAGGGATTCCCTGAACTCGACCTCGTCCTCACCGGAGAATTGGGCTAGCTCCATCTCAAGCTCAGCGCAGAGGCCTACCACGACACGACCCTGCTCCGAGAGTCTGTCACGCCACTCGGCTTCCAGCTTTGCGGTATCGGCAACATCGTCCTCGCCTACGTTCAGCACCACCATCATTGGTTTGGCCGTGATGAGGTTGAAGTTAGCCAGCGTCAGGCGGTCTTCCTTCGATATGTCCTGCTTGATGACAGGCACTTCGCTTTCCAGCGCATCGTGGACGCGGGTCACCAGCTCCAGTTCCTTCTCGATAGCGGCCCGCTCGGTGGCCTTGGCGCCTCGCAGTGAGGAGGTCAAACGGTCGGTTCTGCGCTCCAGGATGCCGAGATCGACCATTGCCAGCTCCAGGTCCATGCCGATGATGGCGTCTTCCGGGGTGGCAGCGCCATCGGCAACGGGCACCGCAGGGTTATCGAATGCACGGACAACGTGTACCAGCGCGTCTGCACCCTGCATGAGATTCAGCAGTTCGCCACTGAGCGCGGAATCACGCTTGCGACCGCTGCCCATTGGCGGGGTATCGATGTACTGGATCTCAGCGGGCGTTACCTTTTGAGGTTTGAACATCTCCGTCAGCGGGCCCAATCGCTCGTCGGGCACCTTTGCCATGCCGTTGCTTGTCCCATCGCTGTAGCCGCCTGGGGTTATCTGGCGATTTGTGAGGGCGCTGAACAGGGAGGTCTTGCCGGACTGGGGGAAGCCTAGTATCAATAAATCCATATCCAACCAATACAAAAGAGTGTAGGAATGTCCTTGGCAAACGAGTAGCGTCGATTCATACTCGTAACAGACCTAGTATAGCCTCCACCGGGGCCATGTTCATATAGTCTCAGCCGATGGGGCGAGGGAACCATGATCTACCTACTGCACGGAACGGATACGTACTCACTGCGAGTTTGCCTGGACGAGCTACGCGATGCTGTGGGAATGCCTGACGTGCAGGACGCCAACATCACATCTCTCACAGCACAGAATGCCACCCCGGCATCCATCACCGGCATGAGCCAGGCGATGCCCTTCCTGGCGGATCGTCGCATGGTCATCGTCGAGGGGCTACTAGGCTCGCTGGCAGGTGAAGGGCGAGCGGGTAAAGGCAAGGCGAGCGCTGAGAAGCTGGCCGACTGGCAGGACTTCTTCCCTTCGCTGCCCGATCAACTGCCACCCACCTCAGACCTGGTATTCTTCGAGGGTGCACTTCGCGCTAACACGCCTTTGCTCAAAGAGGTGAAAGCCGTGGCGGAGGTCAAAGAGTTCGGGAACATGAACCCCAACGACCTCCGCGGGTGGGTGCAGAACCGGGTTATGGAGCGCAACGGCAGCATCACCACCAATGCGGTGCAGCTCCTGGTGGATATGATCGGCACAGACCTCTGGGCGCTGGCGAGCGAGGTTGAGAAGCTGAGTCTCTTCGCCACGGGCAGAGCCATCGAGATCGAGGATGTTGAGGAGATGGTGGTCTCCGTAAAAGAGGTGAGCGTCTTCGCCGTGGTGGATGCCGTGCTTGAGGGCAACCGCACCATGGCGATGCGCAACCTGACCGAGCTCCTTGAGGGCGAGGCCACCGTGCCCTACCTCCTATCGATGTTGGGCAGGCAGGTGCGACTGCTCCTGTTGGCGAAAGAGCTGATACAACAACAGGTGCCCCAGGGCGAGCTAGGCAGCAGGCTGGGCATCAACTCTGCGTACCCGCTGCGGAAGACGCTGGAACAGGCGAGGCGCTTCACCCCTGAGGCGTTGCGACAGCTCCACAAGGGGCTGCTGGATACCGATATCGCCATCAAGACAGGGGCACAGGGAGAGCGTTTGGCGTTGGAGTTCCTGGTGGCTGAAGTATGCCAGTCAATCTCCGGGCGGTCCCGATAGATCGGGAGACCCAAGTGCACTGGCGGGTACCATTAGTGTGCCATTCTGAGGAAACCCGAGCACAGGGATGACGAAGAATCCGGACTGACTTTGTTGCACCTCCCAGTGAGGTTAGAGTGACCATCCAACGGCTGTCAGTACCTATCTTATAATCGGCGGAGGGACAATTAGAACAGGACCCGGAAGGACGAGAGACAGAGGTCATTCACCGTTTGGTGGATTTCCACGGGAAAGATGTTCTGGAAGTAGGCTGCAGTGATGGCCGGATGACCTGGCGATTTCTGGATGAAGCTGCGTCCGTTTTAGCGTTTGACCCTGATGAGGCGGCGATTGCCCTTGCCATTCAAGAAACGCCGGTAGCGTTGAAGGACAAGGTCGAGTTCCGCGTTGCCGACATGACGAATATCCAGTTGAGGCCATCTGCATACGATGTGGGTGTCTTTGCCTGGTCTATATGATGAATGCCAACAGAGGGCGTCGTTGACGCCTTGAAGAAAATGCACTCAGTGTTGCGTCCTGGCGGGGTGATGCTGGACAGTCGCCCGGAACCTTCGCCAGTAGCAGTCACACTCAAGACAGCCACAGCGTCTACCCAAGTGGGGATGTTGGCGTGCACTTCAGGATTTACTCACGCTATCACTAGGGCAGCCGATGCCCTGTCTCTGGTGGTGAACGACGGACTTTTTCATGGCGTGGTATCGGTTGACTATTCCATGCTGATCTACATTGATTCGTTTGAAGAGTGGCAGCAATTCATGAAGAAGTGGAGTTCGTATTACCTGCCGCTTGATGAAGTCGTCACCGGGTTGATTCGCGATCAACTGGAAGCTGGGGATACACAGTTGGTCCTGGATACCAGCGTCTCCACGACTCGATACACTTGCTCTGCTTGACCAACATCCGTTGGACTGCCGCTAGCTTGTGAGAGGCTGCAGGCCGCACCGTACCAGCCTCGAAGTAACCTAATCACAGCAGCAACAGGACTCGTCATCTTCGCCGTAGGCGTCAGTGACCAGGAATGCTGCCCACCGACTTCGATCGCAGCAGCTCTATCGTTTCATTCAGGAGGGTGTTTGGCCTGATGGTCGTTGGGCCGGACTCCATGACATCTTCAACCAGTGCCGATGGGTTACCTGCCAGCGCTTTGCTTCGGAGTCTACCCAACACGATATGGTCTGGTGAGACGACGATGCAGGCATCGGTGTTTGCAGCCTTCGCCCTGGCCGCCACATCGCCCAGACGCTCGTCCAGCGTGCATGTGAGCGTGTCCTTGTTTGCTGCTCCAACCACCGTGGCACTGGATAACCGAAGCCCCTTCTCGTGGCAGCCCTGCAGCCCCCCAGTCCATCTTACCTGGCAGGTAGTCATAAACCTTTGAAAACCCCAGCGATTCGAACCGCGACGCGGCTCGTGAGCTCATGTCTCAAGCTGCATCGTGTCAGTAGGTGATAACGGCCTTGGACGTGTCCATCCCTGCCACAGCCGGCCCTGCTCAGAATCTTAAGGGGCATGTTGATGGCCCCGGCGATGTGCTCGCCCTCGTATTCTGCGGGTGGCAGCACTTCCACCAGGTATGCGCCTTCCTGCTCGACGAGGCGCTGGACCTCTTCCCGGAATATTTGTGTGGGCATGTTGTTCTCCTCTCCAATCACCGAAGTGATATGGCCCCAGGGTTCATGGGATCGAAGCGGGCTGACCGGGTTACTCAGTGAAACTCATGGATTTACACAACTTCAATCGCCTCGCTCTCCTGGACTGCTGATGTGAACGGGTGCACAGCTACGAGAAGAGTAGCGCAGACGGTGAAGGCAGTCACCAATACCAAGGAGAGGCGAAGATCGGTCTCCCCGGCCAAACCTGCAAGCACCGCCCCCAGTGCGCCGATGATCTCACCGGCTGCCATTATCAGGCCGATCATAACCATTTGCCGACCACCTACGATGCTCAGGGATATCGCAATGAGTGCGGGTACCAGGCCCATGATCGCGAACCCGGCAACCATCAGACCAGCCACGAGTACCGGCAGGTTGGGCGCCCACAGGATCAAGAGGGGCGAGAGGGCACCGGCGACTAGCACCGAAAGGGTCACAGTCTTTCGGTTGTATCTGTCTATCCAACGGCCTATGAGCACCGCACCCAGACTTCCGGACAGGACCATCACCGCGAATAGCACGCCCGACCCGCCGGGGGAGATCCCACGCTCCTCAACCAGATAGAGCGGTGTCATGCTCCACAGAGCCATAAGGCCCATATTGTGCAGCCCCAAAATCCCCAGGGAAGCCAAGCTGGTTGATCGTCGAACCAATCGAGCCTGGGCTTTAAAATCCTTCAGTGACATGTGCCCGATGGGTGACGGAGGGATCCAGCGGCGCAGACGAAGGAAGACCACCCCCATGATCAGTGCCGGTATCACGATGATCTGCATCACGCTTCGCCAGTCCATGTAAACAAGAAGGAGCCCTGCCACGATAGGCGCTAGGACCTCCATGAACGATCCGCCGACGAAGTGCACTCCCAGGGCATAGGCGCGCCGGTTGGGCATATGGTCCGCCATGGTGCCCAGGGCGATCGGATGCCATGCTGCGGCTCCCGAGGATGCGACAGCAAGGAAAAACAAAAGAAGCCAATAGCCTGGCATCAGGGATGCCACCAAGTAAGCCCCGGCCACCCACCAGAGTGTGCTGAGAAGAAAGATTTTTTTGAATCGCGTCTCCCCAACCATGCCAGCGGGGATGTGTGTTACCCCAGCAGCGATTGCGATGACGGAAAAGATAAGCCCTACCTGAGTCTTGCTCAGGTCCATGCTCAGAGCTATCGCCGGGGCAATGATCCAGAGTGCAGATGTCCCGGCGTCTATGGCACCGTGACCTGCGGGGAATCCGATTAAATAGAATGCCTTCTCTCTTGTGTTGTTCATGTAGTCATTTCCGCGTAGGTAGAACCGATTCCAGAACTCACGGTCACTTCGGGGTGGAGGGCGATCAGATTATTCCAGTGCCTTGCAAAAGTATCGAACTATTGCATCCGGTGGGCTGTGCAGGAGTCACTGGAGCATCTGTGGATTATACGCTGCGCAGCGTATAATGCCCGTCGAGCTAGCTAGCGCCCTAGCACGCCGTCCGGGTCCATGGGGTTGAAGCAGGCCACCTGGTGTTGCGGGAACACCTCCACCAGAGGCGGCTTGAAGCTGGTGCGGCACGTGGTAAGGGCTTTTGAACAGCGGGGCAGGAACGGGCACTCGTCCGGCAGGTCCAGCATGTCAGGCGGGCTGCCGGGGATGGTGGTCAGCACCTGCTGCTTCACATCGATGCGAGGCAGGCTCTGGAGCAGTGCATAAGTGTAGGGGTTGGTCGGCCTGTTGAAGAGGTTTCTGGCGCTGGTCTGCTCCATGATGGTGCCGCCGTAGATAACCGCTACCTCGTCAGCTATCCGCGCCACCACGCCAAGGTCATGGGTGATGTACAGAATGGCCATGTCACGCTCTTTTTGGAGCCTTCGCAATCGGGCGAGTATCTCAGCCTGAATGGTGACGTCAAGGTTGGCTGTGGGCTCGTCGGCGACAAGTACCTTGGGTTCCAACGCCAGGGCCATTGCCAGCATGACGCGCTGTGCCTGGCCTCCGCTGATCTGGCCCGGGTAGCGCTTCATCATCTCTTTGGGGTCCGGCAGGCCCATATCCTTTAGCAATTCTATGCAGGTGGCTTCTGCTTGCTTCTTGCTGACCCCCAGGTGTCCTTCCAGGGCTTCTGTCATCTGGTTATCGATGCGGATGGTTGGGTTGAGGGCCGCATTGGCGTCCTGCAGGACGATAGCGATCTCTTTGCCACGCACCTGCTGGAGTTCAGCCTCGCTGGCCTGCATGAGGTCACGCCCGTTCAGCAGCACCTGCCCGCTGACGACCTCTCCGGGGTAGGGCGCAAGGTTGACCAGCGAGAGGGCAAGGGTGCTTTTACCGGAGCCGCTCTCCCCTACGATCCCCAGCACTTTCCCGGCTTCCAACGTGAAGCTGACGCCGTTGACCGCCTTGACCGCACCGGCTTTTGTCTTGAAGTGGGTATGGAGGTCTCGGACTTCCAGCAGAGGAGGCATAGTTCTCCAAGTTCTCAGGTCAGTGGATGGTTGGCCTAGAATCGGCTAAGTGTTGCAGTAGGTATGTGCTAAGTCAAGCTAGGGCGTCGACAGGGCTCGGCACTTGACCCACCAGGGCATCGCCCTGGACCCACTAAGGCATCGCCTTGGATCTAAATGCCTGCAGGTACCTAAGAGAGTGGTCACCATATTCTGAGATTGATAGGGCAGGGAGGGGTTTTCTGTGTAGCTGATTATCTTTACGAGGGGGGAGGCTGCCACTATAATACCGTAGGTACTTCAGGGTAGAGAGGAACCGTGTGGCAATAAGGGAGATTTGTGTCCTTCCAGACCCGGTGTTGACGCGCAGGACTCAGAAGGTCACTGCCTTCGATGCGTCACTGCCGAAGCTGGTCGAGGACATGATCGAAACGATGCGAGACGCCCACGGCGTTGGCCTAGCGGCTAACCAGATAGGCGTTTCTATCATGCTGTGCGTCATCGAGATCCCTGAGGAAGAGGAAGTGCGAGTGCTGGTCAACCCTGAACTGGTCTCTCAAGAGGGTGAACGTAAGTTGATAGAGGGTTGCCTGAGCGTACCCGGCTACCAGGGCCAGGTACTTCGTTCCAACAAAGTAAAAGTGCGCTATCAAGACCTGCAGGGGCATAAACATCGTATTACTGCAGAGGGCAACCTACTGGCCCAGGCGCTGGAGCATGAGATTGGCCACTTGAACGGCCAGGCATACCTGCAGCACCTAGTTGCCAAAGACGCTGTTTGGAAATTGGACGAAGACCCGCCGCCTGAGTATGCAGAAGACATGGATGACGAGCCGTCATTGGACGACGCTGAAGAGGCTGTCGTCGCCGAGGTCAAAGACTAACACTCAATTCACCAAGCCAGTCCGCTAGAAAGGAATCCGTTGGAGCTTCTGGACCGCCTTCGTTCGCACTACGCCCAACTGGGCATTGAAGCCTACCTGCTTGGTGGTTTCATTCGTGACACGTTGCTTCAACGCGCTCCCTATGACATCGACCTTGCTGTTTCCGGCGATACGGCGGAGCAGGCACACGGGATAGCAGACGCGATGGGCGGGACGGTTGTGGTTCTGGACGAGGCTCGAGGTATCTACCGTGTGGCGGCGATAACCCCTGACGACGGACGCTGGACGGTGGACATAGCCACCCTTCAAGGGGATATCGAGGCTGACCTGAAACGGCGTGACTTCACGATAGATGCTCTGGCAGTCCCCCTGACCGACACCGGCGTTCCTTCCAGCGAGTGGCCGATCATCGACCCCACGGGCGGCTTGAAGGACATGGCGTCTAAGACTCTGCGACTCACCGGCCCGGACGCGCTGACGGACGACCCTCTGCGACTCATTCGAGCGGTGCGCATCGCTGTTCAGACGGGCTTTGATATCGAAACAGACACGGCTGATGCAGTACATGAACAAGTAAGGCTGCTTTCTTCGGTATCGCCGGAGCGGGTGCGCGAGGAGTTGCTCACCATCCTGTCACTTCCAGGCGTGTGGCGTTCCGTGACATTGCTGGACACCCTGGGCCTGATGGATGAGGTCCTGCCGGAGTTGATCCCGGCCAGAGGCGTCGACCAACCCAAAGAGCATCACTGGGACGTGTTTGAACACAGCCTGCACTGCGCCGATTTTGTAGAGCAGGTGCTGGATCCAGAGTTCCGCGAGAATGATCCGGCAGGCAAGCACATCCCATGGTCGCCGTGGCTCACAGAGTACTTTGACGAGGAGTATGCAGACGGGCATACTCGGGCTACATACCTGAAGCTGGCGGCATTGCTCCACGATGTGGCCAAGCCGGAGACCAGGGCAGTTCAGCCGGACGGCAGGGTTCGTTTCCTGGGCCATCCCGTGAAAGGCGCGGCGACATCTAAGAAGATACTTAAGCGATTTCGGGCTAGCAGTAAGGCTACCGAAGCAATAAGGGTCATGGTCGATCAGCACCTTCGACCGAGCCAGTTGGCGCAAAAAGGCGAAATGCCAACATCTCGGGCCGTATACCGTTACTATAGAGACGTTGGCGATGTTGCGGTGGACACGCTTTACCTCTGCATGGCTGACTATTTGGCGGCTCGAGGCCCTGACCTCGACCTGGAGGACTGGGCTCGCCATTGCGGGCGAATGCGGTTCACGCTCCAGGAAAAACGTGTTCAAGAGGCACCGGAACGGCAGCAGCGACTGCTGACCGGTCATGATCTGATGGCAATATTCAACTTATCGCCGGGCCCAGAGTTGCAGCCAATCCTGGATATGGTTCAGGAAGCGCATGCAGCCGGGGAGGCGAACACAAAGGAAGAGGCATTGGCCATGGTGAGTCGATCCCTAGATAAAGAACCAAATGCAACGGAGGTTCAGCATGTTTAAAAAAGACCTCCGACGTCTGGTTTTCATTATTGCGCTTGTTTCAGTAGCTGTGGTCGCACTGCTTGTGGATACGTTTGACGTAGGCATCGGCAGCGTCAGCTTTGAGCGTGGTGACGAGGACGGCCCTCTGGGGCTTGAGCTGGGCCTGGACTTGCAGGGCGGAGTGCAGCTCATCTATGAAGCTGAAGACGAGAACGTGACCAAGAGCCAGATGGAGGGTGTGAAGGACAAGATCGAACGTCGTACCAACGCGTTCGGCGTGACTGAGCCTTCCATCCAATTGCTTGGCAGCAACCGTATCCTCATCCAGCTTCCAGGAGTGGAGGACGTGGAAGAGGCCAAGCGCCTCATCGGGCAGACCGCCCAGTTGGAGTTCAAGGAGCGGATCTGCGCTGACCAGGGAGACCCACAATGCACAAACTTCCAAGATCAGGACATCGGGCTCACCGGTGCACTCCTGACCAGAGCGTATGCAAGTACTCACCACGCCACAGGACAGCCCATTGTGAACCTTGAGTTCAACGGCGAGGGCGCGCGGATCTTCGGTGAGACCACCAATCGCATCGCCGGAACCAACAATCGCACGGCCATTTTCCTGGACGGTGAGGAGATCGTTGCTCCTGTGGCCAACCAGGCGATTTTGGGAGGGCAGGCCTTCATCCAGGGTCCTGACTTCACCTTTGACCGCGTCCGCACAATCTCGATTCAGCTGGAAGGTGGTCGACTGGACACCCCGATCGTGGTGATCCAGGAACAGAACGTGGACGCCACGTTGGGTGAGGACGCACTGGACAAGAGCCTTGTCGCAGGCCTCATAGGGTTTGGGCTGGTGGCGATGTTCATGGTGCTGTACTACCGGATACCGGGAATAACAGCCGTTTTCTCACTGGCCATCTACATCGTGCTGGTTCTGCTTGTCGTCAAGCTGGTACCGGTCACTCTGACCCTGGCGGGAATCGCCGGGTTCATCCTATCCATCGGTGTGGCGGTTGACGCCAATATCCTTATCTCAGAACGGACCAAAGAGGAACTACGTACCGGACGAGCGTTGTTAGGCGCGATCGAGACGGGCTACAGCAGGGCATGGCCTGCCATCCTCAACAGTAACGTTGCTACCATGATCACTTGCGTGATCCTGTTCTGGTTCGGGTCTCGTTTCGGGGCATCAGCAGTCACCGGATTCTCAATCACCTTGTTCATTGGCGTTGCGACCAGCATGTTCACGGCCGTTGTGGTCAGCCACACGCTGCTGCGGCTCGTCGCATCAACACCCCTGTCTCGCTTCACTGGCATGTTCACGCCAGTACCGGGACAAGTCATCACCGCAGGGGCCGGACGCCGGTCTCAAGCGCAAAGGGAGCGGAACTAAACCATGGATTTTGTCGGCAAGCGTAAATGGTTCTTCATCTTCTCCGCGATACTCATCCTGGTGGGTGTGGTATCCATGTCCATCTCGCCGCGCTTCAAGGTAGGCATCGAGTTCGAGGGCGGCTCTGCGCTATCGTTGACCTTCGCTCAGGCGGTGGACGAGGATCGATTGCGATCTGCGATGTCAGATCTGGGACACGGTCAGGCGGTGGTTCAACGAGTCGGCGACACCGGCGTCCTCATCCGCACTACGACTCTGGAAGGCCCAGGTAACGACGGAGGGGTGTCAGAACGGGATGCGATAGAGGAACGGCTGACCGAGGAATTTGGAACCATTGAGATTTCTGAACTCTCTGCGGTTTCAGAAGCTGTGGCAAAGGAGACCATCCGCAACGCCGGCATCGCTGTGGGGGTAGCTGCTCTGTTCATCATGATCTACATCTCCTTCGCCTTCAGGCTGATGGCGAATTCAATGCGATTGGGTGTAGCAGCCATCGTAGCTGCTTTACATGACGTGATCATCACGCTGGGCGCTTTCTCCATCCTGGGTAAAGTGGTAGATCTGGAGGTGAACGCCATGTTCATCACCGGTATCCTGACGGTGGTGGGCTACAGCGTGCACGATACGATCGTGGTGTTTGACCGTATCAGGGAGAACACGGCTCGCCGTGTCTCACGCGATATGAGCACGACCATCAACATCAGCATCATGGAGACGATCGGTCGGTCATTGACCACCAGCCTCACCACGCTGACGGTGATCGTTGCGCTGCTGCTCATGGGCGGCGGTACCATCGAGAGCCTGCTCTACACACTGCTCATCGGCGTCATCGTCGGTACGTACAGCTCCATCGCCATCGCCAGCCAGCTCTTGTTGGTTTGGGAGGAGAGGGGCATGAACCCCTTCCGTCGACGAGAAGAGGCAGAAGCCTAACTAAGGGCTTTAGCCTCTGACGGTTATCTGAGGAATTAAAATGCACCCCGCTCCGAAATGCCGAAGCGGGGTGCTTTATTTTGCTGCTTAGTAGGGAACTACGCCCAGGGATCCACGCTGACGTGGATGGCCCCTGCCACACCCTCGCCGGCCACGGAGTCGATGGCGTGTTTGACGTCGTTAAGACCGAAGTGGTGGGTGACGATTTCCTTAATGGGGTATCGTCCGGAAGCGATGGTGTCAATGGCGCGCTCAACCGATTTGTAGGAATGCCCGTGGCACCACTTCATGGTCAGGTTCTTACGGCCTGTGCCGCCAACGGAAACGTTCTCGTTGCCAGCGGCAGGTAAAGCGACTACGCCGTTGAAGGCTGCCATGTCCATGCCCTCTCGCACGGTGGTCCCACCGCCGCCTGTCACGTTGACCACCACGTCTGCGCCATGACCTCGGGTGTACTCCATGACCTTTTCCACCAGGTTCTCAGAGCTGACGTCTACGGTGTAGTCGGCACCGAGCCTGCGAGCGACCTCCAGGCGATGCTCGTCGTGGCCCATGCCGCTGACGATGATGCATGCCGCTCCCGCCTCCCGTGCTGCAATGACCGCTGCCAGGCCCTGCTGTCCGGGGCCCTGCACCACAACCGTGCTACCAATGGTCGCGCCGCCGTACTCCACAGCCCACTCGTAGCCATTGCCGAAGGGCAAAAAGAACGCAGCTTCAGAGGCATCGATGTGGGTGGGCACCTTGTGCACCACCGCGCCGGGGTGCATGTACATGTACTGGCTGTAGCCACCCCAGAGGGCAGGTTCCACTGTGAGGGCCGTTGAGCCGTACCACAGTCGAGGAGTGCTGTCGTCGTGGCCGAAGGCGCTGGTCTGAGGGCAGAAGCGATAGTTTCCGGAGCGGCACATCCCGCAAGAGCCGCAGGGCACATACTCTTCCAGTGCCACGCGGTCACCCTCTACGACGCCCCATTTCTTGGAGGCATTCGCGCCGATCTTGTATATGAAACCCAGGTTCTCATGGCCAAGGATGCGCTGGCCTTCTCCCATACGATCGTAGCCGTGGACATCGCTGCCGCAGACGCCACATCGCTCTACGCGGAGGATGGCTTCGTCCGGGCCGATCTCCGGCATATCGAACTCGCGGAGTTCAAATGTCCTGGGTTCTGTCAGGACTGAAGCCAAAACTTTTTCTGGCATGATGCTCCCTTGTTGACCGGGTTAGATCTTTGCTTCCAAACGTTCTTTGGCTGCGTCCAGATATGAATCACCACGCTTCACCAGCACTGAGGCCGACCGCACCGCGTAGGCGTCCGGGTGGGTGGCTGCAAATGATTCCACGCCCTCTTGGAGATTGCGGACTTCCGTCATCAATCGGCGGCGGTAGGCGATGATCGCGGAGTCGCTGGCCCCCAGGTGCTCGCCACCACGCCATGTCAGCGCGCCCATGGACTCCTGCGTACCCATGTCTTGCTCACCAATACCCTTGATGCCGGTGAAGGTCTTGTACTTCTGCTCTTCCCTATCGATGTTGTAGTCGTTTTCCTTGTTGCTCAAGGGGCGGTACTTCTCATCAGTCAGGGCGTGGATGCCGTAGCCACTCCAGTGGTTCTTGACCTCCTCGTCGGTGAAGGCCCGGTACGGGTTCCAGGAAATGCTGAAGTTCCAGCAGCTATAGTCGTCAATGGGCACCCAGGCATGCCCACCGATCTGGTAGCCGGGCTCGATTGCGCCTGGGATCATCGTGTAGAAGGGCAACAACATCTGGGTGATGCGATAGTAGTACCTATCCTGGTCTGCTTCTCGACGAGCCGAGATCAGCAGACCCGCATCGGTGTCATCCACCGCGAACCGAGGCGATGTATCGGTAGTGGTAAAGCCCATGGGCCGACCATTGCCTCGCTGTACTTTCTTCTCCGGGTTGTCGCGAAGATAGGGCGTGACGCCACTGTGGAGGAAGGAGATGTGACTAGAATCGATTCCTCCCTCTGTGGACTGTACCCAGTTGCTCTCCTGACTCCGCTTGGAGATGATCCGTTGGTTATCTGGCAGCGTGGCCCAGTCTAATTTGGGGAGTCCGGGCATGGTCTCTATGGGACCCATGTAAGCCCAGATGAGGCCGCCCCACTCGCGGGCCGGATATGATGTGATCTTCACCTTGTCCTTGAAGTTGCTTTCGGCTGGCTCCGAAGGCATGTCGATGCAATCTCCGTTGATGTCGAACTTCCAACCGTGGTAGACGCACCGAAGGCCGCATTCCTCGTTCCGACCGAAGAACAAGCTGGCTCGACGGTGAGGGCAGTAGTTATCGAGGAGGCCGATGTCTCCGTTGGTGTCCTTGAATGCCACCAACTCCTCGCCCAATAGGGTGGTGCGAATTGGCGCGCAGTCCGGTTCAGGTAGTTCCTCCGGTAGGAGGAAGGGCATCCAGAAGCGTCGGAGATAATCGCCCATCGGTGTGCCGGGCCCTATGCGACTAAGAAATTCGTTGTCGGTATCGTTCAGCATTGATGATTTCCTTTCGTCGAGGCCTGATGTCGATATCTGAGGGGGTCTCGCACTCGCGAGGGAGATATTGGGCGAATAGTACACCCAAATCATTCTATGTGTCACGTGTTGCACGGACAGTGCATACACGGATAATGCCTCACTTGCACGGATAGTGCCAGGTAGTATGCTGTGACGCAGAGGTTTACCAGGAGGGACAGTGGCCGCTCTGCTTGAAGTCAAAGACCTGCGAACGTACTTCAATACTCGTGATGGAGTGGTGAAGGCCGTGGACGGCGTCAGCTATGACATTCAGGAGGGGGAGACCCTGGGCCTGGTGGGCGAGAGCGGCTGCGGCAAGAGCGTCAGCGCCCTCTCCATCCTTCGGCTCATCGCCAGTCCACCTGGCCGGATCGTTGGCGGTTCCGTGGAGTTTGAGGGTCGTGACCTCATGAAGCTCAGCGACGCCGAGATGCGAAGGGTGCGCGGCAACGATATCGCGATGGTGTTCCAGGAGCCCATGACATCACTGAACCCGGTGTTGACCATCGGGAGGCAGCTCACAGAGGGCCTTGAACTGCACCTCAAGATGAGCAAGGGCGACGCTCGCTCACGGGCTGCCGAGCTGCTTACGATGGTTGGCATCGCCGATGCGGCACAGCAGTTGAAAAACTACCCGCACCAGTTCAGCGGTGGGATGCGACAGCGAGTCATGATTGCGATGGCGCTCAGCTGCAACCCCAAGCTCCTCATCGCCGATGAGCCGACCACGGCGTTGGACGTGACCATCCAGGCTCAGATACTGGAGTTGCTGCAAAAGCTGTCTGCGGAGATGGGTACATCGGTGCTCATCATCACCCACAACCTGGGCGTGATAGCTCGATACGCCAATCGAGTCAACGTGATGTATGCAGGCAAGATCGTGGAGGGTGCCACAGCGCGAGAACTGTTCACCAACCCACAGCACCCGTACACCAAGGGGCTACTGAAGTCGGTGCCGCGCCTTGATCAAGACCGGACTAAGAAGCTCTCAACCATTGAGGGCTCACCGCCTGACCTCATTAACCTGCCACAGGGTTGCGCCTTCCAACCTCGATGTGCCTATGCCGTGGCAGAATGCAGTGTGTCCGTCCCCCCGTTGACAGACCGTGGCGATGGTCACGTGGCTGCATGTTTTGTGCCAGCTTAGCCCTTGCCTGACATGACCTGACGGCGCTCTACCGCTCAGTGTCCATCCAAAGCTTCTCTCCATCAGTGGTGAACTGGATGTCGCCGCGATCCGATGTTAACAGCACGTTGTTGTCTAAGACAACGCCATGTCGCAGTCGCGCCACCACCTCTTCGTCAGGGTACCTGAAACGGTTTTCTACAGCTACGCTTATGACTGCCACGGTAGGCGCAACGGCATCCAAGAATTCCTGCGCCGATGACGTGTCACTGCCGTGATGGGGGACTTTGTACACCATCGACGCAAGGTTGATGCCGCTCGCCAGCATCGCCGACTCGGCATAGTGCTCAATGTCGCCGGTCAGCAGAAACGACACCTCGCCGTAGGCCACTCGCAGCACTACGGAACTATTGTTGATAATGCCCGGTGTCCAGCGTTCCAGTCGGTTGGTGAGCGTGTGGTCTCGTGTCACAGTAATGCTACCTAAACACATCGTTACGGAAGGCAACGCATTCTAACGTGCGTGGCAGGGTGTCGCAATCAGGTGGTGTGGTACATTGTGTGTCGCGTTCAAATCTACAGTGCGTCACAGGGAGGAAACGATGGCTGACATAGTCCTTGGCCTGGCATCTGCCAGAAGCCCTATGGTGAACTTCCCTCCTGAACGGTGGGCTGCACTGGGAGAGAACGATAAAACCAGGACCGGGATGCGTAAAGGCGACGGGCAGCTAGTGACCTACGATGAACTGCTGGCGTCTGCGAGCCCTACCATTGCCGAGGGTCTCACGTCCGAGGTGTGGGAGGCTCAATATGCCGCCGCCCAACGGAGCGTCTCAGACCTGGCTGACACGTTGATGGGGGTAGACCCTGACGTTGTGCTGATAATGGGCGACGACCAAGAGGTGTTCATCGATGGCACCAACAGACCCGGCATCCTGGTCTATCGCGGAGATGCATTCCCCACGTTTGTGGCCGCCACAGACCCAACCAAGACCGTTACAGCGCTAGAGCAGCCCGTGGCTGTGGGCCTGGCGGAGCACATCGTCCGGTCGCTGGTGGATCAGGAGTTCGATGTGGCGGATTCGGCAGCACTCTCGTTGTTGGAGTCGAACGGGGGGAAGGGAGGCCACGAGTTCGGCTGGGCGTACAACCGACTGATGGCTAACCACCCGCGGCTCATCGTGCCTTTCATTCTCAACGTCCACTATTCGCCCAACACGCCATCGCCGAAGCGACTCTACCAGTTCGGTCGAGCAGTACGTCGAGCGGTGCAGTCGTGGCCCGGCCACGAGCGTGTCGCAGTGATCGGGACAGGAGGGCTGTCAGTAGGCGTGTTGGAAGAGGAGCTAGATAGGAGCATCTTGGCGGCAATGGGCAGCCATGACGTCGATGCCCTTGGAAAGCTGAACCGTGATCGCTTGCAGGGGCCCACGGGTGAGACGCTCCTATACATCGCAACAGCCGGAGCTGCCGAGCACCTGAAAATGGAAGTCTTGGAATACATCCCAGGGTACAGGTCACCTGCCGGGACGGGCTGCGGTATGGCGTTTGTCCGCTGGCAGTAGCACAATAATCCGAAATCTATCGAAGGAAACACCTATGACCACCAATGAAGCCCCAAGCTTGGAAGACCGAGGGGGGGTTCTACGCCCGCGCTCTGGAATGCCACAAAAGCGTTCGTGGCGGGTATCAAACCTGACCAACTTGAAGCGCAGACGCCCTGTGCTAAGTGGAACGTGAAGCAGCTGATGCAGCACGTGATCTACGGGACGATCTTCATCGAGGACATGTTTGCAGGGAAGACCGTGTCGGAAGTGGGCGACAAGCACGACGGCGATCTTGTCGGCTCAGACCCTTCAGGCACCTACAACGCTGTAGTAGAGTCAGCCATGGCAGCGATCGCGAAGCCCGGCGCGATGGAACAGACCGTACATCTGAGTCGTGGTGACATGACCGGAGCGGCATACGTCACCAGCATGTTCACGGACGTGCTTGTCCATGCGTGGGACGTGGCGAAGGCGACCGGCCAGGACACGGTGCTCGATCCAGAGTTGGTGGCTGTATCAGGAGGGTGAGCACTCGGCAAAAATCATGGCCATAGCCGTACACCCGTACGTGAGCGGAGTGCCACACCGTATCAAGTACTTCGAGGCGATCTACGAGTACATGAGACAACATCCGGGCGTGCTGTTCTGGACTGGCGAACAGATCCTCGACTGGTACAAGGGCTAGCAAGGGCGAGCGATCGACCCACGTGACCTGGCGGTTCCAAAGCGTCAGGTTCTACTAGATTCTTCCACGGGTAAACAAACTTGTTCACTACACTGATGTATAGTAGGCGCATCGTTTCCAGGGGGTAGCGGCAAGGGATGTTCACTCGCCTCGTTAATTCGTTTCCACTGTTGAATGCGCTGGTGCATCGGGACTTCCGGTACTACTGGGGCGGGCATACCTTTGCCGTGTCTGGACAGCAGATGGCGACGATGACCCAGATGTGGCTCATCTTTGAACTCACGGGATCGGCGCTGCAACTGGGCCTGCTTGGGCTGGCGCGAGCCATTCCCGGCGTTGCCCTGAACCTGGTGGGCGGTGTGCTGGCCGATAAGGTGGATCAGCGCCGTCTGCTGATGTACTCCAACGTGGGCATGACTGCCCTCTACTTCATCCTCGCCTCACTGGTGTTATCGGGTTCGCTTGAGGTGTGGCACATAATGGCGGTGGTGTTCGGCACAGGCGCGTTCGAGGCGTTCCAGCAGCCCTCGCGACAGGCCATCTTCCCCAATCTCATCGATCGCAAAGACATGATGAGCGCTGTGGGGCTCAACTCCACCATTCACCCTGGTACCCGCATTTTCGCCCCGCTGATTGCCGGGGTGTTGATAGACCAGGTGGGTATGGGCCTCGAGGGGGCTGCTGCCGCCCTATATCTGGTCGGCGGACTGTATTTCACGTTCAGCATCGCCCTGTCGAGAATTCATATGGCTCCGGTTCAGCGCGCACGAAGTGGAAGTGGCTTCCAGAGTATGGTTCAGGGATTCAGGTACGTAGCCAACCACCGCATCTTCATGCTCCTCATCATGACCAGCTTCTCCAGCGCCATATTCGGCATGGCCCACGTCACGCTGCTACCGGTGTTCACCGAGAAGCTCATGGGTGAGTCGACAGGCTTTTACCTGGCATTGCTCACCTCTGCCGGGGGCGTTGGCGGACTCGCTGGGGCGTTCGTAGCAGGATCGTTAGGTTCCATCCGTCGAAGGGGGTGGCTGATGATCGGCGGAGCGGGGAGCTTCGGCCTATCGCTCATCCTCTTTGCGATATCGCCCTGGTACTGGCTGCTCGTCGCGTTGGAGTGGCTGGCCTCCGCCAGTAACCAGATGTTCAGCGTCACAGGACAGGGAA
This sequence comes from uncultured Dehalococcoidia bacterium, assembly GCA_913049785.1. Lineage (GTDB taxonomy): Bacteria > Chloroflexota > Dehalococcoidia > Lucifugimonadales > UBA1127 > UBA1127. The sequence continues at coordinate 15,483 of CAJWXP010000008.1, read as the reverse complement.
CCCTCCACGCACTGGTGCCGGACGAGTATCGAGGGAGGGTTATGGGGCTTTGGGGCATGACCCACACGGTTGCGCAGCCCCTTGGTGGATTGCAGATGGGGGGCATGGCGCAGCTTTTGGGGGCGTCCACAGCGTTGGTCATCAGCGCGAGTGTTGCAGTAGGGTTCGTGGTGTTCGGCATCGGACGGGACGCCAGTGTACGGAACCTGGATGGCAGTCAGGTTCTTGCTGCAGCTCGTCGTGAATCGGCGCCGACTCCGGCTGTCGAGGGATAACTCGCTGAGTTTCGTGTAGAATCTGGCGTACTTACCTGGTGAGTGAACGGAAGGGAGGGGAATCATGGCGACACAGAAGGGGTATCGGTACGACCCGACATCGACGTACCAGGTTACAGAGCGTGACATGGAGTACCTGAATGTGGACGGCGAGGTGCGTTACGTGCGCATCTACCAACCGGAAGGGCAGGGCCCGTTCCCCATCGTGTTGAGCGTCCATGGCGGCGCTTGGAGCGGTGGCGACCACACCAACAACGTCCCCACCAGTGGACCGTTAGCGTCCAGTGGTGTGACCGTGGCGGTCATCGGGCTGCGGACGGCGCCGGAATTCCCGTATCCAACGCAGATTCAGGATACCAACTACGCTGCACGGTGGTTGAAGGCCCACGCAGCTGAATTCAACGGCGACCCTGACGTGATAGGCGGTATCGGTTACTCCAGCGGTGGGCATACGCTACCCCTTGCCGCTATGCGCCCAAATGACCCTCGCTACGGCGTCTTGTCGCTGGAGGGCTCCGGAGGCGTGGATGCCAAGCTGGACTGGATGATCGTGTGCTGGCCCGTCATCGATTCCCATGCTCGGTACGTGGTGGCGCAGCAGAGCGGGAGCGAACGGCTTGTAGAGTCGTCGCAGGGTTACTTCCAGGGCGAAGAGGCAATGCACGAGGGCAACCCCCAGGAGCTGCTTGACCGTGGCGAGCAGGTTGAGCTGCTGCCGACGCTGGTCATACACGGCACCGCCGACGAGAACGTGCCGATAGCCCATGCCGAGAAATTCGTGGCATCGTACAAGGCTGCGGGCGCTGACGTGCAGTTCGAGGTCTTTGAAGGGCAGCCCCATGGCTTTGCCAACGAGCTTGGGCCGCAGACCGATCAGATGGTCGAAGTGGTCAAGCAGTTCATCGCCAAACAGTTGGGGTAACCTTGCGCTACTGGTCAAGGGATTCTGGAAGTGGTGGAAGTGAGCGGGATCGGTGTTCTAAATGAATGATAAGGGTGTGACTTCCTCCATGCATCGTACCACTCGACGAGGCAAGATCAGGCATAGTTTTTGGGTCGGGCTGTTTTCCCTGGCGCTTCTTCTGGCAGCAGCTTGCGGCAGCGATGACCCTCTTGACTCTTCAGTGACCTCAACGGCTGACGACCATGGGAACACGATTGCCAGCGCTACTGAACTGACGGTGCCCTCCGGTCTGTCTGCTCAGCTTGGGAATACGGGCGATGTGGACATCTTTGCGGTGGAGATGCAGGCGGGTGTCTCGTACGGTTTTGAGACAAGCCTGGGTACCTTGGAAGACACTGTTTTGACTCTCCTGGACCCCTTCGATCAGGAGTTCGCCTTCAGTGACAACTACGACGGGCTGGCCTCTCGCATCGAGTTCACACCTGCAAACTCCCTTACCATGTACCTCAAGGTGGAGGGTTCAAACAGCAACACCGGAACCTACGAACTGGATGTGGAGACGTTTATACCCCAGCAAGTTCTGATAGAAAGAGTCGTGATATTCCCGACAACTGATGATGCCCTGGAAACGCCCAGCCTGAGAAGGGTAGCTATTTTCAAGGCACAGCCTGGCGATCGAATAGCCCTTGTAGGCACCGGGTTCAGTTCAATGGTACAGGGGAACACTGTTTGGTTGGGGTCTCAGCGGCTGGTCATAACATCCCTAGGTCCCAGGTATGTTGCGGTTTTGGTGGAAGGTGTGGCGACCCCTGACCCGATACGACTCACGATAGAGACGGACTTCGGGGAGGATTCGATAGAGTTCACCATCGACGCTCCAGAGGGTGGCTAAGAACCCTTTCGGCGCCCTTGGTGTTACCGTATCCCGCATCAACGTTCAGTAACCCACAAAGGAAGTGAAGCATGGAACACAGGAAACTCGGCTCGTCTGACCTTCATCCGTCGGTCATCGGCATCGGCGGCTACCCCTTCGGCCCACCCCTGGCAGACCAGGCAATGACCACGCGGGTGCTGGACCAGGCACGGGAGTCTGGCGTGAACTACATCGATACCTCTGACATCTATGCCCAGGGCCAGAGCGAAGTCCAGATAGGCGTGGCCATCGAGGGGCATCGCGACGACTTCATCCTGGCGACGAAGTTCAACCTCTCTAACCTTGGCGACGAGACGCCACGGCAGCGCATCATGCGCAAAATCGACGAGAGCCTGACCAAGCTGAAGACCGACCACATCGAGTTGTATCAGATACACCATGTGGCGAAAGACATCCCCGCCGAGGAGATCCTGCAGCCTCTGGACGACCTGGTGAAGTCGGGAAAGATACGCTACGTGGGCAACTGCAACTACTCGTCCTGGCGGCAGATGGAGGCCATGCAGGTGGCGCGAGGCAACAACCTCTCCTGGTACGTGTCCACGCAGAACCACTACAACTTGATCTACCGGCATGTGGAGCTTGAGATACTGCCCTTCTGCAAGGAATATGAAACAGGCTTCATTCCCTACTTCCCGCTGGCCGGCGGGTTCTTGACGGGCCAGTATCGCCCAGGTCAGCCGGCTCCTACGGGCACGCGGTCTGACCTGGTGCCGACGGGCATCGTGAACAAGATCACCACGGAGCGATCCAACAGCCTGTTGCTCAAACTGGAGAGCTTCTCCCAGGAGCACGGTCACCCCGTGGCTGAGCTGGCCCTAGCGTGGCTGCTGTCACACCCGGAAGTGACCACCATCATCAATGGCGCGGAAAAGCCGGAGTATATCGCCGCAAATGCAAAGGCCGCCGAGTGGGTGCTTACTGCGGAGGAGTGTGCAGAGGTGGATGCCATCACATCATGGTGGGACGGCGATGGGGCTGCTGTGGATACTACCGGAGGCACTACCGGCGCTGGCTCTGGTGTCCCCAGGAAATAAATCCTCATAATTTTTGTCGCAAAGAAAGAGGCCCCATTTGGGGCCTCTTTTTATTTTGTCGCCTTCCTTGTGGGCCGATAGGGCCAGAAGGTTTCAGAGTCTAACCCTAGTTAGGCGGTGGCGACGGTGAGGCGCTTAGCCTTCTTCGCTTCCGACTTCGGTAGGGTGATGGTGAGCACGCCATTCTCGTAAGATGTGGCTGCGTTGTCCGTGTCCAGCGTATCGGGGAGTCGAAGCGTGCGGTAGAAGTGGCCGGTGCGCCGCTCACGGAGTCGATAGGACTCATCCTTGGGCTCTTCGCCCTCGATGATCTCGGCTGTATCCGTCTCACCCTTGATGGTAAGAATGTCGCTCTCGATGGTGACCTCGATGTCCTCGGGCTTGATGCCAGGTACCGATGCGGTCACGCGCAGCGCGTCATCTGCCTCTACGACATCGACTGCCAGGGACCAGTGGTCAGGATCCGGGGTCTCAACGGCGTATCGGGGGTAGCCTCTCCACTGCTGGTTGGCTACCCTGTTGAATCGGCGTAGCTCTCTGAATGGGCTCCAAGGTTGCAAAAACATACTGTCCTCCTGTTGTTGTGTCGCCAATTTAAAAAGCCTGGCGGCGGTGTCTGTTCATAAACACTCTAGTCTCTTGCATATATGTTGTCAATAGAGTTCTTGAAAAAATATTCAAATAACTTGACATGAACTGTATCAAGATATATGATCCAACTTAGATAATCCCTGCAAAGGGAGAGGTATGGCAAAGAACTACTATGACCTGTTGGGAGTTTCCCGTGACGCCGATGAGAAGCAGATTCGTTTGGCGTACAGGAGACTTGCGCGCAAATACCACCCGGACGTGAATTCCGGGCAGGATGACACCGCGGAACGCTTCAAGGAAGTCAACGAGGCGAACGAGGTGCTGTCCAACGCTGAGTCGCGTAAATTGTATGACCGCTATGGTGAGAATTGGCGACAGGTACAGCAGCACGGCCGAGGCGCGGCCACGTCCGGTCGCAGGGCACAATATCAGGGTGGTGGGAACCCCTTTGGTGACGTCTTCGGCGGTGGCGCTGACATCGGAAGCATGTTCGGCAACCTGTTCGGCGCAGGGCGACGGGGCGGAGGACGCCAACGGCAGCAACGCCCGGCACCCCTGGAGCAGTCGGTTGAGATCACCCTAGATGAGGCGTTCAAAGGCACCACGCGTGCGCTGCAGGTCACAGGCCAAACGGTCTGCACACGCTGCGATGGCGCAGGCAGCGTCGATGGCGCTGCCTGCCCGGAGTGCTTGAGCCAGGGTTACTCCTACCAACCAGTCCGGGGAGAGGTCGCGATACCTGCAGGTGTTGATAACGGATCGCGAGTACGCGTGACCCCTGGTGGCCAGCAAGTCGTCCTCATCGTACAGGTGCAGCCCCACCCCAAGTTCCAGCGCAAGAGCGCGGACCTGTATACAGAGGTCTCGGTACCGCTGTACGACGTGGTGCTGGGGACAGAAGTCGTCGTTCCGACGCTGACGGGCCAGGTGGCGTTGACACTGCCCCCGGAATCGCAGAACGGGCGTGTCTTTCGACTCGGAGGCCAGGGAATGCCCAAGCTGGGAACGCCGTCTGAACGGGGCACATTGTACGTGACGATCAAATCGGAGCTGCCCACATCCCTCACGGATGAGGAGCGGAAGCTCTTTGAACAACTACAGGGTCTCCGCAAGGACACAGGAGGTCAGGATGACAAGTAGACAACAACCGGATTGGGACGAACCTTGCTTCGTTATCAGCGTGGTTTCCCGCATGGTGGGTGTGAACGCGCAAACCTTGAGGTACTACGAGCGCATCGAACTAGTAGAACCATCTCGCTCCGGTGGCAACATCCGACTGTACTCGCAGCGAGACATCGAGCGACTGCGTCGCATCAAGACGCTGGTGTACGACATGGGCGTGAACGCTGCGGGCGTGGACGTGATCCTGCGACTGACGGACCAGATCCAGCAGTTGGAGGGCACGGTGGAAGTGCTCCGAGGGGAGCTTGAACGAGTTACGGAGGAAGGCTAGTAGGCTTGCCATTCTGAAGAGACCTTCAGGAAAGGTCGACCGAAGATTCTAAGGCCTTCCTAAAACGAACTAATTTGGTAAGAGACCGTCAGGTCAAATGAGTCCAGGGCTAGCTCTGGGCCAAGGAGGATGTGCGGGATGTGCCCTCACTTTCAAAGGAGTAACACATGGCAATGGAATCAGATAAATTCACAGAATCGGCAGAATCGGCACTGCGATTTTCCCAGGAGTTGGTGCGGCGTTTCCGCCACGCCCAGTGGGACGTTGAGCACGTCTTCCTTGCGCTGTTGGAACAGGAGGACAGCGTGCCGCTTCAACTCCTCGTGGAGATGGAGGTAGACGTCGCTGCAGTGAAGTCGGATCTGGGAACGGCTCTCGAACGCACACCGAAACTCCAGTACGAGCCGACTCAGATGTACGCAACACCCCGTGTGTCACGGATGGTGCAGGGCGCCAAGACCGAGGCTGATCGACTCAAGGACGATTTCATCAGCACGGAGCACCTGTTCATCGCTATAAGTCAGGAGCGGGCTGGGGACTCGGCTGAGGTGCTTCGCTCCCACGATGTGGATACGGAGAAGATCTATGTCGCCCTCAGCAAGGTCCGTGGCTCCCAGCGCGTGGACGACCCGCGGGCGGAGAGCCGGTATCGCTCCTTGGAGAAGTACACCGTAGATCTGACTCAGCTCGCCAGGGAGGGTCGACTCGACCCCGTGGTGGGTCGCGATGAGGTTGTACGCCAGACCATCCAGACGCTGTCTCGTCGCACCAAGAACAACCCCGTACTTCTGGGCGAGGCCGGTGTGGGCAAGACCGCCGTGGTGGAGGGGTTGGCCCAGTACATCGTGTCCGGCGACGTGCCGGATGTGTTGAAGGACAAGCGATTGCTGCGGCTGGACATGGGAGGCCTGGTGGCCGGTTCCAAGTTCCGTGGTGAGTTTGAGGAGCGTTTGAAGGCCGTGATGGACGAGGTCATGGCCGCAAAGGGTGAGGTCATCCTCTTCATTGATGAGCTGCACACCGTTGTGGGCGCAGGCGGCGCTGAGGGTGCGATAGACGCCTCCAACATGATGAAGCCCGCCCTGGCGCGTGGTGAGTTGCAGGTCATCGGCGCGACTACGCCGGACGAGTATCGCAAGTACATAGAGCGGGATTCCGCTTTGGAGCGTCGCTTCCATCCTGTATGGGTGGAGGAGCCTTCAGAAGGGGACACTGTTCTGATGCTGGAATCCCTACGGCCCCGCTATGAGGCCCATCACAAAGTCACCATCGACGATAGCGCCCTCGTCGCGGCTGCTCGCTTGAGCAAGCGCTACGTGACGGACCGACAGCTACCCGACAAGGCTGTTGACCTGATTGACGAAGCTGCGTCCAAGCTGCGTCTTCAGATGGCAAGCATGCCAGAGGAGATCAAGGAGCTACAACGCCGCATGGCTGACCTTCAGGACAAGGAAGAGGCAGCAGCGCAGCGGGCTGACTACCAGCACGCCTCTGAGATACGGACCGAGCGGCTCCAAGTAGAGAACGAGTGCACTACCAAGCGCGACGGCTGGCTGGCAAACGAGAAGCTGGACATGGTTGTCAGTGAGGACGATATCGCAGCCCTAATCGCGGCGTGGACGGGCGTTCCCGTCAACCGTCTGTTGCAGACAGAGTCTGAGAAGCTACTGCACATGGAGGATGTCCTGCATGGCAGGGTCATCGGCCAGGAGCAGGCGGTCACCGTTGTATCGGAGGCCATCAGGCGCGCGCGAGCAGGCCTCAAAGACCCCAAGCGGCCCATCGGCGCGTTCATGTTCCTTGGGCCCACTGGCGTCGGCAAGACAGAGCTGGCGCGTGCATTAGCGCAGTTCCTCTTCGACGATGAGGATGCGCTCATTCGCATCGATATGTCCGAGTACATGGAAGCGCACACCGTCTCGCGACTCATCGGCTCACCCCCCGGCTACGTCGGCTACGACGAGGGTGGTCAGTTGACCGAGTTGGTGCGGCGACGCCCCTTCCGCGTTGTGCTCTTCGACGAGATAGAGAAAGCCCACCCCCAGGTGTTCAACCTGCTCCTCCAGGTGTTGGAGGACGGGCGGCTCACTGACGGGCACGGCCGCCACGTGGACTTCCGGAACACGGTGGTCATCATGACCAGCAATCTTGGCACCGGCGAGTATGGCAAGAACCATGCCCTTGGCTTCAAGCGTGGCGAGGCAGACTACGAGACGGAGAAGGATCGGGTGCGGATATCCGTGGACGATGCGCTGAAGAAGGCGTTCCGTCCGGAGTTCCTGAACCGGTTGGACGAGACCATCATCTTCGACCCTCTAACCAGGGACGACATCCATCAGATCGTTGAGCTCATGGCCAGGGCCGTGCAGGAGCGTCTGGTGGAGCAGGAGATCGGCATCGAGTTGAGCGCGGAGGCCAAGGACTGGCTGGCCAAGGAGGCCTACGATCCCATCTTCGGCGCAAGGCCGTTGCGTCGAGCGGTGCAACGGTACGTTGAGAACCCGCTTGCCAACCGCATCCTCTCCGGCGATTTCGGTCGCGGTGACACTGTGATGGTGGACATCGACGAGTCCAGCAAGGCACTGACCTTTACCAAGGTGGGAGCGACTATGGAGGAAGCAGTCTCAGGGTAAGCAGATTTAACAACAGGATCGACTAGAAAGGAGGGCGTTGTCCATCCCCGAACGGGGTGTCAGCGTCCTCCTTCTTTTGGTGTGTATTCATTGACACAAACTAAAGCGGTGTATAGGATAAACTCATATTTGGGCTAAATTAGCAGACTGTGGGGAGGTAGCGAGTAATGCTGACAAAGGAAGATAACGAACTGCTGACAAACGTGGAGAAGGGCTCGCCAATGGGCGAGGTGTTCCGTCGGTTCTGGATTCCGGCGCTGCTGGCGAGTGAGCTGTCAGGCCCTGATTGCGCACCGTTGGAAGTCACGCTGTTAGGGGAGTCCCTCGTCGCGTTTCGTGACACCGATGGAAAAGTCGGACTGATGGACAAGTATTGTCCTCATCGTGGTGCTAGCCTGTTCTTCGGTCGGAACGAAGAGTGCGGCATCCGTTGCGTCTACCACGGGTGGAAGTTTGACGTGGACGGCAACTGCGTAGACATTCCCAACGCGCCTGAGGGTGACGCTTTTAAGGAAAAGATACACATCAAAGCCTATCCGTGCGTAGAGGCTGGCAGCCTCATCTGGACCTACATGGGACCAGCAGAAAGCAAGCCGCCCTTCCCAGAGTTTGAGTGGTGCAACATGCCTGAGGACCACCGCTACGTGAACAAGTTCATTATGGAGTGCAACTATCTGCAGGCGATGGAGGGCGACTACGACCCCGGTCATGGGCCTTTCCTGCACACCGTACTGGACGGCGGACCCCAGGTTCCCCAGTTCAACAATAATATCCAGGCGCAAAATCGCAACCGACCAACCCCGGAAAATGAGCCCTTCCCTAAGGCGGTGGGGCCCCGACGACAGACGGAGACTGACAAAGAGAATTGGGGCCGGGTTGAAAACTCTGATTCTGGTCTTCTCTTTGTCCGGGGGGGCGAGCGGGCAGACGGCACCAAGTTCGCCAGCGTCTCTCCCTGGATGCTGCCCATCTTCCCCGTGGCCGGGACAACGGCCGGACCCAACACCTACTCCACTAACATACGGGTCCCAATTGACAACCATCGTTTGATGTTCTACCGGATGCGCTGGAGCTACGAGCCCATCCCCAAGAGCGAGATTGAGACTTATAAGACCGATGGCTGGTATTTCCCGGAGATGATCCCAGGTACCTTCCAGCCGGTGAAAAACGTCCACAACCACTACCAGATCGATCGCAACATGCAGAAGTATTTCAACTACTCGGGCCTGAGTTGCTTCCCACTGCAGGACATTTCGATGATGGAGGACCAGTGGGGCTCTCTCGCCGACCGTACCCAGGAGCACCTGACAAGCTCCGACTTTATGATCATCGCGGTGCGAAGACGTCTGTTGAAGGTCGTAAGGAACATGGCGGAGGGAACCGAACCCGAAGAACCGTGGCGGCCTGAGGCGTACGCCTACCACAGCGGAAGGGCCATCAAGACAGAGGGCACTATCGACGAGGCTGTGGCTGAAGCCAAGGCTATGGCTCTGAAGAAGAACATAGCCGGTTCAGTGGCGGTCTAAAAGCGTTACCGGATCCGGGGGGGGTACATTGGGGAGCAGTCTGAGACTGAAAATTGGTTTTTCTCAGACGTTCCCGTACAGGAGAACGAACGATGGCTGATGAACAAGTCGCAGTAATCGAAGGTCCGAAGGGCAAGGCGGAGATCATAGAGGTCTGGGCCGACGGTCGCCTCATCGAGTACCAGGTACGTTTCGACGGAAACATTGAGACGTGCGCAAACATCGGCGAGGCATACATTGAGGCTGGCGTGAAGGTCGGCGTAAAGACATAACCCCGGATCCCTAAGACCGGAAGGTTGAGGAGCCCCTTGTTCAATGAGCAGGGGGCTCCTTCTTGCTGTAGCGTTGCTCCAAGGGTATCCTGAGCGCCTTCAAGCTGGAGTAGAGGGGCTAGCTCTTGCGGGTACAGTGCCCTATGATGCTCCTTTTGGTAACCGTCAGGGAATATAGGTGCCCTGATTCATCGGGGCCAGGAGGCGCTATGGCGAACCTGCCTACACAAGAAGACGTATTGGAGTATTTCACCTCGCTCAGCAACTGGGGTCGCTGGGGGGACGAGGACGAGCTTGGCACCATCAACCACATCACACCCCAGACCCGCCTTCGCGCTGCTGGCCTGGCTTCAGAGGGCGTCACAGTCACCTGCTCACGGACGCTTAGCAACGCCACAGGGCCAGACGTGACGGCGCAGCCCCTGCACTACATGGTGGAATCCGGCGAAGGCTACGCTCACGACGAGAAGGTAGGGCCACCGCGAGCCTCGCAGACCGCAACCGACTTCTTTGGCGTGCAGTTCCATGGGCACACTGTCACCCACATCGATAGCCTCTCCCACTTCTTCTTCAACGGCCAGATGTATAACGGCAGGCCATCAAGCCTGGTGTCCACCCGCTATGGCGCAACCAAGGAGTCCGTTGAGGTGATCCAGGGCGGCATCCTGGCGAGAGGCGTGCTGCTGGATATCCCTCGATTGCGTGGCGTGGACTGGTTGGAGCCCGGCGATGGCGTGCTACGAGAAGATCTTGAAGCGGCTGAAGCGGCCCAGGGGGTCCACGTCGAACCCGGCGATGTGCTGCTTGTGCGTACAGGCCAACTTCGACGCCGTGCCGAGCTTGGCGCATGGAACATCACGACCGAAGGTGGCACTGGCACCCATGCTGACTGCCTTCCTTTCTACCAGGAGCGTTCGATAGCGGTACTCGGCTCGGACACGGGCAACAGCCTGGTGCACCCTGGTTTCGATAAGCTGGCAAACCCAACGCACCAGGTGGGCATCGTGGCAATGGGGCTGTGGATACTCGATAACGCCGACCTGGAAGGGCTGGCAGAGGCGTGTGCCCAACGTGGCAGGTGGAAGTTCATGATAACCATCAACCCTCTTCGCATAGAGGGTGCCACAGGCTCGCCGGTAAACCCGATCGCAGTGTTTTAATCGCGATACTTCACGTTCAAGCAGAGCAAGCATATAATCGCCAAACTAATGAATTGCCCACAGGAGGAGAACATGGCTGATATAACCGTTGGCGTTAGCCTACCCAAGACCGGTCGATACGCAGACTCCGCATTCCTACAGTATTCCCACGCGTATAACCTCTGGATCGACGATGTGAACGCCGCTGGCGGCCTGCTGGGTCGGCAGCTCAAGCTGGTGTGGCTCGATGATGAGGGCGATGGCGACAGGTGTGCCGCAAACTACAAACAGCTCATCAACGAGGACAAGGTGGATCTGTTGCTTGGCCCCTGCCACAGCGTGTTGATCGAGCCTGCCGCCCCAACGATTGAGGAAGGGAAGATGGTGATGCTGGAGGGCAGCGGCAGCGTGACGGACATGTTCCGCAAGGGCCGGAAGTGGCTCTTCCTGTGCTGGGGTGCGGATCGCGACTACATGCAGAGCTTCCTGGAGTTCATGATGAGTTCTGTAAACCCCAAGCCTATCACCAAGGTTGCAGTCATCGGCGCTGTAAGGCCTCGAGGCGGCGGTCATATCTTCGGTGTCGAGTACCATGCGAAGAAGATGGGCCTTGACCTGGTGTTCAACGAACGCCTCGGCAAGCCGCCCGTGGACTATGATGACCTCCTGGCAAGGGCGTACGCGTCAAACCCGGACGTGCTGCTCTGGGACCTGGAGGGTCGGGAGCCTGACGCCGATGGTGCTATGGATAAGGCCCTGACAGCGGGCTTCTCGCCATCGCAGATATGGCTGTCCGATAACCCCACCCAGCGTGGCGATCAGCCCAGCGGCCTCTTCATGCGATGCACATGGCTGGCGTCAGTGCCCAGGCCCAGCTCATTGAGCTTCATTGAGCGGTTCAAGAACGCCTATGGCTACGAGCCTGAGTACCACTCTGCCGGTGGATATGCCTGCGGTGAGGTCATGGCCCAGGCGGTGACCGCCACCGGCTCCCTGGACAACACGGTGCTGCGGGAAGCGATTCTCAAGATGCAGTTCGATACGATACTGGGGAAGCATGGGTTCGATGAGGACGGTGTGATAAACGGCCCCTTCCCGGTGGCCCAGTGGCAGAACGGCAACGTGGAGATCGTGTACCCCGACGATGTGAAGAGCAAGGACGCCATCTTCGGTTAGGTTTATTGGAGACGAAAGCCGAACCCTGGCCTAGTAAACACATAGCAAGAGGCCCCTCATGTGAGGGCCTCTTTGCTTACGTTTTTATGTGTGGGCTAGTGGCTACCTTCTGCCGGCCCCCCGCAGCCTCAGGCCAGTCCCCGGTAGGTTAGACGAAGGAGCTGATGCCTTCCAGCGGCTTGCGAGCGATGTCCGGCACCTGTGCGTCGTCCGACGGGTAGCCAGCCACCAGCAGCAGGAAGGGTCGCTCGTTTGACGGTCGGCCCAGGACCGTGTTCAGGAACCCCATCGGGCTTGGCGTATGGGTCAGCGCCGCCAGCCCCGCATGATGCAGCGCCGTGATCAGCATCCCCGTCGCAATCCCCACAGACTCCTGCACGTAGTAGTGCTTCACCTGGCTCCCATCCTCGGCCACACCGTACGATTCCCCGAATATCGCGATGAGCCACGGAGCAGTGTCCAAGAAAGGCTTCTGCGCGTCCGTGCCCAGGGGTTCCAGCGCTGATAGCCACTCCTCAGATGCCTTTCCGCTGTAGAAGGCCCGCTCCTCAGCCTCTGCCGCTTCCCTGATGCGATGCTTGACCGATGCGTCGCTCACCGCCACAAAGTGCCACGGCTGCTGGTTGGCGCCGCTGGGCGCCGTTCCTGCCGATGCGATGCATTGCTCGATGACCTGGCGAGGCACAGCCCTGTCCGAGAAGTCGCGCACCGTACGACGACGTCGCACATCGTCGTAGAACGACGCCGCCCGCTGCTGCATCTCCGCGATGGTGTACTCCGTGTACTCGAGAGGTATGAAACCGTCCGCCATGATGAGCCTCCTGGATATGTCTGAGATTGACCTGCGGGTCAGGCGAACTCAGGGCTGCCCAGTCCTAACTCGTATCTGACGCTTTTGGTAACCACAGGAATATAGGTCCAGGACTAGTCCTGGTCAGGCCTGAAGCACTAGGATCACAGAGCCTACCACCGACAGCAGGATGCCGATGATCACCCGCGCGCCAAAGTACTCCAGCTTCCGGTTGATGAGGAACGAGAAAGCCAGCGTGAACAGCGCCAGCGTGCGGGCCAGGGGCGCAACGATGGTCACCGGCGCGATGCCCAATGCCATGTACCGGAACATCTGCGCAAAGAAGCTGGCCACCGTGTTGGCGTAGAACCACGGCCCCGCCGTCTTGCGCTCCGCAGCCACCTTCATCAGCTTTCCCGGTACCAGCAGCGTCACCATGAGCACCGCCGCTGCTGCGATGTACGATGCCAGGCCGCCCATGATGCCAAGCTCCGAGTCCTGCAACGCCGCTCGAACCATGATGGGGGTGTTGCCGTAGATGGCCGCTGCGGCCAGCCCGAAGAAGTAGCCCTCCGCCAGCTTCAAGGGGGGCATGTCGGGTTTGGAGTCGGGCTTTGTTGCGGTCGCCGCCGCAGCGGCGTCCCCAGATATAAGCGTAGATGAAGGGTCGGAGGGGAGCCCTGCCGCAGGTAGACCGCTTGGTTTGTCCTGAGACGTGGTTGGGCCTCCCGCAGCCTCAACTGCGTCCCCAGACTTGCGCGCCCGCTCGATCATCAGCATCGGGCCCACCACCACCAACGCCATGCCGCCAAACATCGCCCACGTAATACTCTCGTCGAGGACGATGATGGCCAAGATAACGCTGTACAGGATAGACGTGGTGAGAAGGGGCTGGTTGCGGTTCGCACCGATGGCTCCCACCGCTCGGAATCCGCAGTATCTACCCACCAGGAAGTGCAGGATGCCAGCCCCTGCCAGCAGCACGTAGCCGTTTGACGTTATCTCGCCGGCGTCGAATATCTGGCCCGTAGCCAGGGCTGCCACGGCGAAGAGGGGCACACCCAGGATGACCGTCACGTACAGGCCGAAGGAAGCCGACGCTCGCATCATTCCTCGCCGGGTCATGGTGCCTCCCAGCGCGAATGACATTGCTGAGAGTACTGAGAAAATGCCGCCTAGCACGTGTTTACCTCCCTGGTTGGGTGTTTTCCTGCCGTATTAGGCCATAGCTGTGCCCGTCAGGTCAGATGGGTCAAGGGCTGGCCTTTGGGTGTTGCGGCCAGATAGTATAGGACAGCTAGAGAGGCCGTCAAGGATAGACGTATTACATATGGTCAACTACCATCGGTAGCCGTTAGAGAATTTGGGTACAGAGCATTACCCTGGCGGTCAAGCTAAATAGAGTATGGATGGTGGCGGTATGGCACAGCGAACACCGGGCCAGGCGGTAGTAGAGGCGCTCCGAGCGGAGGGCGTGGAGTACGTCTTCGGCATCGTGGGCGGGACCTTTTTGGAGATACTGGACGCCCTGTACGATGCGCCCGACATCAAATTCATCAGCGTCAGGCACGAACAGGGCGCGGCCTTCATGGCAGACGGCTACGCTCGCTCGTCGGGCAAGCCTGGTGTGTGTTTGGTCACCAACGGCCCTGGCGCCACCAACCTGGTATCCGGCATCTACGCCGCGTACACGGGACACTCACCGGTCATCGCCATTTCCGGCGCACCTGCACGGGAAGTCGTTTACCGCGATGCCTTTCAGGAGCTTGACCACCTCTCGCTCTTCCGGCCTATCACCAAGCAGGCCATCACCGTGAACGTGGCTGACCGCATACCGGAGCTGTTCCGCCACGCCTTCCGCACAGCTATGACAGGCAAGAAGGGGCCTGTGTTCATCGATATCCCGCGCGACCTGCTCGACGGCTCGCCGCCCTGTGCATCGTTCTCGACTGCTGGCAAGCGGCACAAATATTGGGGACAGGCTAAAGAATACAGCGATACCGCCCAGCGAACGGATGACCTGTTCTTCGAGTTCGCCCGCGTCCTAAACGGCATCCAGCCGAAGACCTTCGTTGCGGAGAATGTCTCCGGCCTCGTGAAAGGAACCGCGAAGGGTTACTTCAAGGAAATCTACATTGCGCTCCGGGCCTGCGGATACCGCGTATCGGCTAAACTTCTAAGCTCCCAATGGCTAGGTGTTCCGCAAATGCGCCAGCGTCTGATCTTCGTTGGCACACGCAACGACCTGAAACTCGATCCGGTGCATCCGAGGCCGCTGCCCTACTTCTATTCGGCCCTGGAAGCGATAGCGGATGTCAAAAACAGCGATGCCCAACTAAAGGAGGTCGATCTTGCGAAATATAAGATCGGCAACTGGTGGCACCGCATACGCCCAGGCGAAGCTGCGGTTGATCGATTTAATCTAATCAAGCCCCGACTAAATGGGCCAAGCCCAACTCTAACGGCAACTGCGGATGTAGGTGCGGCAGCGGTCTGTCATCCGCTCGAACCGCGCAAGTTCACAATCGCGGAGCTACGCCGTCTAGCGTCGTTCCCTGATGATTTCATTTTAACAGGCAACTATCGACAACAGGCCGAACGGATCGGCCGCGCAGTGCCGCCAGTGATGATGTCGCATATCGCAGCGGCTATTCGGGATCGGCTCTTACTATAACAGGCTAAACAGCCAATCCGCGATCCCGTCAAAGCCATTTTTGGCCATCCAGCCAGCGATGAACCCAATGGTGAACTGGATG